>JBCCEE010000623.1:0-4508 GCA_039030415.1 Acidobacteriota bacterium
CGTCGAGACCGGAGAGCATGGAAACGTGCGAAGGCAGGGTCCAGGGCGCGGTCGTCACCGCCCGCCTGAATACGACGCCGCGCTCGCGGGCCCAGCGGTCGATGTGTGGCGAGGTGGGGTTGCCATAGCCGTAGACGCCGAGGCGATCGGCGCGCAGCGTGTCGACCGAGATCAGCACGACGTTGGGCGGCTTCACCCCACCGCCGCTCGGGCGGATCTCAGGGCTGCCCCACGCCGGGATGCCATCATCCAGCTGATAGTCGGCCGCTCCAGCACCCGCGGTTGCCACCGCCGTTTCAAAGACGAGCTCAGACGCCGCGGCCGGCAGCTCCACCGCGGCTTCGTGCCACCGGTCGGCCTGGCCGTCCACCTGCGGATCGATCGTCTCTTCGAAGAGCTGGCCCGCCGACGCGTCGGAGACCCGAAAGGTGACCGCCGGCCCGCTCCCGCGCGGCAGGCCAAAGGCGAAGCGCAGCACGCCGCGGGTCGGTGACGGCAAGGTCCAGCGCCCCTCCACCCCGGGAGGACTCAGCATCGCGTCGCGCGCCTCGTCCGCGAGGGTCAACTTCCAGTCCTGCGCCACCAGCCCTGCCAGCATGCGAGCCTCATAGTCACCACCGCCGATGGTCGCCACCGACGCCAGCCGCACCACCCGGCCCGCGACGTCCGGCACGTCGAGCCGAATGCCGCGGATCCGCCCCTGCCACAGCTCGTGTCCGGCGAGCTCGAGGCGGTAGGTCTGGAGCTCCCCCTCTTCGCCCACCGGCGGCCCGTCGAAGTCGACCCGCACGCCGCGCTCTGAGACAAAACCTTGCCCCGGGCCGGCCCAGAACAGCCGCAGCCGCCCGGGGCCGACGCCGCTCGCCCGCACCACCAGCGCCGCCACGTTCTCCGCCCTGAGGTCGACCTCCCGCGACAGCCTCACAAACTGCCCGCGGGTGCCGGTCGCGGGTACTTTCAGCATGCCGTCCTCTTCGCTGAGGATCACCGGATCGGGACTGCGCCAGATCGTGTGCTCGGCGGCGGACTCAAAGCTCCACAGCTCGTAGCCGAACGACTTCCGGACGCCGGCCAGGTCGAGCACCTGATCGGTCGGCTCGACGATCCAGCGCACCGGCTTGGCGAACGGCGCCTCATCGCCGCCGCACCCTGAAAGCAGCGCCAGCGTCAGACAGAGGACGGCCCGAGGTCGGGCACGGACGTCGAGAGCATGCATGGATCGAACGGGTGCTGGGGAGGTAGTGATCGCGAGGTTGAGGCGGGCTCAATTCCCGCGAGGCCAAATGTTACGTTAATCTACGCCAACCAACCAGCCGAGCACGGATCCCGCCGACGGCACAGCGCCGACAGACCCAACGTCGACAGACCCAGTGCCGACAGACTCAGTGCCGACAGCCCACGCTAGCTCTCCCTATTTTCGACTCCAGCTGTCCCGACCTCAACTTCCCCGACCCGAGCTTTGCCGTGACCCGACTCTTGATCTTGGGAGCCGCCCCGCTCCCCTTCGAGCCCCAGCGCCGCCAGTATGCCGCCAATCTGCGCACCTGGCACGTCACCCGTCCGCTGCTCGACGACGGCCACACCGTGCGTTTGATCGGCTGCCGCCTGCCCGAGACCTACCCGGCCGACGCCGATCCCGCCAGCCTGATCGAGCGCGAGCGCCTGGAGTACTTCTCGATCTCGGGCGAGCTGTTCCACGACACCGGCTACGTCCAGAAGCTGTGCGACGAGTTCGAGCCCGAAGCGATCCTCGGCGTCAACACCCATCCGTCGTCGCGCGCCGTGCTGATCGACACCGACGTGCCAATCTGGTGTGACCTCAACGGCTGGATCATGGCCGAAGGGCAGACCAAGAGCTACGTCTACGACGACGACCGCTACCTGTCGCACTTTTGGAACATGGAGCGCGAGGTACTCGACCGCGCCGACTTCATCTCTACCGTCTCCGAGGCTCAGGCCAACGCCACCGTCGGCGAGCTGGCGGTGCGCGGACGCCTCAACAGCAAGAACTTCGGCCACGAGTTCGTCCACCGGGTGCCCAACGCCATCTCCGAGATCGATTACCAGCACAGCAAAAACGTGGTGCGAGGCAAGGTCGTGCCGGAGGACGCCTTCGTGGTGCTGTGGGCCGGCGGCTACAACACCTGGACCGACGTCGACCTGCTCTATCGAGCCCTGACCACCGCCATGCACCGGGTAGACCACCTCTACTTCGTGAGCACCGGCGGCGCCATCGAAGGGCACGACGAAATCACCTTCGAGACCTTCCGCAGAAACGCCGCCGAGGGCGAGTTTGCCGACCGTTTTCACTTCGCCGGCTGGGTGCCGACCGAAGACGTGCCGAGCTACTACTTCGAGAGCAACCTCGGCATCAACGTCGACAGCTTCAACTACGAGACCATTTTCGGCGCCCGCAACCGTCTCAACGAGATGATGAAGGTCGGCCTGGCGGTGCTCACCACCGCCGGCACCGAGATCAGCAACATCATTGCCGCGCATGGCCTGGGCTTGACCACCGCCACCGGCGACGCCGAGGCCTTCGCCGAGCAGCTGATCTGGGCGGCCCGTCACCCCGAGAAGCTGGCCGAGATGGCCGCCGCCAGCAAGGCCTTCGTGCACGAGGAGTACTCCTACGAGCGCACCACAGAGCCCATCCGCGCCTGGGCCCGCAGCCCTACTCGAGCCCCCGACCACGGCCAGCGCGTCGAATTTGGGCGGTTCGACTTCTTCAGCCAGCCCGAGCCCGAAGCGGAAGAGGCTCGAGAGCCAGCGCACACGTCCGCCGAGGCAACTGACGCCGAGATCTCGCTAGACGACCTGCCGGAGATCACTCGCACCCGCGTCCACGCCGTCATCCCCCATCACCGGGGCGAGGCCATGCTGGCGCGCTGCCTGCGCAGCCTGCTGGCGTCGGTCAGCGTCGAGCTCGAGATCATCGTCGTCACCAATCACTGCCAGGAGCCCCTGCCCGAGATCGCCACCACCTCGGAGCACGTCCACGTCGTCACCTCCGAGATCTCCCTCGGCTTCTCCGCCGCCAACAATCTGGGAACCGAGTGGGCTCGGCGCGAGCTCGGTGACGCCGACTTCTACTACTTCGTCAACAACGACACGGAGTCGACGCCCGATGCCCTGGTGCGCCTGATCGCCGCCCTCGAAGCGCGTCCCAAGGCCGCCATGGCCGGCCCCAAGCTGCTGATCCTCGACCACGACGACCACTACAACAGCCTCGGCATCAACGTCACCGAAGACGGCTGGGGCTGGGACGAAGGCATCGGTCTGCACGTCGACGACTATGGCCCGGTGCCGGCGCTGCGTCCCGTGATCACCGTCACCGGTTCAGCGCTCCTGATCGACGCCGGCGTCCACCAGGCGATCGGCGAGTGGACCGAGATCTACGAGTACTACTTCGAAGACATCGATCTCGGCATCAAAGTCTGGAAGCAGGGCCGCGAAGTCATCCACGTACCGGAAGCCACGGTCCGCCACCAGATCTCCGCCACCATGACCGACGGTTCGGAGCGCAAGGACTTCCTGTTCTGGCGCAACCGCCTCTTCTTGGCCACCGTCCACTGGCCCCTGGGCCTTTGGCTCCGCACCCTGCGCCGCGCTCGCAGCGAGATCCGCGAGCCGCAGCGCGAGAACCGTTCCGTCCTTCAGCAGGCTCTGCGCGAGACCCGCCAGCGTTTGCCCGCCCTGCTGCGCGAGCGCTGGCGCCGGCGCGGCGACACCCGCTGGACCCGCTTCCTCGTCCCCCCCGGTTCGACCCCGGTGATCCGTCTACCGGGCGCCGAAGATCCGGAAGACGCGGAAGACGCGCTCACACCCGCCGAGCTCGCAGCGCGCGAAAGCGACCTGCCCTCCCCCGGGGACTACGCAGGCAAACCCGCCGTCCGCAGCGTCGTCGAGCACCTGACCCAGACCGTCGCCGTCACTCGCGCCGAGCTCGCGGCGAGTCGAGAACGTGCGGATCGCCTCGGCGCCCAGTACACTGAGGCGATGCAGGTGCTGAACCAGATCCACTCCTCGAAGATGTGGAAGCTGTGGTCGGGGTTCGTGGCGGCGCGTCGGTGGCTGATGAAGCCGCTGGGATTCTTGCGTCGATCTTGATTCAGGGCAGATCAACCCCGAATGCTCGATCCGTTCAAAGAGTTTCAAGAAGCGTTCGGGGCACTCTTCCTCGGCTCAGCAGTCTTTTCTGGAGGGTGGCTCATCATGGGAGCTGTGCTCTCCCTCGTTCACCGGCATGCGGTGAAGCGCGAGGGAGCCAAAGCCTGGGCAATCCTGATGGTCCAGCCTTTGGGCACCCTTTCTCCCAACACAATGGTCGGCATCTTTGGCCTTTCCATGGGGCTCTTTCTATTTGTAATCCTCTACCTGCAGGCGCCAGCCGTCATGCTCTTTGTGGCCCTAGCAGACACTCGAGGGCTCGGCACCGGAATCGTCTTGCTGGCGTTTGGAATATCGGTGCTCGCGCTATCCCGCGTCGCCGGACAGTTCCTCAACAC
>JBCCEE010000624.1:0-4501 GCA_039030415.1 Acidobacteriota bacterium
AGCTCGCCGAGGAGCCGCGGGTCCAGGCCTCCCTGCTCATCACCCTAGGTGATGCGCACAGCGGGCTCGGCCTCAGGCGCCGTGCCGAGGCGTTGCATCGCCGCGCTCTGGAGCACCGCATCGAGCTGCTCGGCGATGACCATCCGGAGACTGCTCAAAGCCGTGATCGCCTGGGGAATACCCTGCGCGAGATCGCCCGCTTCGACGAGGCCGAGGAGGAGCTGCGGCGTGCCCTAGCGACCCGGGAGGCGCGCTTGTCTGAGGACGATCCGGCCCTCGCCGAGACGCGGAACAACCTGGGACTCCTGCTGCTCGAACGGGGCCAGTTCGAACAGGCCGAACCGCTGCTCCGGAGGGCCTTGGAAGTTCGCCTGGCCCGCCTCGGTCTCGATCATGACGACACCGCCGCCTCGCAGACCAATCTCGGCATTCTGCTCAAAGATACGCGCCGTTTCGACGAGGCCTCAGCGCTGTTCGAGGCGGTGCTCGAAAACCGCTTGCGACGCCTCGGTGAAGATCATCCCAGCGTGGCGAACAGCGTCCACATGCTCGCCACGCTGCGCTATGACCAGGGCGATCTGGAGACGGCCGAGGGGCTCTTCGAGCGCGCCATTCGCATTCGTCGCAGAGTCCTCCCTGCGAAGCACCCCCTGCTGGCACCGAGTCTCAACAACATGGCGTCTCTGCTGCACGACCAGTGGCGCCTCGAGGAGGCGGCTCGCTACTATCGAGAAGCGCTCGACATCTCGGAAGAGCGGCCCGGCGGCCATGTCATGGGCTATGCCATTTCGCTCAACAACTATGGCTCCCTGCTCGAAGATCTCGGCCGCTACGGAGAAGCCGAGCAGCACTACCGGCGCTCCGCCGCGCTGAGAAAGGAGATCCAGGGAGAAGACAGTCGGTCCTACCGGCGCATGATCTCCAGCCTCGGTCGCCTGGCCACCCGCGCCGGCCAGCTCGAGCTAGCCGAGAAGCTTCTCGTAGAGTCCGAGTCCTGGTATCGCGAGCACGTCGGGCCAGACGAGCCAGATCGCATCCGAACCCTCGAACGCCTCGCCGTCTTGCGCCGCGCCCAAGGCCGGGCCGCCGAGTCGGCGACACTGCTTCGCAGCGCGCTCGAACGAGCCGAGCGAACTTACGACGCGGGCCATCGAATCTTGGCGGAGCTGAGCTCCGAGCTGGCCATGACCTTGGCCGCCTCCGCCGATCCCACGCCCTGCCACGAAGCCGTATCTGCCGCGCGAGCCGTCACCGCGCAGAAGCCCGGCAGCGAGATCACCCGCGGCCGCGTCGAGCTCGCGGCTGGCCTCTGCCACCGAGCTCTGGGAAGAGATTCCGAGGCCGATCAGTCCCTCGCTCTCGCCGAAGAGCTGCTCGAGCCGCTCCTCGGCGGCGGGAATCACTGGGTGCGAGCCGCCAAGGCGGGCTGACAGGCGCGAGCTCCGCCGCCTGAAGGGCGCGACCGTGGCCACAAACGCACTCGGTGTCTACAATTAGCCTGGTAACGAAGCGCGGTTGGGCGACCGATGGCGTTAGCTGCCTAGTCCTCGGCTCTTGATCAGTTCAGCAGAATAATCAAAGGATCACCCCATGCCCGTGATGAAGACATCGGACCTGACGCCCCGCCAGTACTGGGAAGAAGTCAAGGCCAACCCGAACCGCGCAAAATTTGGCTTCGGCGAGAAAGCCGCCATCATCAACATCGACTGCCAGCGCGCCTACACCGATATCGACACCTTCGCGACGGCCTACCAGACCGATCCGAACCAGCTGCAGTACATCAACGAGCTGTCAGCGCTCGCCCGCAGCAAGAACATGCCCGTCATCTGGACCTACGTGGCCTACATGGACAATGCCGATGATGCCGGCGCCTGGGGTACCCGCACGAATACGCCGGACTCCCTACAAAACATCAAGGAGGGTGACCCGCGTGCCGAGCTGGATCCGCGGCTGGAGATCGATCGCTCGGTGGACGCGATCATCAACAAGCGTATGGCCAGCGTGTTCCACGACACGTTGATTCCGTCGCTGCTCGTGTGGCACAAGGTGGACACCGTCATCCTGAACGGCGGCAGCACGTCCGGCTGTATTCGTGCCAGCGTCATATCCTCGCTGTCGACGGGCTACCGCACCATCGTTCCCGAAGAGTGCGTGGCCGACAAACACGAGATCCCGCATTTCGCGAACCTGTGCGACATCATGCTGAAGTACGCTGATGTCGAACCGGTGCAAACCGTCAAAGCGTGGCTCGAAGATCACCCGGGCTGCAAGCCCATCCGTGAAGCACGCGGCTGCAGCTTCTGATCAGCACTCAACACGTTCCGGAGCACTTGGCATGAAGGAAGATCCCGGCCTGTTCGACTACTGGCCCTACGAGAATCGCCCCAAAGTCGAATGGCCCGGCGGCGCTCGGGTCGCGTTCTGGGTGGCGCCCAACATCGAGTTCTACGAGCTCGACCCGGCGGTCAATCCGCATCGCAAGGCCTGGCCGCGGCCGGTGCCGGACATCAACGGTTACGGCACGCGCGACTACGGCAACCGGGTCGGCCACATGCGCATGATGAACGTCCTCGACAAGTATGGCGTGCGCGGGTCGATCTCCCTGTCGACCGCGCTGTGCGAGCACCATCCGGAGATCATCGAGCTGTGTAAGGAGCGGGAGTGGGAGTTCTTCAGTCACGGCATCTACAACACCCGCTACACCTATGGCATGGACGAGGCCCAGGAAAAGGCCATGATCGAAGATGCCATGGAGACGATCCTAAGGCACACCGGCCAGAAATGCGCGGGCTATCTGGCGCCCGCCCTGACGCATACCGAGGTCACGATGGACCTGTTCGCGGAGGCCGGCGGCATCTACACCTGTGACCTGTTCCACGACGATCAGCCCACGCCGGTGCACGTGCGCGGTGGCCAGAGATTCATCTCGGTGCCGTACTCGCTCGAGATGAACGACACCATCGTCTATGTCGTCAACAAGATCGAGCCACGCCGCTACGGCGAGATGATCAAGGCCAACTTCGACCGCCTCTACGAGGAAGGCAAAGAGAACGGCGTCGTCATGTGCGTGCCGCTGCATGCCTACCAGGTCAGCCACCCGCACCGCCTCAAGGCCTTCGAAGAGGCGCTCGAGTACATCACCGGTCATTCGGACGTCTGGGTGACGACCGGCCGGGAGATTGCCGAGCACTACATAGAACACTGCTACGACGCGGCCGTGGCGGACATCGCCGCGAAAAGCGCCTGAGGGGACGAAACGATGCCTTTGGACCCCAGCTACCTGGACTACCCGCACCGCAGCTATGGCATGGACCACGACCTCTACGACTGGTCGATGCTCACGAACCGCGCGCCGGTCGAATGGCCGGGCAAGGCTCGCGTCGCGCTGTGGATCAACGTCGCCGTGCAGCACTTCCCGCTCAACCAGCAAGGCAAACCGTTCGCGCCGACGGCTGGCATGACGACCGCCTACCCCGACCTGCGCCACTACACGCTGCGCGAGTACGGCAATCGGGTGGGCATTTTCCGGTTGCTGAAGGCCTTCGACAGGTTCGGCGTCAAGCCGACCTTCGCCGTCAACACCCGGCTGGCCGAGCGCTATCCGTACCTGATCAACCGGCTGGTGGAGCGCGGCGATGAGATCCTTTGCCATGGCTGGCACATGGACGCGCCGCATTTCGGCGGCCAGGACAAGGCCGAAGAAGCCGCGTTGATTGCAAAATCGCTCGACGGTTTGCGCCGCATCACCGGCCAGCCGGTCGAGGGCTGGCTCAGCCCTTCGAAGTCGCAGAGCATGCACACACCCGAGCTGCTCGCGCAGCACGGCGTGAAGTACATGTGCGACTGGATCAACGACGAGCTGCCCTACGCCTTCCGCACACCCGCGGGAGAGATCACGGCCATGCCGCTGTCGACCGAGCTGGAAGACCGGTTCATCATGCAGGCCAATCTGCACTCGGAGTCCGAGTACGCCGATCAGATCACCGATGCCTTCGACTTCCTCTACGACGAAGCCGCTGATCAGGGGGGCCGCATGCTCGCGCTATCCGTCCATCCCTGGCTGCTGGGTCAGCCGCATCGCATCGGTAGACTCGAGCAGGTCCTCGAGCACATCACCAGCCATGCGGATGTCTGGTCGGCCAGCGCCAGCGAGATCAGGGCGGCAGCCCTCAGTCCCCGGTAGAGAATCGCCGTCGCAGTGGTGGGGCTCCTCGTTCACGAGATCCTCGTGCACGGGACCCTCGATGCCGAGACCCAGCGTCGCCTGCGCCGGTCGGCGACTTAGGCGACGCTCGGAGGCGGGATCACTTACCGGGCGGTGTCGCTTCGATCGCTCCGGAGGGCTTGACAAAGGCGCCCGCGGGTTCGTCTACGAAGGCAATATTCGAGATTTTGGCTGAGCCTTTGGGCTCGCCTTCGATGCCGGATTCCGGCTTCCAGAAGTGGAAGGTCCAAGTGGTGGCGAAGGGCACGCCGCCCACGTTGACGAAGTCGTCGTAGA
>JBCCEE010000625.1:0-4496 GCA_039030415.1 Acidobacteriota bacterium
CATCGAGCCCGTCGAACGCTCGATCAGATTGCCCTTGGGCTGCTTGAGCGCCTGATGCGCACGGCCGAAGACGTTGACCGGAGCGTTCACCACCTTGGTGTCGCCACGGTTGTTGCCGGCCCGCGATTCGCCGATGACGACTGCCGGGCAAAGCTCTACCACCCGCAAGCCGCGCTCGACGATGAAGCGCTCGGTCTCGATCGAGGCCATCGCCTTGGTGAGCTCGTAAAAATTGTTGTAGAAGTTGCGCGGGAAGACCACCTCCTCCTCACGCGCCACTTGCTTGACCTGCCGGCCGTGGATGTAAGACGTCTCGATACCGAGATGGGCGATGAACGGGCTGCCCTCCGAATTCTGCAGAGCGTGCGAGAACTCGAGCGCGTTCAACGTGCCGGTGACGTTGGCGGCGAACGACTTTTCGTAAGGGTCGTCGAACGCGACGCTGGCGGCGCAGTGGATGACGTGCGTCATCGTCGAGCGCAGCCCTTCGAGGTCCTCGTCGGCAATGCCCATGTTGGGCTGCTCGACGTCGCCGGCGATGAAGCGGAACTTCGCCCGATCCTTGGGATCGTCGAGCCACAGGCGACGCAGCAGCGCCTCGCCGCGATCCGCCGGCGATAGCGTTTCCAGCAGCTCGCCGGTCTTGCGATCGCGGATCTCCTTCGGCCGGATCAACACCACCACCTCGGCGACGTCGTCGTCATTGGCGGCCTGCCACATGATCTCCTGGCCGACAAAGCCGGTGCCGCCGGTGAGCAGGAAGCGCACGGCGTGGCGGCCGTCTCGAGTCACCGCGGCGAGCTTCTCAGCGGCCACGGCCTGCATCTCGGCGAGCACCGTTTCGATCTCCTCCTTCGAGATCGGCGGCTTCTTGTAGCGGAAGTAGTATTCCTTCTTCTTGAGGCCAAACAGCACCTTCGAAACCCGGGTGGGATCGCTCTGTCCGATCGCCTTGGCGATGCGCTCCGAAGTGCGGTGGCCGCGTTCACGCACCTCTTTCATCCTCTCGCGTACCAGCTCTTCGTCACCGGTCGCCTTCACCAGGCGGCTCATGAACCGCCGCGCCTGGACGTCGGCCAGGTGATAGTCGCGATGATTGTTCACCAGCAGGTGCTTGGGAAGGATCTCGTCGTCGATCACCTCGCCGGTGACCAGGCTGACTTTTTCGATGAAGCGGGACGGCGAGAGCTCGGGGGCCAAGGGCGCGTCTTCAGTCATCACAGATTTCCTAAGTGCAATAAGGTGATTGTTGAGCCACAAAGTAGCGCGCATCGAGTGCCAAATCAAGACAGCCCGCAGCACGCGCCAATCATCCTGACGCTACCCATCGCCACACCCAAGGGGTTCCACGCCTTGGCGAGAGAGGTTTCACTACCGTTTGACACTTCCTTCACAGCGCCAGAGCGCCCCGGTCCGCCCGCCCAGCCGCGACTGCTGCCAAAACATCGGGGCTTCTCGCTGCGTACTCGAAAGCATCGCACACTCGCAGAGCGAGCCAGTCTTCGAGAACCGCCCAAGGGGAACGCCATGAGCCTCGCCAAGGATCTTCGCCTCGGTCTCCGCATGATGGGGCGCAAGCCCGCCTTCACCGCTCTCGCCGTCGCCACCCTGGCGCTCGGCATCGGCGCCAACACCGCCATCTTCAGCGTCGTCCACAGCGTACTGCTGCGGCCCCTCCCTTACCACGACGCCGATCGGCTGGTGCAGGTGTGGAACAAATACCCGCTGATGAACCTGCCGCAAGCTACCGTGTCGATTCCCGACTACTTGGACCGGCGGGCCGGCGTCGACGCCTTCGAAGAGAGCGCGCTCTACAACTTCCGCAGCCTCAACATGGCCTCGGACGGGCCGCCGGAGCGCATTACCGGAGTGCGCACCACCGCCTCGCTGTTCGCGCTGCTCCGCAGCACCACGGAGATCGGTCAGCCGTTCACCCCAGAGCACGAAGAGCCCGGCAACGATCGCGTGGCGATTCTCAGCCACCGCCTGTGGCAGCAGCGGCTGGGCGGTGACCCGTCGATCGTCGGTCGCGACATTCGCCTCGGCGGTGAGCCCTACCGGGTGCTCGGCGTGATGCCCGCCAGCTTCGCGTTTCCCAGGCCAAACGTCCAGATCTGGACGCCCTTCGCCTTCACCCCCGAGCAGCGCTCCGACGACGCCCGCGGCAATGAGTTCTCCTTCATGCTGGCGCGGCTCGCTCCCGGCGCGACCCTCGAACAGGCCCAGCTGCAGATCGACGCCATCCACCAAGCCAACATGGAGCGCTTTCCGCAGGTTCGCGACTTCTGGGAATCCAGCGGCTTCGGCGGCATGCTGGTCCCCTACCGCGAGCAGCTGTTCGGAGAGCTCGAGCCCTACCTGCTGATGCTGCAGGCGGTGGTCGGTTTCGTCCTGCTGATCGCCTGCGCCAACGTCGCCAATCTGCTGCTCACCCGCCTCAACGCGCGCCAGAAGGAGCTCGCGCTGCGCTCCGCGCTCGGCGCTGGACGCTGGCGGATGGCGCGTCAGCTGCTGGTCGAGAGCCTGGTGCTGGCGCTGACCTCCGGCTTCCTCGGCATCCTGCTGGGCTACGCCGGCATCCGCCTGCTCGGCTGGCTGGGGGTCGACCCCGGCGCCGGCGTCACGGTTCGGCTCGATCCCGGCGTGCTGCTCTTCACCCTGGCGCTGGCGGTGATCACCGGCGTCGTCTTCAGCCTGTTCCCGCTGATGGCGGTGTGGCGCACCGATCCCAACGAGGTGCTGCGAGAAGGCGGCGGACGCGGCGGCTCGAGCGGTCCCGGCGCCGCCCTGCCGCGCAACATCCTGGTGGTGGCGGAGATGGCGATCGCTCTGCTGCTGCTGGTCGGCGCGGGTCTGATGGTCCGCACCATGAACGCCCTGCAGCAGGAAGACCCCGGCTTCTCCAAGGAGCGCGTGCTGACCGCACGGGTCGACTTACCGGCGGCCAAGTACGACGACGAGGCCGACATCACCACCTTCTACGATCGCGCTCTGGCCGAGCTCGGCGAGCTGCCCGGGGTCAGCTCCGTCGGCCTGATCTCCGAGGCCCCCTTCAGCGGCAGCTCGAGCTCTGGCTCCTACTCGATCATCGGCTACGAGCCGGGAGCTGGCGAGTCCGACCCGCACGGCTTCATGCGAGTGGTCGACACCAGCTACTTCCAGACCCTCGAGATCCCGCTGCTGCGCGGGCGGCTGTTCAACACTCTCGACACCCTCGACGCCGAACGGGTGGTGGTGATCGACCGTACCCTGGCCGAGAAGTACTTCGCGGATCAGGATCCGCTCGGTCAAACTCTGAGGCGCGGCGGCCCGGACGGCCCGCTCTTCACCGTCGTCGGCGTGGTCGACACCGTCAAGATTCGCGATCTCGAGCAGCCGGTCACCAAAGAGACCGTGTACTTTCCTTACCAGCAGGCGCCGCGCCCGCGGATGACCTTCGTCCTCAAGACCGGCACCGAGTCGGCTGCGATCGGCAAAGCCGTGCAGAGCGCCATTCTCAGGCTCGACCCCGAGCTGCCGGCCTACAGCGTCACCACCCTCGACGCTCAGCTGCGCGAGTCGCTCTCGACCCGCCGCGTCTCGATGGTGCTGCTGGTGGCGTTCGGCGCCCTCGCGACGGTGCTGGCGGCGATCGGCATCTACGGCGTGCTGGCTTTCTCGATCGCCCAGCGGCTGCGCGAGCTCGGCATCCGCATGGCGCTCGGCGCCCGCCCGGGTCAAGTGCTGCAGATGGTGCTGCGCCAGGGCCTCACCCTGGTCGGCATGGGGGTCGTGATCGGGATTCTCGCTGCCCTTGCTTTGGGCCGCTTGCTGTCGTCGATGCTGTTCGGCGTCCAGGCCGCCGATCCGATGACCCTGGCGGCGGTCTCTCTCCTGCTGCTCACCGTGGCGCTGATCGCCTGCACCCGCCCGGCCTGGCGCGCCACCCGCGTCGACCCGATCGAGGCGCTGCGCTCCGAGTAGAGCCGGGAGCGCGCCTAGGACCAATCACAGATCACAGGACCGGCCGACGAGCGCGTTGATCTCGGCCGAGGTCATCGCCTCCGGGTCGAGCGGCCATTCGGGCAGGCCGGCCGTATGCAGCGCCTCGTGGATCACCACCATCGCGGCCCGCTCGAGGGCCAGCCGCCCAAAGCCACGGCACAGCCGAACCGCCGGGCTGCCGACGCCGGTGAACGCCACCGCCCGGCGACAGACCCGCTGCTCTTGCATGATGTTGGCGGGCACGTAGCGGCTGCGACGCAGCATTTCGGTGGCGTCGTGCCCGAGCTCTGAAAACAGGGCACGGCACGTCGGTGAATCCTGCACGCGCTCATAGGCGAGCTCGAACGCCGCCTCCAGTTTACGCTCCAGGGTGTCCGACACCGACATCGAGACATGCGGAGACGGCAGCGGCCGGGGGGGGGCCGCCCCCCCCCGCCCCCCCCGGCGGGATGCTGACACCCAAACAGTCAACCCCCCCCCCCACCCCCGCCCGGAGCCCCCCCCAAACCCCC
>JBCCEE010000626.1:0-4493 GCA_039030415.1 Acidobacteriota bacterium
CTTCCAGCTCAGGCCCTCGCGCTCTTTCAAACGCTGCTCCAGCCCCTCTACGGCCGACTCTGGACCCGAAACCACGCAGCGTGCAGGACCATTGACCGCCGCCAGGTCCAGATCGTCACCCAGCAGCGGCAGGACTTGGTCCTCCGGCAACGCGAGGGTCAGCATGGCGCCAGACGGTTGAGCCTGCATCAGACGACCGCGATCCGCCACCAGCAAGAGTCCGTCTTCCAGGGAAAAAACACCCGCGAGGCAGGCCGCTACGTACTCGCCGATGCTGTGGCCCATCATCGCTATAGGTCGCACGCCCCAAGCGATCCACAGCTTGGCGAGCGCATACTCGACCGCAAAGAGCGCGGGCTGACTGATTTGGGTCTGCGTCAGGCGTTGGGTGGCCTCCTCGGAGTCGCCGGACGTCGGATAGAGCACGTGCCTGAGGTCCATCCCCAGAACCGGCCGCAAGATCTCGGCGCAGCGATCGATCTCCTGGCGAAACAGGTCCTCGTGCTGGTAGAGCGCCTGCCCCATGCCCACGAACTGGGCACCCTGGCCGGGAAAGAGGAAGGCCACCTCGCGCACCGCGCCCTCATCGACGGACGTGGTGACGCGCGCCAGATCCGGAGAGCGCAGAGCGGCGACGGCCTCGCGACGGCTGCCGCACACGACCGTCCGGCGAAACCGCATCGGCCGACGCCCCACCTGCAGCGTGTAGGCGGCATCTGCCAGGCTTGTCTCGTCGTGCCGGTCCAGGTGATCGCCCAGCGCGACACTCATGCGATCCAGAGCTTCGGAACTTCGAGCCGAGAGCAGCAGCAGCTGGTTCGGCCGCGAAGGGGCATCGACGGTTGGCTGGGGTCCCTCGGCCACGATCACATGGGCATTGGTGCCACCGATGCCGAACGAGCTGACCCCGGCACAGCGTGGCTGCTCGGATGCTTCCCAGGAGCGCAGACGCGTGTTGACGTAGAACGGGCTGTTCGCAAAATCGATCTTGGGATTCGGACGCTCGAAGTGCAGGCTCGGGGGAACCTGGCCGTGGCGCACCGCCAGCACGGTCTTGATGAGCCCTGCAACGCCGGCAGCCGCATCGAGATGCCCGATGTTGGTCTTGACCGAGCCGAGACCGCAAGAGTCCGCGGGAGCGTCACCCCACACGTCCTTCAGCGCCGCCACTTCGATAGGATCGCCGAGCGGAGTGCCCGTGCCGTGGGCCTCGACATAGGCCAGATCTTCCGGCTCGACGCCAGCGACCTCCAGCGCTTCCTGGATCACTGCCCGCTGACCTTCGATGCTCGGCGCCGTGAAACCGATCTTGTCCGCACCGTCGTTGTTCACCGCCGAACCGCGGATGACCGCATAGATCTGATCGCGATCGGCGATCGCCTCGTCGAGACGCTTGAGGACCACGATGCCGACTCCGCTGCCGCCGACGGTGCCCTCGGCGCTCGCGTCGAAAGCCCGGCAGTGTCCATCCGGAGAGGCGATGCCTCCGCGCTGATAGAGGTGGATCGACTTCTGAGGCACTCCCGCCGAAACACCGCCCGCCAGGGCCATGTCGCATTCGCCGTTGAGCAAGCTCTGGACGGCGGCGTGCACCGCCACCAGCGAAGTCGAGCACGCCGTCTGGATGCTGACACTCGGTCCCTTGAGGTCCAGCTTGAACGAGACCCGCGTCGGCAGGAAGTCTTTCTCGCTGCCGACCCCGAGCAGAAAATCGCCGGCAGACTTGCGCAGCTCCGGATCATTCGCGAAACCCAGAAAATAGGTGTTCATGCTCGATCCGGCGAACACGCCGACCGGGCCCGGGCACCCCTCAGGCGTGTAGCCGGCATCTTCCAGAGCCGTCCACGCCGACTCCAGGAAGATTCGCTGTTGCGGATCCATGACCTCGGCTTCGCGTCGGGAGTAGCCGAAAAACTCGGCATCGAAGCGCTCGATATCTTCCAGCAGGCCGCGCGCTTTGACGCACTCGGGACGGCTCAGCAGCTCGTCGTCGTACCCCTCGGCACGTAGCTCTTCATCGGAGAAGAAGACGATCGACTCCGTGCCGGAGCAGAGGTTCTTCCAGAATTGGGCGACGTCCTCGGCTCCGGGGAAGCGCCCCGCCATGCCGATCACTGCAATGCAAGACTCGTTTTGATCGTCGAAACCGCTCATAACTGCTCCTGAAAACTCGGTGACCCTGCTGCTGTGGTCCGACCTCAGCCCTTGCGACTCGCGAGGCGACGCCGACGGGCCTGCCGCTGCCGCCCTCTCGAGCTGACGCGGCTGGTCGACCTCTGACTCGCAGTCTGGCGGTTCGACTCGAGCGACGTTCCGGTAACGAGCTCCGCCAAGGCCCGAACCGTCGTGGCGCGGAACAGATCCAGCATCGCGATCTCGGTATCGAAGGCCTCGCGGATTCGTCGATGGACTTGAACCAAGAGGAGCGAGTTACCGCCCAGATCGAAGAAGCTGGTCAGAACGCCAACTTCCTTCAGCTGTAAGACTTCCGCCCAGATACCCGCGATGACTCCCTCGGCCTCAGTTTCCGGGCGAGTGGCCTTGGACGGCGCATCCACGACGTCTTCGGATAGCTCCGGCAAGGCCTGGGGGTCGACCTTTCCGTTGGCGTTGAGCGGCAACGAGTCGAGCTTCGAGAACTTGCTGGGCACCATGTGCTCCGGCAGCGTCTGTCGCAAGAAGCCGCGCAGCTCGGTAGCCTGGACGTCCGCCCCACCGGCGGGAACCACATAGGCCGTCAAGAAGCTGACTTCGTCTCGGGCCGTTTCCTGGAGGGTCCCGTGCCGGCTGAGACGCAGGGCGTGCACGGCTCTATGGTTGGGGGACAGAGCTTCGATACGCCGAGCGCTGTCGAGTGGCGTTGAGGTTTGCATTGACTCGTCCTTCTCGTTAACGAATGGCCTTGATGACCACCATCGAATCCGCCCACCAGTAGTTGCAGTCGGCAGGTGGGGCCAAGTCCCTCGTGACGCTGACTTCGAAGGATCGGAAGTGCTCGAGGATCAACCGCTGATGGCGGCGCCCCAGCGAGTCGATCTCGTTGGAGTAGTAGCTGAAGACGCCGCCCTCACGCAGGCAGCTGGCCGCCACCGGAATGAAGTTCTCGGCAAACGTGATCTGGTGCTGGACCGCGTCCAAAAACTCCGCCTCATCGAGCGGATAGGTGTCGAAAAACACGCCGTCGTACCGGCCCAACTGGTCCGTCACGTCCTGCCAGCGGCCGCGCAACAACCGAATATCCCGATCGGGGTAGTCGCCTCGCCAGCGCTCGAACCTGTCGATGACGTCGTCGTTGCACTCGATGACGGTGTAGCTTCGAGCGCCCAGCTCCTGGATATAAGTGGCCGAGATGCCCATCCCGAAACCCACTTCAAGGACGTCCCCACCGCTGGCGGTGACGACCCTAGCCATGTCCTTCATGTACGGGCGCTCCCAATCCTGCATCACCTGCTGGTCGTGAATGATCAGCTGGCTGTCGTCATACTGGGCTGAGCCATCACTGACCGCTCCCGGCATGAGCTGGCGCCGCGAGCCCTGGACAAAACGGCGCGACACGCGGTCCAGGTGCACCAAATCCTCGGCAATCTCGTCGAGAGTACGGTTCAGGATCCAGTTGCGCTGCGATGGCTGGGGCGGATGGATGAACTGCTCGTTCGGCAGCTCCAGGGTCAGCTCGAAATCGGAGCTCTGCCGTCTCAAGGTCTTTGCACCCTGAGACCCGGACGACACCAGGTGATCCGCTAGGATCGACTGCACTTCGTCTTCCGGCAGCTGCTCCACCTCCTGCAGCAGCTGGTCGGCTGCTGCCGTGGACAGTCCAGCGATCGCCTGCTCGAGCATCTCGGGCTCCATCTGCCGTTCGAGCTCTCCCGCCACGCGCTGATCCTCGGGCGTCTCGCGCATCACCACCACGGCCTCGGCGACCGATGGATGCTGCTGGAGGGTCGACTCGATCTCGCCCGGCTCGATGCGGAAGCCACGCACCTTGAGCTGACGATCGCCCCGGCCGAGGAACACGAGATCGCCGTTCGGCAGCCAGCGGGCCAGATCTCCCGTGCGATAGAGGCGTCCGCCGACGTCTTGGCCAAAGGGATCCGGAACGAAACGCGCCGCGGTCAGAGACGACCGCTGGTGATACCCGCGAGCCACTCCGGTACCGCCGAGGTAGAGCTCGCCTTTCGCCCCGACGGGGGCGAGGTGCATTTGATGATCGAGCACCAGCGCGCTGGTGTTCGCTATGGGTCGACCGATCGGCACCGTCGAGCCGTCCCAGGTGCCGGCCTCGAGCTCGAAGATCGTGGCGCCGATCGTCGCCTCGGTTGGCCCGTAGGCGTTGCACCACCGAACTCCTGACCCGGCCAGCTTCTGCCACTCGACCAACCGCTGAGGCAGCACCGTATCGCTACCGACGATCATCAAGCGGAGCGAGGACGGCAGCTCCGACCTGCCTTCGGCCAGCTCGATAACCCATTCGTGCCAGTAAGGGGACGGAA
>JBCCEE010000627.1:0-4477 GCA_039030415.1 Acidobacteriota bacterium
AACAGCCTGCGCTTCGTCAACGGCGTCGCCTCGCGCAGCCTGACCTTCACCTGGCATCTGCAGCCACTCGAGATCGGCAAGGCGCGGGTGCATTCGGCTTTCCTCAGGGTCGACGGCCAGCAGGTCGACCTGCCGGCTCGCGAGATCGACGTGCTCGAGACGGCACCGCCTGGGCGGCGCCGTCAGCGCGCTCGCGATCCGTTCCGCGACCCCTTCTTCTCCAACGATCCGTTCGAGAGCCTGTTCGATCGACGGCGGCGACGCCAGCCGCGGCGCCAGGCCGCACCGCCGAAGATCTATCTGAGCGCCGAAGCCCGACCGACCAACCCCTACGTCGGCCAGCAGGTGCTCTACACGCTGTACCTCTTCACCCAGGCCGACATCCGCTCGGTCAACCCGGACGAGCTGCCGGAGTTCAAAGGCTTTTGGACCCGGGTCATCCCGCAGCCCGAGCAGCTCGAGCCGGACATGATGGTGCTGGACGGTGAGAACATCGGCAAGGTGGTGCTGCTGCAGCGAGCGCTATTCGCCCGCCGAGCCGGTCGCTTTGACATCTCGCCAGTCTCGGCACGGCTGTCCGCCCTGGTGCCCGACTCTGGCCCGTTCGGTTCTCTGCTGCCGCGCACCCGAGAGATCGCGCGCTCGAGCAATCCCCTCGAGATCAACGTCCGCCCGCTGCCGCCGGCACCGGAAGGTTTCAATGGCGCGGTCGGGCAGCTCAGGATCAACGCCGAGCTGACTCCCACCGAGCTCGAGGTCGGTGAGGCGGCGACGCTGTCGCTGACGCTCACCGGTAAGGGCCATTTTCAGGGACTCGCGGCCCCCCGCCTGCCAACGCTCGAAGGCGTCCGCGTATTTCCGCCGCAGCAGCAGTCCAGAGAGTCCGTGCGTCGCAAGAACGTCTCGGGAGAGCGCAACTGGAGCTTCGTGCTGGTGCCCGAGAATCCGGGCACATGGGAGCTGCCGCCGATCGAAGTGGTGTACTTCGACCCCGCCCGCGAGCAGTATCGCACCGCTACGGCCAAGGGTCTGAGCCTCGATGTACGCGGCTCGACCAGCATGGTGCAAAGCGACGGCCAGAGCATCGACCTGCATCCGATCCGCACCGCGGTCCTGCCGAGCGCCGGGGCCGGCCAGCTGAGTGCGGCCAATCTGCGCCCGTGGGCCTTCGGCTTACCCTGGGGGCTGGCCCTCACCGCTCTGCTGCTGCGTCGGCGCAATGCGGATTCCGCCAGCCATCGTAACGATCACAAGCGCCTCCTGCAGCGCCTGAAAGCGGCCTCGGAAGAAGAGCAGCCGAGGCGCGCTGCCGCCGAGATGGAGGAAGCCTGGCGCGATTTTCTGAGTGCCCGCTGGGAGCTGCCGCGTGGCTCGGCGAGCACCCAATGGGGTCATCTGCTGGCCGAGAAAGGTGCCCCGAGGGCGGCGGCGGACGATCTCGTGGGACTGGCGGACGATCTCCATTATCTGCGCTATGCGCCGCAGCTGAGCTCCACCGCCGAGCTGCGTCGCGATCTGCTCGAGAAATCTCGCAAGCTGGCGCGTAGCCTGGCCTGATATGAGCACCCTCGAACCTTTATCCCGGCGCAGCTGCGCGGGCACTATCGAGCGGACGGTGCGTCGCCTCGCGCTGAGTCTGCTGCTGGTGGCTGGCGGCACCGCTGAAGCCCAGCCTCCGGTCGATTCCCAGGCCGCCCTCAGCGAGGGCAACCGGCTGTTCCGGGAGGGGCAGATCGAGGCCGCCGTCATCGCCTACACCGAAGGCTACTCGGCCGATGCCACTCATCCCACGCTGTTCTACAACCTGGGGACCGCTCTGCATCATCTGGATCGTTTGCCGGAAGCCATTCTCTGGTACCGGCGCGCCGCCAGCTCGGAGGATCCGTGGCTGCAGGACAATCTCTGGCTGGCCCGGCGCAGTCTCGGCAGCCAGGTGCTCGAGGCTTCCGGAGCGCTCGGCTGGCTGAGCCGGCACGACGCGACGCTCGCTCTCGTCGCCGTCGGCCTGGCTTGGCTCGTCTTCCTGCTGGTGGTCACGTCTGCCAAGCTCCCCAAGTGGCTATTGGCGGCCACGGCGGTCCTAGCGTTCTCCCTCTATGGAGCGGCGGCCGCCTCGGAACGGTGGGGTCTGCAGCCTGCGGTGATCCTGCAGGACTGCTTCACGGCAGCAGGCGATCTGCCGGCGGGTACCGAAGCCTGGGTGCGGCGTACGGCTGACGGCCGCTGGTCGGTCTCCGGCGTGGACGGCGCGGTCTGCCCGGCCGAAGCCGCGGAGCTGATCTCACCGTCTGCCTGAACGTCCGGCCGACGCCCGCCTTCCGGATGGCAGTGGGGCAGCTACGATCTCAGGATAGCTTTGCGGCAAGGCCCGGCATTTGGTATTTTTCGACTCTGAGACTCTTCCACAATTCGTAGGCCGTCATGAGTGTCGACATCCATTCCCTGAACCCGCAACAGATGGATGCTTTCCTGGAGCGTCGCCGGGCGGTGATCGCGTTTGCTTCCGAGATGAGTCTCGCCGATAACCTGGCTGAGATCTTGCGCAAGGCCAACGAGTTCGTGCCCTCTGCTGCCGGCTCGATTCTGCTCGACAACCCACTCGACAAGCAGCCCGAGAAGCGCCGCAATCTGCTGACCTTCGTTGCCGCCTTCGGCGACAAGGCGACGCGGCTGATCGGTACCGAGATACCCTCCGAGCGCGGCATCGCCGGCCACGTCTACGCCACCGGTCAGAGCTATCACACCGCGGACACCGGGCGTGATCCCTACTTCTTTACCGGCGTCGACGAGGTTACCGAGTACAGCACCGACTCGCTGGTAGCGATCCCGATCCGGATCGGCCATGAGGTTTGCGGTGTGCTGGAGCTGATGAATCGCCAGGGCGCCCGCGACTACAGCGCCGACGATCGCAACCTGCTGCAGATCTTCGCCGGCTACATTTCGATCTCGATCCAGAACATTCTCGACGGCCGCCGAGCGCAAGAGCTGGCAAAGCGCGACAACCTGACGGGACTGTTCAACGACCACTACCTCCACGTCTCGCTGGATCGCACGATCCAGCAATGCCTCCAGAAGGACTTGGACCTGGCGGTGATCTTCCTCGACCTCGACTACTTCAAGAGCGTTAACGATACCCACGGTCATCTGGCGGGCAGCCAGGTGCTGCGTGAAGTCGGGCACCTGCTGAAGTCACATGTGCGACGGATGGACAGTGTCCCGGCGCGCTATGGCGGCGACGAATTCGTGCTGGTCATTCCGGACCTTCATATCGAAGGGGCGATCGAGCTGGCCGAGAACATCCGCAGCAGCATCGTCGAGAACACTTTCTGCGCCAAGGCTGGCGATATCCATCGTGAAGAGCTCAACCTGACCGGCATCACCTGCTCGATCGGCGTCGCGACGCTGAAACGGCATGTCGAGCCCAACCTCAGCGTTGCGGATAGCAAGAGCACGCTCCTGCGCTTGGCGGACACCGCCATGTACGTCGCCAAGAAGACTGGGCGCAATCGTATCGCCGTGGCCGCCGAGCCGGTCAGGCGCTCGGCACCGGCGGCGGAAGCCGTTCGCGACTGAACCTTATCGATCGGGTTCAATAAACCGCCCGTTCTGATATGCTATGAAATCAGCAACCCCCCAGTATCTAGGCGTTCCCCCAGGTTTCCACCCTTGACTCAGGTCTATTGTTTTCAATACTTTATGTTTCCTCATGTTTCCTGACGTTCCTGGAGACTGCTGAAAGAACTGTCCCGAAACTGTCCCAATCTGTCCCGGGACAGTGCCCAAAAGGGGGTGTTGAGTG
Source organism: Acidobacteriota bacterium (assembly GCA_039030415.1). GTDB lineage: Bacteria > Acidobacteriota > Thermoanaerobaculia > Multivoradales > J023 > JAAELT01. The sequence goes on from JBCCEE010000627.1 coordinate 3,800, forward strand.
CCCTTCCTCACCGACAAATCCGTCGCCGCGCTGTCGCGCAAAGCGAAAGCCGAAGGAAAGCGGATTCAGGCAATGGACACCGGATACACCTTTCAAGGTGTGAAGAGACGCGGCTTCGGCGCCCGGTTCGGCGTCTATGGAGCTGGGACGTGGTTCGCCCGGTACACGATCGAAGGCCAGAGCCGCAGAGCAACTCTTGGGCACTATCCCGGCATGGGACTGGCTGAAGCGAGACGTCATGCTGATGAGATCTACGGCAAGGTCGAAAGGGGGGTCGATCCTCTGCACGAGAGGCGAATTCAGCCCACGGTCGAGGAGCTCGCCGACGAGTACTTCAAGCACATTGAGTCCCGCCTGCGCACCTGGAAGCGCCGCAAGTGGCAGATTGAAAGGTACGTCCTACCCCACTGGCGAGGCCGCAAAGCGCACGAGATCGGCCGCGCCGACGTCACGCGGCTGCTCCGGGGAATCGTTGACGGCCACGGCACTCAGAGAGGAAAGCCGGCGCCGGTCATGGCGAACCGCGTGCTGGGAGCAATCCGAGCGATGTTCTCCTGGGGGCTTGAGCACGAAGACCTACTCATGGGGCTCATGGAATACAACCCGGCTTGGAGAGTCCGCGCACAGCCCGAGAAGCCTAGCGAGAGGGTGTTGAGTCTCGACGAGATCAAGCTGCTG
>JBCCEE010000628.1:0-4464 GCA_039030415.1 Acidobacteriota bacterium
CGGCAGGTGCGGTCCTCGGCGCGGCGCTGATGCTGGTGGCCGATACCGCGTCCAAGGCGCTGTTCGAGGCTGAAGAGTTGCCAATCGGAATCGTCACCGTGCTGATCGGCGCACCTTACTTCCTCTACCTGACCCTCACCAGCGAGGCGCTGGAGTGAGCGCGTCGACGCGGCACGGCCCTCCGGCGCTCGATCCCGGGGTGCCCGATCCGGTGGCGGCCGATCCGGTGGCGGCTGATCGCACGCGAGCGGCTGCGACGATGCTGGCGCTCGCCGCCGGACTCGGCGTCGCCGCGGTCTGGTCGCTGGCGGCCGGAGCCGAAACGGCGACGCCGCTGCGCGCGGCGTGGAATTCCCTGTTCGGGCTCGACGGGCCGCGAGATGACTTCGGAGTGCTCGAGCTGCGCCTGCCGCGGACCCTCCTCGCGCTGCTCGCCGGCAGCGCGCTGGCGCTGTCGGGAGCGATCATCCAGGCGCTGCTGCGCAACGCGCTCGCCAGCCCCAAAATCATCGGCGTCAACTCGGGCGCCGCGCTCGCGGTCTGCCTGGCCGTCGCCTTCGGCCTGCCGGCGCAATTGACGCCGCTACTGGCGATCGCCGGCGGTCTGGGGGCGGCGACTTTCGTCTATCTCGGCACGCTGTGGAAGCAGGCGAGCCCGGCGCGCCTGGCGCTGGTGGGGATCGCCGTCGGATCGGTCTGCGACGCCGGCGTCGACGCGCTGCTGGTGACGGCACCGGACTACCGGTTCTCGCGCCCGCTGATCTGGATGACCGGATCGCTCCACGGCAGAACGTGGAGCGACGTGCAGGCCACCGCGCCTTTGCTGATCCCGCTGGCGATCGTCGCGCTCGCGCTGAGCTTCCGGCTCGATCTCCTCCGGCTCGGCGACCGCCACGCGCTCGGCCTCGGCGTCGAGGTGTCGTGGGAGCGTCCGCTGCTGCTGCTGCTCGCCACAGCTCTGGCGTCGGTGGCGATCGCGGCGGTGGGAACCCTCGGATTCGTCGGGCTGATGGCGCCGCACATGGCGCGCCAACTGGTGGGCGGCGGTCACCGCGCGCTGATGCCCGTGGCGATGCTGACCGGTATGCTGCTGGTCGTGCTCGCCGACGCCGCCGGGCGGGCCATGCCGCTCGAGGTGTCGGCCGGCATCCTGACCGCGCTGTTCGGCGCGCCGTTCTTCATCTGGATCTTGCTGCGTACGCCTGCGGGAGGAGAGTCATGAGCTTCGAGCTGCGATCGGTGCGCGCCGGGTATCGGGATTTTTCGCTCGATGACATCACCCTGCGCATCCCTCCCCGGCAGCTGACGGCTCTGATCGGCCCCAACGGCTGCGGCAAGTCGACGCTGTTCAACACCATGGCCGGCCTGCTGCCGCTGCAGGCCGGCGAGATCCGCGTCGGTGACCTGGACCTGGCGCGCTCGTCTCGGCGAGCGCTCGCCCGCCAGGTCTCGCTGCTGCCGCAGACGCCGGTGATCCCACCCGCGATCCGGGTGCAGCAGCTGGTGGGGTATGGGCGCGCACCGTACCAGAATCTGCTGGGCCTGAAGCGCCCGGGCGACGCCGAGGCCATCGATCGAGCGCTCGAGCGTGCCGGCGTGGTGCAATTCCGGCATCGCCGCCTCAGCGAGCTGTCCGGCGGTCAGCGTCAGCGGGCCTTCATCGCGATGTCGCTGGCGCAGGATACGCCGATCATGCTCTTCGATGAGCCGACCTCGTTTCTCGACATCCGCTACCAGTACCAGACGCTGAATCTGCTGGCCGACCTGGTAGCGGACGGACGGACCGTCGTCGTCGTCCTGCACGATATCGGACAGGCCGCGCGCTATGCCGATCACCTGGTCGTCATGAGCGGCGGCCGGGTCCGCTTCTCCGGCCCCCCAAAGGACGTGGTCACCGCCGCGATGCTGTCGGATGTGTACGGCATCACGGCGCGCGTCTATGCCGATCCCGTCACCGGCACGCCTCAGATCTCGCCGCTGCTGGCGCCAACAGATGATCTGATCATTCCGTGATAGCGTTCTCGCCGAGCGGCTCGTCGCGGTGCGGCGAGCGTTCGATTTGAGGGGTCGAGGGATGATCGAAACCGCTGGGGTCAGTCTCGAGCGTCCGTCTTTTTCTGCCCGTCCTCGCTAGCGTAGCCTCGCCAAAGCCAGGTGAATCCATGAGGAACGTTCGATGCATGCCGGACACGCCGCCCCGGGAGTGTCTCGAACAGGCGCATCTGGAGATTTCCAGCCGGCTCCTCATGGCAACCCTGCGCGAGGATCTGGGCGGCTGGGGCCGTCGAGCCGAGCGCCGCGATCGTGCCACCCATCTGGCCGGGCTGCGTTTCGAAGAGAGCCTGCCCACCAGCATGGGACGCTTCCAATTCGAGCGCTTTCCGACCCTCGAAGGCGAGCCGATCGCGCGCGTCGAGCAGCTGCTCGACTTCCTGGATCTGTCGGGTGGAGCTGGGCTGCGGGAAGAGGTGTCCGAGAGCGCTCGCAACCTGGCCCTGGCCCTGGCGGCAAAGCAAGAGCGGGTAGCGGGTCCGGCTCTGGCCGCCTGGGACGCCCATCGGCGTCGGCATTCCGGGGCCAGCTGCCTGGCGTTTTTCGAGCAGCTGGTTTTCAGGGGCCATCCGATTCACCCCGGAGCCAAGCTGAGGAAGGGCATGAGCCCGGAGGAGCAGAGGCGCTGGGCTCCGGAGTGGGGGGTGCAGTTTCGCCTGCCGCTGGTGGGGCTCGAGCCCCACGAGGCGGTCGCGGTCGGTGCTCGCGAAGCGTTGTCGGAAGCGTTTCCCGAGCTCGACCCGAGCTTCGCCTGGGTCCCCGTGCATCCGTGGCAGCTGAAGCACGTCATCCCGGCGCTGGGGCTCGATCGGCGTATCGCGGAGGGCTGTGCGGTGCGTCCCTCGATGTCCCTGCGCACCCTGCTGCCGGCCGAGCGCGGCGCCGTGCCTCATTTCAAGACGGCCCTAGCGGTTCAAATCACGGGCGCGGTGCGCACGGTCTCGACCCAGGCCGCCTGGAACGGACCTCGGCTGACGCGGCTGCTGGCCGAGCTCGGGTTCGCGTCTTCCTCCCTCGCTATTCTGGAGGAAATGGGCTCCATACACTGGCGGCACAACGATCCGGACGTGGCCAAGCTGGTTTCCGCCGTCCTGCGTCAGAATCCCGAGAGCGTATCCCGGGAGGACGACCTGCTGATGCCGGCCGCCGCTCTGATCGAGTGGATCGACGGCGGTCCGCTGGTGGCGGAGATCGTCGGCCAGGGATGCCCGGTGAGCTGGCTGCGGGAGTACGCGGCGGCTCTGCTGCGGCCCCTGATTCGCCTCATGACCACCTACGGCATCGCGCTCGAGGGGCACCTTCAAAACATCGTGGTCCGATTCCGGCCGGGACAGGCTCCCTACTTCTTCTACCGGGATTTTGGTGGCATACGCATTTTTCCACCGCGACTCCAGTGCCACTGCAAAGACGAGCTCGAGTTTGCGCCGGGCTCGGCCACGGTCACCCACGAGCTCGAAGAGCTGTGGAGCAAGATCATCTATCCGGTGCTGCAGAATCACCTGGGAGAGCTCATTCGGGCTTTGACCCTACACTTCGAAACGCCCGAGGCAGCGCTGTGGGAGCCGATTCGAGCTCTGCTGGAAGAGCACCTGCGCCGGCCCGAGGAAAGGGATCGCTTCTTGGCACCGCACTGGCGACTCAAGGCTATGACCAGAATGCGCCTGCGCGAGCAGGTGACCGAATACAGCTACGGGGAAGTGAGAAGTCCACTTTGGCGAGCGCAAGTCGACAGGCCGCGAAGGCACTGACGGAACAGCTGGCTTCGGCACTGGTCCGAGAGTCGGTGGGAGGGCGCTACCTCGAGCACGAGGGCAGCTATCGGCTCGGCGACATCCGCCTGCCCGTAGAGACCGAGTACTGCTTCGGACGCCACATCTGGGGTCCTCTGCCTTATCGGGACCCTCTCGAGCTGTGGGACCGGCTGGCCTCCCGGCTGCCGAGCGAGGGCTTCGAGCGGGTGCGCTCCGAGCTCGGGAACGGACTTCGGAACCTGGAGCTGGCCTACGCTCACTGGGCGCGAGAAAGGCTGCCGCCAATCGCCGAGCTGGCCGGGGTCGATCCCGTTTTCTTCGAGAAACTGACGCTGTCGGGTCACAACCTGCACGTCGGAGCGAAGACTCGCTCGAACTTTTCTGCCGACGATTCCATGCGCTATGCCGCCGAGCTCGGAGGCCAGTTCGAGATTGGTTTCGTGGGGGTGCGGCAGGACTACGTAGAGCGCAGCGGCGAGCCGTTCGAGCGCTACTTCGAAGTGGAGCTACCGGCGGGTTATCGACCCATTCCTGTCCATCCCTTCCAGCGCCGGAACGTGCTGAAGCCGCTCTACGCTCGCGAGTGGGAAGCCGGGCTGCTGGTGGACTCACCGACTCGCCTGGCGGCGCGCGCCTGCACGTCGTTGCGCACCGTACACCC
>JBCCEE010000629.1:0-4463 GCA_039030415.1 Acidobacteriota bacterium
GGCCACGATACAGCCATGGGGACCGGATGGGCGGACTTTGGAGGCTTTTCTCATGGCGTCTCGGGGTTCGACGTCGGGGCTCGGCTTCGGCTCGCGGGCGCAGGCTGCACGCCGCTTCGGGCATCTCGAGGGTTTTTGACTGACGCGCTACGATGCTACCAGTGTGTACGCGAGGGCTAGCCGGTTCATTCGGCGACGGGCTGCGGGCGGTGCGACGAGGATCCGATCCGCGTGCTTGGACTGGCGAATCAACTGACATAACATCTCGGCCAGTTAGCCAGGCGAAGGCGAGTGCGCACAACCATGAAATCGTAGACCTTTGAGGAGCGGGCTCCGCCAAGGAGACCCGGAGGAACGACATGGCGATCGAGTTGAAAGTTCCGACGGTGGGAGAGTCGATCACCGAGGTGATGATCGGCGAATGGCTCAAGAAAGAAGGAGACTGGGTAGAAGAAGACGAGCCATTGGTGATCATCGAGACCGACAAGGTCAACGTCGAGCTACCGGCACCCGAGGCCGGAACCTTGACCAAGATCCTCAAGCAGGACGGCGACGACGCCGAGGTCGGCGACGTCGTGGGCCATATGGAGGCTGGTGAGAAACCGGCGGGCGCCGCGAGCGAGGCTGCTGCCAGCGAGCCGGCCGCCAGCGAGCCGGCTGCCAGCAGGTCTGCTGTCGAGGACGGCGAAGCGACCTTCGACGGCGACCAGCGGATCATGCCGGCGGCTCGAAGAGTGCTGGCGGAGAAGGGGCTCGACGCCTCCGAGGTGAAGGCCACCGGCCCTGGCGGCCGGCTGCTCAAGGAAGATGTCTTGCGCCACCAGCCGGCAGCCGCCGCTTCGGCGCCGGCCGCAGCCAAAGCAGCCCCGGCTCCTGCCAAGGCCGATCCGGCTCCCGCGGCACCGCCCAAGGCTCCCGCAGCGAGCGCCGCCGGCTCACGCCAGGAAGAAGTCGTGCGCATGACGCCGCTCAGGCGGCGGGTGGCCGAGCGCCTGGTGGAAGCACAGCAGGGCGCGGCGCTGCTCACCACCTTCAACGAGGTCGACATGTCGGCTATCAAGGCGCTGCGCAAGCAGTACCAGGAGACCTTCGTCGCCAAGTTCGGCATCAAGGTCGGCTTCATGTCGTTCTTCGTCAAAGCGGTGGTCGAAGCGCTCAAGGACGTGCCCCAGGTCAACGCTGAAGTGCGGGGCGACGAGATCGTCTACCGCAACTACCAGGACATCGGCATCGCGGTCGGAGGCGGCAAGGGATTGGTGGTGCCGATCATCCGCAACGCCGAGCGGCTGAGCTTTGCCGAGGTCGAGCAGACCATCGCCGATTACGCGTTGCGGGCGCGCGACGGCAAGCTCAAGCTCGAAGAGCTGCAGGGCGGCACCTTCACCATCTCGAACGGCGGCATCTACGGCTCGCTGCTGTCGACGCCGATCGTCAATCCGCCCCAGAGCGGCATCCTCGGCATGCACAAGATCGAGGATCGGCCGGTGGCGGTGAACGGCGAGGTGGTGATCCGTCCGATGATGTACGTCGCACTCACCTACGACCACCGTCTGATCGATGGTCGTGAGGCGGTGACGTTCCTGGTCCGGGTCAAGGAGCGGCTGGAAGACCCCACCCGCATCCTGCTGGAAATCTAACGTTCTCCCGACATCGAGGAAGCCATGGAAGAGCACGAGCATGATCTGGTGGTCATCGGCTCGGGTCCTGGCGGCTATGTGGCCGCGATCCGCGCCGCCCAACTGGGCCTGAACACCGCCTGTGTCGAAAAGGAACCGGCACTCGGCGGCACCTGCCTGCGCGTCGGCTGCATCCCATCAAAAGCCCTGCTGGAAGCCAGCGAGCGCTACGAGGAGACCCGCCACGGGCTGGCCAAGTTCGGCGTCACCGTCGAAGGGGTCGGCTTCGACCTCGCCGCCATGCTGGACCACAAGGACAAGACGGTCACCGCCCTCACCCAGGGGGTCGCGGGCCTGTTCAAGAAGAACAAAATCACCCGCTACGAAGGGCACGGTCGTCTCGACGGTCCGGGCAAGGTGGTGGTCGAGTCGGGTGCTGCGGGCGAAGGTGCCACCACGGCCACTTTGCGCGCCAAGCACGTCATTCTGGCCACCGGCTCGGAGGTCGCTACCCTGCCCGGGGTAGAAATGGATTGGGATCGCATCGGCTCGTCGACCGAGGCGCTGTCGTATCCGGAAGTTCCAGGGCACCTGGTGGTGATCGGCGCCGGCTACATCGGCCTCGAGCTCGGCTCGGTGTGGGCGCGGCTCGGTGCCAAAGTCACGGTGCTGGAGTATCTCGACCGTATCCTGCCCGGCATGGACGGCGATACCGCCAAACGCGCCCTCCAGATCTTCAAGAAGCAGGGCATCGACTTCCGCCTCGGCACGCGCGTCACCGGTGCCCGGGTCGAGGGCGAGCAGTGCATCGTCGAAGCCGAAGGCATGGAGCCGATCACCTGCGATCGCGTGCTGGTCGCCGTTGGCCGCCGGCCGTACACCGAGAACCTGGGGCTGTCGACGGTCGGCATCGAGCTCGACGAGCGCGGTAGGGTTCCGGTCGACGAGCATTTCCGCACCGCGGCCGAAGGCGTCTATGCGATCGGCGACGTCATCGTCGGGCCGATGCTGGCGCACAAGGCCGAGCACGAAGGCGTGGCCTGCGCGGAGTTTCTCGCCACCGGCATCGGACACGTCAACTACGACGCCATCCCGGGCATCGTCTACACCCATCCCGAGATCGCCACCGTCGGCAAGAGCGAGGAACAGCTCGAGGAGGCGGGCATCAAATACCGCAAGGGCAAGTTCCCATTCTCGGCCAACGGCCGCGCCAAGGCGCTGGCTCAGACCGACGGCCAGGTGAAGGTTCTCGCCGACGCTGAGACCGATCGCGTGCTCGGCGTCCACATCATCGGACCGCGGGCCGGCGACCTCATCGCCGAGGCCGCGGTGGCGATGGAGTTCGGCGCGTCGAGCGAGGATATCGCCCGCTCGGTCCACGCACATCCGACCTTGGCCGAAGCGGTCAAGGAGGCGGCTCTGGCGGTGGACAAGCGCACGATCAACTTCTGAGCGGGTTGCAGGGGCACGGCGCCCCTGCGCTGGTTTTACGGCTTTTTTACCCTCGAAGGGGGCCTTTTCTAGGCCCTAGACAGGGCTTTGGTCTATGCTTTGCATCCTACCTGGCCACGGATCCTGTCGCATGTTCCGGGGATCCCCGGAATACCAGGCGGTCAACCACCCGCACCGCCGGTCCCCTTTGCGGTCCAAATCGAGAAACACGAGGCCGATTTGCCACCCGGTCTCTGCCTCTTCTTCATCTTCCGAAAGGAGCTCCAACATGAAAAAAGCTTCCACTTTGCTGCTGCTGACGATCCTGTGCGCAGGCGTCAGCGCAGTGGCCTTCGCCGAAACGGACAACAGCGAGGAGCGCAAGCAGAAGATCCTCGCCAACCTGCAGTCGCAGTTCCCCCAGCTCAAGCAAGCCAGCATCACGATGGCGAACCTCGAATCCTCGGGCTACGGTGATCTCGACCGCGGCAGCTTCACGATCAACAACCGCCAGACCCAGAAGTTCCTGGTGTCACCCGACGACACGGCGCTGTTCATGATCTCCGATCCGATCGACGTCAGCCGCAGCTCCACGGAGCTCGCCGAGGAAGCCGCCAAGCAGGAGGCCGAAGCGGCGGTGAAGGCCGCCGAAGTGGCCAAAGAGCTCGAGGCTGAGATCGCCGGCCTGCCGTTCCGCGGCAACCCGGACGCGCCGGTGACCATCGTCGAGTACTCGGACTTCCAGTGCCCCTACTGCGCCCGTGGCGCCAAGACCATCGACGAGGTTCTCGAGAAGTACCCGAACGACGTCAAGGTCGTTTTCCAGCACTTCCCGCTGAGCTTCCACCCCTGGGCCAAGCCTGCCGCGGTCGCTGCCCACTGCGTCGGCATGCAGAACAATGACGCCTTCTGGGCCCTGCACGACAAGTACTTCGCCAACCAGAAAGAGCTGACCCCGGCCAACGTGCTCGAGAAGACCCAGGAGTACCTGGCGGACAGCGGCATCGACATGGTCAAGTACACCACCTGCGCCGAGGAAAAGGAGTCCGCCGAGTACAAGGAAGCGCTGGCGGCGGTCGACGCCGCGATGGCCAATGGCGGCAAGCGTGGTGTCACCGGCACCCCGGGCTTCTTCGTCAACGGCCGCTTCCTCAACGGCGCCCAGCCGCTGGCGGCGTTCGAGCCGCTGATCAAGGCCGCCAAGAAGGCCGCTGCCGACAGCTGATCTCGACCTGGATTGCGGGGGCGCACAGGGGTGCGCCAGCCCAAGCAGTCATCTCAAAAGGGCGCACGGAAGGGCGCCCTTTTTGCTTTGAGCTCAGCGAGCTTGATCCCGTCCAGAAACGATCGATAGACGGCCGTGTTTGACGGGCTGCGCCGGGCTGCGGAACTCGCAGCGGCATAGCGACCCTGCGA
>JBCCEE010000630.1:0-4444 GCA_039030415.1 Acidobacteriota bacterium
CCCCGCCGCCGCAGTGGAACGGCTCCGTCATCGAACGATTTCACCGCTGGGTCCGAGAGGCGCCGGAACTGGCTGCGGTTGTCGATAATCAAGACACCTGGACCTACGGCGCTCTAGCAACCGCCAGTCGCGCGGTCGCGGATCAACTACGGGCTCTAGGCACGGAGCCCGGGGATTGGATCTTGATCCAGGGTCAGCGCGATCCGTCTCTGATCTGGGCCCTGCTGGGCATAATGCAGACTGGCGCCAGGTTCACCATCCTGGACGGCGAAGAGCCAGCCGCGCGATTCCTCGCCTGCCTGGGCACGTCCGACGTCGACCCAGGCCTGATGCCGCATCCGCCTCGCGGCGTCGTGCAATTGGCGGATCCTTGTGACCCCACAGCCTCACCCGACAGGACCCTCGAGGAGGCGCTCGATCAGGCCTTCTTCCTGAGGCTTCCCAGGCGACCCGAGGCCAGCTCTCGAAGCGAGCACCGTTACGCTACCTCGGCGCCCAACGCCCTGCCCGCGGTCGATCCCGACGCCCCTGCCTATGTCGCTTTCACTTCGGGATCCAGCGGACGCCCCAAAGGGATCGTCGGCAGCCAACGGCCGCTGGCCCACTTTCTAGACTGGTCTTGCAGCACCTTCGGTTTCGGTCCTGGCGACCGCTTTAGCCTGCTCTCCGGCTTAGCTCACGACCCACTGCTGAGAGACATCTTCACACCCCTGGTCTGCGGCGGTACGGTGTCGATTCCGCCACCCGGCTGGCGGCGTCAGCCCGAAACCCTGGCAGCCTGGCTGCGGGACGCAAAGATCACAGTGACACACCTTGCGCCAGCTTGGGGTCAGCTCCTGCTGGCGACGGGCAGTCCCGGTCCCATGCACCTCGAGCAGGTGTTCTTCGGCGGCGAAGCCCTGTCGATCAAGCTAGCGGATCGCTTTGCCCGCTGGGCCCCAAACGCTCGGATCAACAACTTCTATGGCGCCACCGAAACGCCCCAGGCGATCGCTTGGCACGCCATAGCCGCCACGCCGACCCTACCGGTCGCAAAATCCGCCGGCGAAGAGAATCGAGCCTATTCGACGACCACGGCCCCGATCGGCCGCGGCATCGACGGGGTCGAGCTTCACGTCATGGCTCCTTCGGGGCAGCCCGCCGGGATCGGTGAGCGCGGCGAGATCTGGGTTCGCACGCCCTACCTCGCTCTGGGCTATCGAAACGCCGAGCCAACGAACGGCTTCATCATCAACCCGGTGACCGGCGACCCGTCAGACCGCCTCTACAGGACTGGCGACTTCGGCTATATCCAACCCGATGGCAGCGTGCAGTATCTGGGCCGCGGCGACGACCAAATGAGCATCCGCGGCTTCCGCGTCGAGCCGGCGGAGATTGCTGCTGTCGCCCTTGGCCATCCGGCAGTGCGGGATATCGCGGTCGTCGGCCGACCGTCCGAGACCGGAGCCTCTCGGCTGGTGGTCTACGTCGAACCTGAGGAAGGAGCTACTTTGTCGACGGTGGAACTGCGCCACTTCCTCGCCGATCGCCTACCGCCATACATGATTCCTGTGGCATGTGTCGTTCTGGACTGCCTGCCTCGCAACGCGCGCGGCAAGGTTGATCGCGACGCCCTGCCGGAACCAGCGGATGTCGAGCCGCGGCGACTTGGGGTGCCGCCACGAAACTCGGACGAACGGACCGTGGCGGACATCTTCGAGCACTTGCTCGAGGTTCGCGGGGTGCAAGCGACCGATGAGTTCTTTTCCCTGGGAGGCCATTCCCTGCAGACGATCTTGTTGGTGGAGAAGCTGGTGGAACGCTTCGGTCGTCGGCTACCGCTATCGACCGTTTTCCGGGCCGCAACAGTAGAGCGCCTAGCGGCTCTGATGCGCCTCCCAGCGGCCCCAACGAGCTCCAGCTTCGATACCGACGCCTCACCCCTGGTCGCACTCCAAACCGGTGGGCAACAAACGCCACTGTTCTTCGTCCATGCCATTGGCGGCACGGCCATGGCCTACCGCGAGCTGGCTGGCGCCCTGGGCGATCGACGACCCTTTTACGGTCTCGAGGCCCGGGACTCGATCGGGGCGACCCTCGAGACCATGGCCCATCAGTACCTGGACGCTCTGCGCCACGTCACACCTCGCGGACCTTACCTCCTCGGCGGCTGGTCGTTCGGAGGCGTCTTAGCCTTCGAGATGGCTCGACAAATCGAGGCGGCTGGAGAGACCGTCGACCTCCTCTTGCTGGTCGACGCCTTTGCACCCCGGCTCGATGATCGACGGCAGGTCAGCGAGCAGGACCTGCGCGCGGCATTCCATCGCGACCTTGCCCGCCAAGGCGGTCTGCCAGAAGGCATTGATGCCAGCCTTTTCGAGCCCTACTTCGCCATTTTCCGGTCGCACCACGAAGCCATTCTGAGGTACCACCCAGCCGGTCCGGTGGCGGCACGGACCCTCCTGTTCGAGGCTTCGGAGCGCCCTGATCTGCCGCCGTTGGTTGAAGGCTGGCGCCCCTGGCTGAGGTCCGAGCCGACGGTCGAGCAGGTGGCCGGAGACCATTATTCGCTGCTGAGCCTGCCCTCTGTCACGACGCTGGCGAGCCGCATCGCGGCTTCTTTGAACGCAAGAACCTTCCAGCCCCGAGCTGCGACCGGCACTCGACCCCATGAAAGGTAACGATGGAACCGATTCTCCAAGACCTACGCTACGGCCTGCGGACCTTGATCAAGAATCCGATGTTCACGGCGGTGGCCGTGTTTTGTCTCGCCCTCAGCATCGGTGCCAACACCGCTATCTTCAGCGTAGTCAACGGGGTTCTGCTGAGCCCACTGCCCTTTGAGTCGCCTGACGAGCTGGTCCGGATCTACACGGTCCGAAAAAAGACCGACGGCAGCCGCGACCAGTTCTCGCTGTCGCCGCAAACCTATGTCGAGCTGCGCGACGGCAGCGAGTCCTTCGCACAGTTGGCGCTGATCCGCGACCGCACACTCAGCTTGTCCAGCGCTGGTGATCCTGTGCGCCTGGAGGCGGTCGGCACGACGTTCAATCTATTTGAGCTACTCGGCATTCAACCGATTCGTGGCCGTGCGATCCAAGCCGAAGAGGATCGCCCTGGCGGCCCCAATGTCGCGGTCCTCAGCTACAGCCTGTGGCAGCGCCAGTTCGCTGGCGACGAGCGCATCGTCGGTCAGACAGCGATCTTCGACGACATCCGCTACACCGTCATAGGCATCATGCCAGAAGGCTTCTCCTACCCGAGTCGAACCGAGGTTTGGGTGCCTCTGGGGCTCGATCCACAACAGATGCCCGACCGTCAGAGGCACAACCTATCCGGCATCGCCCGCTTGGCGCCGGGAATCGACCTGAGCTCTGGACAGACCGAGATGGATGTCGTCGCCGCTCGCCTCGCCCAGACCGACCCTGAAACCTACGAATCTCTCGGGCTGTTCCTGCTGCCGGTGCGCGACCGGCTGATCGGGGACGGCGACCAGGCTCTCATCCTGCTGCTGATCGCGGTTGGCTTCGTTCTGCTGATCGCCTGTAGCGCCGTTGCCAGCCTGATCTTGGCGCGGGGCTCGACCACCAGTCAGGCGGTGGCGGTGCGCGCGTCTCTGGGCGCCAGCCGGGGTCGGCTGATCGTGCAGTTCTTGGTCGAGAGCCTGCTCCTGGCTCTTCTCGGCAGCGCGGTCGGTCTGCTGCTCGCAAACTTCGCCATGCCGCTTCTGGCCACCCTTGTTCCGCCCGATGTCCGACCCCACCAAGACTACTCGATCGATCTCAGGGTGTTGGCATTCACGGGCGTCATGGTCCTGCTGACAAGCCTTGGATTCGGTCTGGTACCGGCGATGCGGTTCTCCAGCGTGCCGCCCCAGATCCTCCTCCGCGGCGGCCGTGGTGCGACCGGCAAGGTAAGGGGCCAGCGGCTCCAGAGCGCCTTGGTCGTGCTCGAGCTGGCCATCGCCGTGGTCTTGCTCATCGCCACCGGTCTGCTGAGCCGCAGTTTCCGCAACCTGATCGATATCGATCCCGGATTCAGCACCGAGCGCGTCCTCGTCCTACGCCTCGATCCTCCGGCCGCGCGCTACGCCGAGCCCGAGCAGCAAACCGCTTTCCTGAACGACATTCTGGAGCGCCTCGCTGCGCTACCGGGAGCTCGAGCCATCGGCTCGACCACGACCCTGCCGATGGGAGATGGTCACCGCAACCGCGCGGCACGCTTCAGCGTCGAGGGCCAGATTCCCGAGAATCCCGGCGACTTCAATGTGGAGTTCTACCGCATGATCTCGCCCGGCTATTTCGACGCGATGTCCATGCCGATGCTCGAGGGTCGAGCCTTCTCCGATCTGGATCAAGCCGAAACCCAGGGTGTCGCCATCGTCAGCGAGGCGATGGCCGAACGCTACTGGCCAGGCGAGCGAGCGGTCGGGAAACGACTCAAACGCGGCACTTACACCTCTGAG
>JBCCEE010000631.1:0-4441 GCA_039030415.1 Acidobacteriota bacterium
AAGTGTTCCATCGTGAAACAAGCGGTGTTCCATGAAACGTCTGGGTCGAGCGGCAGCCGACTCAGTGGGAGGTACGCGGCGGGGGTGGCTTCCGATGCGATGCCCAAAGCGGCGAACTGTTCTCAGCGTCTGGGCTTTTCGCGACCCGGGTGCCTATTGGTCGTTTCTTCAACAAGCGTTCATCCAACATTCGCGGGCCTGCTGAATCCTCCTCTGAAGCACTTCCCAAGAAGCCAGAACAGAATTCGGAAGAACTTCGGAGGCTCACATGCAACGACCTCGCTCCTTCAGCGACGTGCGATGGCTCGCCCTCGCCGTCTCGCTGCTCGTACTCCCGGCGCTGGCAGCGCCGGGAACCCTTCTGGCCCAGGACACCGGCTCATTGGTTGGCAGCGTGGGGGACGCCGACGGCAGCCCGCTCCCCGGTGCCGCGGTGCGCATCGAAGGCACGCAGCTGACCACACGCACCGGCGTCGACGGGCGCTTCCGCCTGGTCGGTGTGCCGGCCGGTGAGCAAGAGGTCGTCGTCGACTTCCTCGGTTTTGAGCGGGCCACCGACCGGGTCGACGTGACGGCGGGGGCCGTCGCCGCGCTCGACGTCACCCTCCAGCCGAGTTTCACCGACGCGGTGACGGTGAGCGCCTCGCCGATCCTCGAGGGGCAGGCCAAGGCGCTGAACCAGCAGAAGACCGCGATCAACATTCAGAACATCGTCTCGTCCGATCAGCTCGGGCGCTTCCCGGACCCCAACGCCGCCGAGGCCACCCAGCGCATCCCGGGCATCACCCTGCAGCGCGACCAGGGCGAAGGACGGTACGTCATCGTGCGCGGCACCGAAGCGCGCCTCAACTCGATGACCATCAACGGCGAGCGCATCCCGTCGCCGGAAGGCGACGTGCGGCAGGTGGCGCTCGACGTCATCCCGGCCGATCTGCTCGAGGCGATCGAGGTCTCGAAGGCTCTCACCCCCGACATGGACGGTGACGCCATCGGCGGCGCGGTCAACCTGGTGACCAAGCGGGCGCCGGCTCAGCGCCGCATCTCGGTCACCGGCGCGTTCGGCGAGAACGATCTCGATGGCGGTGACATCCTGAGCGGCAACGTGCTGTGGGGCGAGCGCTTCTCCGAGGGCCGCACCGGCCTGGTGCTGGCGCTCTCGACGATGGAGACCGACCGCGGCTCGGAAAACTTCGAGCCCGAGTACGATGACAGCGAGCTGGCCGAGTTTCAGCTTCGCGACTACCTGCTGACCCGCGAGCGCGACGGCTTCAACATCGATCTCGACCACCGCGCCTCGGAGTCTTCGGAGCTCCGCTTCCACGGCATCTGGAACGAGTTCGGTGACGACGAGTTTCGCCGCCGCCGCATCAGCATCGTGGAGGACGGCGAGATCGAGCGCACGCTGCGCGACCGCTTCGAGGTTCAGACCATCCAGGCCGCCGCGCTCGAAGGCAACCACCTGGTGTCGGGCTCGCTGGTCGACTGGCGCGTCAGCTGGGCGGACTCGGAGGAAGACGAGCCGCGCAATATCGAGACGGTGTTCAAGCAGGAAGACGTCATCTTCGCACCCAACGTCAGCCCCGGCTCGATCGATCCCGACAACATCCAGCCCAATCCCCTCAACGAGGACCTGGGCGCCTTCGAATTTGACGAGATCGAGGCCGAGGACAACTTCACCAGCGAGCAGGATTTCGTGGTGGCGTTGAACGTCGCGCGGCCGTTTCAGCGCGACGGCGGCAGCGGCGGGCTGCTCAAATTCGGCGGTAAGTACCGCGCCAAGGACAAGGAGCGCAACAACGAGGTCTTCGAGGTCGACACCGACGACCTGCTGCTCGCCGACTTCCTGGATGGCTTCAGCGACCGCGACTTCCTGGACGGCCGCTACGCCCTCGGGCGCTTCCCCGACCCCCTCCGGCTGCGCAACATCGCCGAGACCTCGCCGCTCGAGCGCGATCCCGAGGAAGACCTCGCGGATTACGACACCAGCGAAGACACCCTGGCGGTTTATGGCCTGGCCGACCTGCAGATCGGCGACAAGCTGTCGTTCCTCGGCGGCGTGCGCTGGGAGTCGACCGATGCCGACTACCGGGCCAACGAGGTGATCTTCGACGTGGACGGCGAATTCGCCGGCATCAACCCGGTGCGCGGCAGCGACAGCTACGATGTCTTCCTGCCGTCGGCCCACCTGCGCTATGCCCTCGACGAGGATTCGAACGTCCGGGTCGCCTTGACCCGCAGCCTGGCGCGTCCCGACTTCGAGAGCCTGGCGCCGTTCGAGCTGGTGGTCGAGGAAGATGGCGAGATCGAGCGCGGCAACCCTCAGCTCGACGTCACCACCGCCTGGAATTTCGACCTGATGTACGAGCGCTACTTCCGCTCGGTGGGCATCTTCTCGGCCGGCATCTTCGCCAAGCAGATCAGCGACCCGATTTACTTCTTCACCTTCGAAGAGCCGCGTGGCGGCGAGACGTTCGACGTCGTGCAGCCGCGCAACGGCGAAGACGCCGATCTGTTCGGCTTCGAGCTCGCCTACCAGAACCAGATTCGCAGCGGTCCGCTGCAGGGGCTCGGCTTCTACGCCAACCTCACCTGGACTGACTCTGAGGCCACCTTCCCGGAGCGCGCCGACAGCCGCTTCCCCGGCCAGGCCGAGACGGTCTACAACGTCGCCCTCAGCTACGAGCGGCGCGGATTCTCGGGTCGCATCTCGTTCAATTTCCACGGCGAGTACCTGCAGGAAGTCGGCAGTGGACCGGAGTCGGACATCTGGATCGACGAGCACTTCCAGATCGACTTCTCGGCCAGTCAGCGCATCACCGACCAGCTGCGCCTGTTCGTCGAGCTGATCAACCTCGACGACGAGCCGTTCCGCGTCTACGAGGGCACGCCGGACCGTCCCAGGCAGGAGGAGTACTACTCCTGGTGGGGTACCATTGGCCTGAAGTGGGACTTCTGAGATGTCTAGAATCGATACACACCCTCGCTTCGGCCTCTGGCGTCTAGGCGCCGTTCTCGTCACGCTGCTGTTCGCGGTGGCGTGTCAGCAGGCCGAGGCACCGGACGCGGAGACGCCGGCGGTGGCTGAGGCCGAAGGCGGCGCGGCCAGCGCCGGCGAT
The DNA here is from genome assembly GCA_039030415.1 of Acidobacteriota bacterium. Classification (GTDB taxonomy): domain Bacteria; phylum Acidobacteriota; class Thermoanaerobaculia; order Multivoradales; family J023; genus JAAELT01. Next base: position 3,117 of record JBCCEE010000631.1, read on the forward strand.
GAAAGCCAGGCAGACAAAGGAGGCCAGGCAAACGAAGACCGTGCCGACGCGGTCACCCTGGCCGAGGCCTGGCAGTCGCCGTTCGACGAAGCCGACAATGTCGACTCGGTGGCCTTCTGGCAGCGTACCGACGGCGATGCCGGGGTCTCTTGGATCCTGGCGACCGGCAAGGCGAGTCACGACCTTTTGGTCTACGACGCCGATACCGGCGAGCTGCTGCGGCGCGTCGGCACCGAGGGGGATGCGGCGCAGCAGTTCCGTCGCCCCAACGGCATCATGGTGCACGGTGACTGGGCGATCGTCGTCGAGCGCGACAATCACCGCGTCCAGATGCTGAAGCTGCCGGACTTCGCACCGTCGGTGATGATCGGCGCCGACGTCCTGCGTCGCCCCTACGGCCTGACCGTCGTCGAGCAGGTAGCCGGCAGCATCGACCTCTACGTCACCGACAACTACGAGACGCCGGACGGACAGATCCCGCCGCCCGCCGAGCTCGGCGAGCGCGTCAAGCACTTCCGGGTCAAACTCGGGGGTGAATTGCCTGTGGGTGAGCTACCGTCTGGCGAGTTACTGCGGTCGTTTGGCGCCACTGAGGGGGTGGGCGTCTTGACCAAGGTCGAGACGATCTACGCCGACGCCGCCCGCGACCGACTGCTGATCGCCGACGAGCACGAGACCGGCATGACCCTCAAGGTCTACGATCTCGTCGGCAACTTCACCGGCGTCGAGGTCGGCGACGGCCTGTTCTTCCACGAGATTGAAGGCGTCGCGCTGCGCGAATGCGGTGACGGCGGCTACTGGATCGCCACTGACCAGGCGCCCGACGTATCGCTGTTCCGCGTCTTCGACCGCGGCGACTACACCTACCGCGGCACCTTCATCGGCAAAGTCACCGCCAACACCGACGGCGTCACCGAGACCGCCGCCGCCACCCGGGCCTTCCCCAACGGCGCCTTCTTCGCCGTCCACGACGACCAGGGCGTCACCGCCTTCGACTGGCGTCGAATCGTCGAGGCCCTGGAGCTGTCCGCCGACTGCTGAGGGAAGGAGCGGTTCCATCGCAGAAGCCGGCAAGATGCCGGCGCTCCCAGCATTAGGCTTGCAGCATTAGCCTCCCAGTGAAGACCAGAGCCGGCGAGACGCCGGCGCTCCCAGCTTTAGGCTTCCAGTGAGGACTAAAGCCGGCAAGATGCCGGCGCTCCCAGCATTAGGCTTCTAGCATTAGGCTCCCAGTGAAGACCAGAGCCGGCGAGACGCCGGCGCTCCCAGCATTAGGCTTCTAGCATTAGGCTCCCAGTGAAGACCAGAGCCGGCGAGACGCCGGC
>JBCCEE010000632.1:0-4434 GCA_039030415.1 Acidobacteriota bacterium
CGCCCCGAAGGGGCGGAATCGCTTCCCCGCGAACATGCTGAGCAGTCTATGGCTAGCACGCTAACCAATCTTTTGTTTCACATCGTGTTCAGCACGAAGAGCCGCTTACCTCTCATTACCGGTGACATCCTTCAATTCGATCAGCTCATTCGTCCGGCAACCGTGAGCCATGAGGTTGAAGATGTCAATTTTCTTCGGGAGTGGTTGTCAGAGGATCCTGGCTCCGAAGGAGCCGCATCGTATAGCCCGGGGCTGGCGGCAAGGAGCGCAGCGACGAGACGTGAGCCCCGGGTATAAGATTTTGAAAAATCCTCGCCCCGAAGGGGCGGAATCGCTTCCCCGCGAACATGATGAGCAATCTATGGCTAGCACGCTAACCAATCTTCTATTTCATATCGTGTTCAGCACGAAGAGCCGCTTACCTCTCATTACCGGTGACATCCAAGAGGATCTCTATCGATACATCGGTGGGATCCTACGAAATCAGGGCGGCAAGCTTCTCGAAATTGGCGGCATGCCAGACCATGTCCATTTGCTCGTAAGGCTTCCGGCTCGCGAGTCGCTGTCCAATCTATTGAGGGCTATCAAATCAGATTCCTCTGGATGGATAAATCGTGAGTGGCGAGACCAGCGGTTCGCGTGGCAGTCGGGCTACGGTGCTTTCACGGTAAGTCAGTCTCAGGTGGACAGAGTCAGGCATTACATAAGGACTCAAGAGGAGCATCATCGGGGTCGATCGTTCGAAGATGAGCTCAGAGTCTTGTTACAGCACCACGAAGTCGAGTTTGATGAGCGCTATTTGTGGGATTGATGCCGGCTAGAGAGCGCTTCCGCCCCTTCAGGGCGGGGAACTTGTGAGGATGCCTTACTCGGGGGCACGTCTCGTCGCTTCGCTCCTCGCCGTCCGCACTCTACTCGGGGCTCACTTCTCGTCGCTTCGCTCCTCGCCGCCAGCCCCGAGCTTTACGCTTTGGCCCCTTCGGGGCCTCGTTTGTTGGCCATACTCGGGGCTCACTTCTCGTCGCTTCGCTCCTTGCCGCCAGCCCCGAGCTTTACGTTTTGGCCCCTTCGGGGCCATGATTTGTACGAGGGTAGCCGTTCCAGGCGTCGATCAATACAGTGCCATCGGCGCTAGCGGGTAGTCGGGGAAGATCTGGCTGAGATCGTTGCCGGCGCCGTGGCGCTTCAGAATCGGCGCCAGGACGTTGCGATAGTTGTGGGCGACGGGGAGATCCCCTGGCCCTTCGAGTGAGGCGTCTTCCAGCCCCGGCCAGGTGCCGACGACGCGGCCGCCAGCGACGCCGCCGCCGAGCACGAACATTACGCTGCCGCGGCCATGGTCGGTGCCGAGGGAGGCGTTCTCCTGCACGCGGCGCCCGAATTCGGTCATCACGACGACGGTGGTGGTGGCCATCATGGGGCCGAGGTCGCGACGGAAGGCGGCGAGTCCTCGGGCCAGGCGACGCATCAAGGGTTCGAGCAGGGTCTCCTGAGCGAGGTGAGAGTCCCAGCCGCCGAGGTCGATGGAGACGGCTTCGAGACCTACCCGGGCCTTGATCAGGCGAGCGATCTGCAGCAGGCCTTCACCGAATTCGCCGCGGGGATACTCGGCGCCGCCACCGGGGGTGTAGGTTTCGGTGCGCAGCGCCTCGATCCGGCTCATGGCCTGGAGCGTATCGCGAGCGGCGCGGCCGAGCTCGCCGTGCTCGCTGGCGTAGAGACGAGCCAGCTCCGGCAGCAGGATCTCGGCCTCGGAGCCGAGGGTGAAGTCTTCGAGGGTCTGCATGACGGTGGCGGAGGGCGCGCCGCGCAAACACTCTGGCAGCGCCTTGCCGACGGCGATTGCTGACAGGGCGCCACTGGCGGGTTGCGGGCGGTAGCGCAGGAAGCGGCCCAGCCAGCCGCCGGCGACCAGACCGCCGTGCTCCATCAGATCCTGGGCGTCGAAATGCGAGCGGGTCGAGTCTTCGGAACCGGCGGCGTGTACGATCGCCAGCTCGCCGTCGGCGAAGGCGGGAGCGAGGTCCTCGAGGATCGGGTTGAGGCCGAACAAGCCGTCGAGGGGGAGCGCGTCGCTGCGCCGAATGCCGAGGGTTGGCCGCGCTCGATAATAGTCGTCGTCGCCGGTTGGGGGCACCAGCTCGAGACCGTCGGCTGCGCCGCGCAGGAAGACGACCACCAAACAATCCGGGCGGTCGCGGTTGCCGTCGAAGGCGGTTTGTAAGGTCATGTTCTCGCCTTTCACGCGGGTAGAGAATGAGCGGGATAGGGCTCAGTGGCGCTGGAAAGCCGGCGAAGCCAGCGCCAGCGCTATATCCATCGCTGGACTGCCGCCGGCGACGGCCTCTTCGGGACGCGCTCGGCGGCCGAGGAGATGACGGTGGAGGTTGTCGCGGCCCTCGAAGTCGGCACTCAGGCGCGGCAGGTCGAGGGTGGTGCCGGGCAGCCGGCCATCAGCCAGGGCGACGGCGAGGTTCCAGCGCCACAGCAGAGTGCCGAGCCAGGGAGAGGTGTCGTCGGTGTAGCCGTCGGGAGTGGGATATTGGAACGGCGCGTGTCCCATGCTGAGCAGGAAGCGCTGCAGCCTCTCGCCGCCGTCGGTTTCGGCGCCGGTGGCACGCAGAGCCGAGACCAGATAGCGGAAGGGGCGCTTGAGCTTGCGCCCCTTCGAGGTCTGAAACGCTTCGCTGGCAAAGACGGTCCGCAGCGTCTCGCGGATGTCGCCGCGGCTCGTACGAAACGTCTCGGCGACGCCGTCTACCGTTGCTTCATCCGGCTGCTCGCCGATGAAGCGGCGACACAGCTTGATCGCCAGGTGGCGGGCGGTCGACGGATGGTGCGCGACGATGTCGAGCACGCGATCGAGGTCGGAGGCGCCACCGCCGGCCGGGATCTCGCGTCCCAGCACTGTCTTGGCGCTATCGTCGTGCAGGTGACTCTGGAACTCCACCTCGCCTTTGCCGAAGGTGTCTTCCGAGAGCACCGTCCAGCCGGTGAGGCAGCGCGCGATCTCCATCACGTCGCGCTGGCTGTAGCCGCCGTGCACGCCGAGGGTGTGGAGCTCGAGCAGCTCGCGGGCGTAGTTCTCGTTCGGCTGCTCGTCGTCGGACGCCCTGCGGTTGACCCGGCCGTCGAGGTACCACAGCATCGCCGGAGAGAGCGCCGAGGCGCGCAGCAGGTCCGAGAAGTTACCCAGGGCGTGACGCCTCACGACGTCACGGTCGTCGGCTGGCTTGAGCCACTTGCAGTCGCCTTTCGAAGCGTCGATGTTGAAGTGGTCGGACCAGAAGTGGACCATCACCTCGTAGAGCTGGCGGCGGCTGTAGACGGCGCGCAGCAGACTACCGCGGGTGAGCTCGTCGAGCAGCACCTCGGGTTTGAATTCGAACAGCAGGCCGGGGGGATCGTCGAGGGTCTCGAGCCTGCGCACCGCCCAATCCGCCAGCGGGTCCTCGATCCGCTCGGGATGGAGCTGATGCTCGACGTAGCGCGCCGCGGCCTCTCGTGGATCGTTCGCCAGGCCCTGAACGGCGCCATAGTCTTCTGGCCGCGGCCCGAACGCCAGCCGGTCGAGGACATGTCGGATCGGATCGATCGCATCGCCCAGCGGCGCGACAAAGGGTCCAACCGGTGACGCTGGCCGGCGCCAGGGCGTCGCCAGCAGTCCGGCTGGGTCGAGGGTGTCGAGCCGTCCACAGCCCATGGCCGAGCCCATCAGCAGGCCGCCGGCGGCCAGGAACTGCCGGCGAGAGAGTACGATGTTCTGTCTCGAGCTGTTCTGGCTCACGGTCGGCTCAGCTAGCGGGTAGCGACCGGATGAACGCCAGAGGCGGGAGCGTGGCGTCGGCTTCGGCGTCGTGCCCACAGTGCGCTCACCGTCGCTCCCGAGCCGCTGATCAGCGCCAGGGGCAGAATCAGAAACCAGCCGAGCAGCGGCAGCAGGCACATCAGTGCCAGCACCACGCCTCCGCGCAGCACGCGTCGCCAGGGCTGCGCGGCGTCGGTCAGTGACGGCAGGCCGGCGCCAATCCTGCGGCACAGGCCGGCCGAGCCCAGCAGCGCGGCCAGCATCGTCAGCGAAGCGATGGTGAAGCCGAGCGCTTTGCCCGCCGCGCTGCCGTCTTGAAACAGGCCAGCTCCGAGCAGGAACAGCGGCGCCCCGGTGACTGCACCCAGCAGAGTGATGCGTACGGGCTGATCGCGGTAGCGATCACGCGCCGCGGCGACGAGACTCGGGTACAGCGACTCCGCCGCCAGCCAATAGCTGATGACGACGATCTGAGTCCCTACCACCAACAGGAAGATCTTGAGGACGTCTGCCATGATCATTGGGATCACCTCCGTCCTCGATAACGCAACGCCGCGCCGAAAAGTTCGGCGCGGCGTTGAATCCGGTCGCGGTAACTGAGCTAGCGGTCAATCCCAGTCGAGCGA
>JBCCEE010000633.1:0-4422 GCA_039030415.1 Acidobacteriota bacterium
CCCTCGCTTTTGCACTTCACCTGTCGAAAACGTTCAAACGACCCTCGATCTGACAACTTAAAGTTCTCAAGCCATCAGATCGAGGGTTTTTTGGCCCTGTTTCGCTTGAGTAGACAGTGATCGAGGGTTATCCGGCCTCGATCGCGCTGCAGCGGAGTCGCATCTCAGGTCGTTTGAGCTCGATTGCACTGCAAAGGAGCCTGATCAAAGGTCGCTCGAACTCGATCGCACTGCAAGAGAGTCCGATTGAGGGTCGTTTGCCGCACTCGACGCTGCTCGTGACCATGATTGCGAGCCATCGCGTCGAAAATTTCTTCTTGACATCGCCAGCGACGAGGCGCACAATCGAAAGCGAGATGGAACACATCGCTTCAGCTTCCTCCCACTCGAGCACAGGCGCCGCCGTCATGTGTTGTTGTCCGCTCATCAAACGCGGGCCAGGAGGACCTGCAGCTTGACCGCAGACGTCAGCTGACGCAGCCATACCTGAAGACCCGCACCGGCAACGCCGAGCGGGTCTTTTTGGTTTCGTCTCGGTGGTGCCACACCCTGGAGCCCACCGATGACTTTCGCCCCCAGTATCGCCGTCTACTACGAACACCGCGAGTGGTTCCGCCCGTTGTTTCGGGCCTTGGAATCGCGCGGCGCCTCGGTCCTGCCGATCCGGGCCGATGAACAGATCCTCGATCCCGCGGCCCGACTTCCTCACTATTCGCTGTTCTTCAACCGCATGAGTCCCTCGGCCTGGGAGCGCGGCCGCGGTGGCGCGGTTTTCCACACGCTGAATGTGCTCAGCGCGCTCGAAGACGCGGGCGTGCCGGTGTGGAACGGCTCCCAGGCCTATCGCCTCGACATCAGCAAGGCGCAGCAGGCCGCGCTGCTCGAGCGCCTCGGCCTGCCGGTGCCCCGCACGCGTATCGTCTACAGCCTGGATCAGCTGTCGGCAGCGGCGGCCCAGCTCACGTTCCCGCTCATCGTCAAGCCCAACGTCGGCGGCAATGGCGCGGGTATCGTGCGGGTCGACGACGCGGAAGCCCTCGCCGCCGAGCTCGCCGCTGGGAAGATCACCGCCGGCCCCGACGGTGTCCTGCTGGTGCAGGAGTACCATGCGCCGCGCGGCGGCTCGATCGTCAGGGTGGAGACGCTGGAGGGCCGCTTCCTCTACGCCATCCGCATGCACCTGGGCCGCGACACGTTCAGCATCTGCCCGGCCGACGTCTGCAGCCTGGTCTCCGGCGAGCAGCTGTCGGGAGAAGCCCGCGGCGATCATGTGGGCAATGACGCCCGCGTCGAGTCCTACCGACCTCCTGAACGCGTCATCGCCGAGGTGGAGCGGATCGCCCGTGCCGGCCACCTCGACGTCGGCGGTGTCGAGTACTTGGAGAGCGAGCGCGACGGGCGCCGCTACTACTACGACGTCAATGCGCTCTCCAATTTCATCGCCGACGCCGAGAAAGTCGTCGGCTTCGACCCCAACGCTCGCCTGGCCGACGCCCTGGTCGGTCAGCTCTTGGCCAAGGCGGCGTAATCGGAGGGACTCACGCAGCGCAGGCAGCATATATCTGTATCGCATCGACACGTCGCATCGACCTGTCGTATCAACCCCCTGACCCTGCGTCGGAGTGATCGGTGATCGCCAGCCCCAAGATTATGACTGATAGGCTTGGGAGATGGCTGTGCCGGTTCATGATGCGCCGTTGGCTCCGCTGCAATCGATCGAGCTCCGCGAAATCCGGCTACCGCTCAAGGAACCGTTCGTCGCCTCTCACGGCACCGTCCACGACAAACGCATCCTGCTGCTCAAGCTGACCGACGCGGACGGCACCCACGCCTGGTCAGAGTGCGTCGCGCTCGCGGATCCGAGCTACCTTCCCGAGACGCTCGACACCTGCTGGCTGGCACTCTGCGAGTGGGTTGGCCCGCGCGCCCTCGGCCTGGATTCGGCGTCGCCGCGCGGCGTCCATCAGGCGCTGACGGCGAGCGTTCGCGGCCACGCCATGGCGCGAGCCGCGGTAGAAATGGGCTGCTGGACGCTCGCTGCCGAGCGTCGCGGCGCCAGCTTGTCGACCCTGCTCGGCGGCACGCGGCCGGAAGTCGCCACCGGCCTAGCGATCGGCATCGAGCTCGACCGCGACCGCCTGGCGACGAAGGTGCGAACGGCAATTGCGGAAGGCTATCGCCGCCTGAAGCTCAAGATCCGCCCGGGTTGGGACGTCGAGCCCCTGCGCACCGCCCGACGCGTAGCCGGCGAGGGCTTCGACCTGATCGCCGACGCCAACAGCGCCTACCGTCTCGAGGACGCCGAGCACCTCGCGCGTTTCGATGCCTTTGGCCTGTCGATGATCGAGCAGCCGCTGGGCTGGGAAGATCTCTCTCAGCACGCCGAGCTGCAGCGCCAGCTCGCGACGCCGATCTGCCTCGACGAGTCGATCACCAGCCTGGCGCGAGCCGCCGACATGGTGGCCTTGGGCAGCGGCCAGATCCTCAACCTGAAGCCGGGCCGGGTCGGGGGCTTCAGCGAATCCTTGGCGATCCATCAGCTGTGCCGTAAGCACGGGATCGCGCTGTGGTGCGGCGGCATGCTCGAAAGCGGCATCGGCCGCGCTTACAACGTGGCGCTGGCTTCTCTACCCGGCTTCACGCTGCCGGGTGACCTGAGCCCATCCCAGCGCTATTGGGAGCGCGACGTGGTGACTCCGGAATGGACGATGAGCGCGGCAGGACGCGTCGCCGTCCCTGAAGCTTCGGGACTCGGGGTCGAGGTCGACCGCGACCGGATCGAGGATCTCACCGTCCGCCGGCACCGGCTGACGGGCGATTGAGCCCGCCCCTGGGGATGCCTCGCGGGGTCATCGGATAGGATCGATTCCTCCCATCATCCTATCGATAGGCTCCCTCGGAGGCTCGCTATGCGCACGACTCGGACGGCTCTAGTCCTCCTTTGCTTCGCCCTCCTAGCCACCCCACTCGTCGCCCAGCAGCCTGAGCCCGCGGTAGCGAAGCCAGGCGTCGAACCGCTCCCCGCGCCTCAGGACCTGGGTCCAGTCGCGGTCCCCGAGCCGAGTGAGAAGGCCATGCGCTACTACCGGACCGGTAATGCGTGGTGGGTGTTCTCCACCCTGTGGGCGTTCTTGATTCCCGCCCTCTTCCTGTTCACCGGATTCTCGGCCCGCATTCGGGATTTCGCGCAGCGTATCGGCCGCAAGTGGTTCTTCGTCATCGCGATCTACGTGGTGATCTTCAACATCCTGAATTACTTGATCAACCTGCCCATGGGCTACTTTCAGGGTTTCGTTCGCCAGCACGCCTACGACCTGTCGAATCAGACCCTCTCCAAATGGCTGGGCGACGGCGCCAAGGGGCTGATGGTGGCGCTGATCGTCTCCGTGCTGTTCACCTGGGTCCCCTACCTGCTGCTCGAGAAGAGCCCGAAGCGCTGGTGGCTCTTCACCGCCATGGTGGCGGTACCGTTCATGATCTTCGCCAACGTGGTAGGGCCGATCTGGGTATCGCCGCTGTTCAACGACTTCGGCCCGATGCAGAACAAGCAGCTCGAGGGCGACATTCTGGCGCTAGCGGAGCGCGCCGGCATCGAGGGCAGCCGAGTGTTCGAGGTCAACAAGAGCGTCGACACCAAGGCGGTCAACGCCTATGTCGCCGGCTTCATGAATACCAAGCGCATCGTGCTGTGGGACACCATCATCGAACAGTTCGAGCGCGACGAGCTGCTGTTCGTGATGGGCCACGAGATGGGGCACTACGCCCTCAAGCACGTGCTCCAGCTGATGGCGATCATGTCGGTGCTGATCCTGGTGGCGCTGTACGTGATCTACCGCGTCTCCGACGGTCTGCTCGCCCGCTTCGGCGATCGCTTCGGCTTCCACCAGCTGTCGGATATCGCGTCGCTACCGCTGCTGATCCTGCTCGCCAACCTGATCTTCTTCATTCTCACGCCGGTGATCACCGGCATCTCGCGTCACAACGAGCGCGAGTCTGATCGCTTCGGGCTCGAGCTGCTGCGCGACAACCGAGCGGCGGCCACAGCCTTCGTCAAGCTCCAACAGAAGAATCTCGGCAACCCGCGGCCCGGCATGATGTACAAGCTCTGGCGCTCGTTCCACCCCACCCTCGGGGACCGCATCGACTTCTGCAACAGCTACCGGCCGTGGGAGACCGGCGAACCCCTGAAGTATGAGCACCTGGTGACGCCACCCGCGTCATCGGGAGGCTGACCTACCGGTCCGTCACGATCACCCAGCAACCGTCGTGGCCGAGCTGGGTGAGCTCGCGGCATAGGACCTGGGCCTGGGATGCCTTGGCGTACTCACCGAGCTGCACCCGATGCCAGACGCCCCGCTCGCCGAGGTTGGCACGCACGATACGCGCGGCAACGCCTTCCAACTGCTCGGAGTAATCTGCGCG
>JBCCEE010000634.1:0-4385 GCA_039030415.1 Acidobacteriota bacterium
CGGCAACCAATTCACGATGCAAGTCACGAACGAAGGTGAGGCATCGGAGCGCCAGCCACAGGCCTACAGGGTCCGCCTGATCGAAGCCGAGGACGGCAGGCTCGTCGCCGAGATCGACGGCGTCCGTCGGCGGTTCCACATCGGCGAGATCGGTCAACACGTGGCCGTTCACGGTGCCGGATGCGGCAGCGAGCTCGAAGCTATTTCACGCTTCCCGCAGCGGGCCGTTTCGGCGGTCGCTGGCGGCTGCGCCGCACCCATGACCGGCCGGATAGTTGAAGTTCGTGTCGCCGCGGGCCAGCAGGTAGCTGCCGGAGATACGCTGGTGGTGCTCGAGGCGATGAAGATGGAGCACCAGTTGCAGGCCGCCGCTGGTGGCGTCGTCGCGGCCGTCCACGTCGAAGCCGGCCAGATGGTCGACCCCGACAAGGTGCTGGTAGTCGTAGAGCCCCAAGACGACACGGCAGCTAGTGACGTTCAGGAGGTGAGCTGATGTCCGAGACGCCGTCGGGCCCGAACGCTCCACAGGTCCTCTACGAGCTCAGGTCCCGGGCCGCCTGGCTCACCCTCGATCGACCGCACAAGCGCAACGCCCTGTCGCCGCGGATGATCGCCGACCTCCACTCAGCGCTCGATCGGGCGGGCAGTGACGCCGCGGTGCGAGCCGTGGTGATCACCGGCAGCGGCCCAGCGTTCTGTGCCGGCGCCGACATCGACGCTGGCGACGCAATCGTCGACGGAGACGCGAACCGGGGGAGTGACGACGAGGGGCCACGCAATCCCTTCGCTCGACTGCTTCAGCGGCTTCAAAAATTCTCCAAACCGGTGATCGTGGGGGTCAACGGTCCTGCCTTCGGCGGTGGCCTGGGGCTGGTGGCGGTCGCCGACATCGGCATCGCTGCCCGCTCTGCGAGCTTCAGCTTCAGCGAGGTGCGCCTGGGCCTGATTCCGGCAATGATCTCAGTCGTCGTCCTGCCGCGGATTGGAGAGCACCACGCACGCCGTCTTTTCCTCACCGGCCGACGTTTCCAGGCTGATGAGGCGGTCGACGTCGGACTGATTCACCGCTCAGTGGCCGACGATGAGCTCGAAGCGGCGATCAACGAGGAGGTTGCAGACATCGCCAAGGGCGGCCCCAACGCGGTTGCAGAAGCCAAGAAGCTGATCCGCGAAGTCCCGACCCTGCCCAAGGCGGTGGCGTTTGACCGCGCTGCCGGCCGGCTCGCCGCGCGTTTGAGCTCAGACGAGGGTCGCGAGGGCATGGCCGCTTTCCTCGGGAAACGCCCGCCGTCTTGGAGGAAGTGAGCGGAATGCGCGACCCCGGCGACGTGCTGCGCATCGCCAACTGCAGCGGCTTCTACGGCGATCGCCTGTCCGCGGCCCGCGAGATGGTCGAAGGCGGACCGATCGACGTCTTGACCGGCGACTATCTCGCCGAGCTCACTCTCATGATCCTGCACCGCGATCGCCAGGCGGATCCCAGCTTCGGCTACGCCAAGACCTTCCCGCTGCAACTGCGCGGCATCGCCGCGACCTGCCTGGAGCGCGGTATCAAAATAGTCGTCAACGCGGGGGGTCTGAATCCAGCGGGGTGCGCCGAGGCATGCCGAGCCGTCTACCGGCAGCTCGGGCTCGAAGCCCGGGTCGCCCACATCGAGGGCGACGACCTGCTGCCGCGGCTCGAAGCGCTGCAGGCCGCGGGCGAGCCCTTCACGCACCTCGATCGGGGTATGCCTTTGTCCCGCCTCGAAGCCCCGGTGCTGAGCGCCAACGCCTACCTTGGCGGCTGGGGCATCGCCAAGGCTCTGGAGCTCGGTGCCGACCTGGTGATCTGCCCGCGGGTGACTGACGCATCGCTGGTGGTCGGTCCGGCCGCCTGGCGCTTCGGCTGGGCGAGGGACGATTGGAACCGGCTGGCCGCGGCGGTGGCTGCCGGCCACATCCTGGAGTGCGGCCCCCAGGCTACCGGCGGCAACTATGCGTTTTTTCTCGGCGTCGAAGGGCTACAGTGCCCCGGCTTTCCGATCGCCGAGATTGCCGAAGACGGCAGCTTTACGGTGACCAAGCACCCCGGTACCGGCGGCGAAGTCTCCGTCGGCACCGTCACCGCCCAGCTGCTCTACGAGATCGCCGCGCCGCGCTACGAGAACCCCGACGTCACGGCGCACTTCGACACCCTTCGGTTGACTCAAAGCGCGCCGGATCGGGTCCACGTCTCGGGGGTTGAGGACTCGGGCATCAAGGGCGAGCCACCGCCGCCGACCACTAAGGTCTGCCTGAACTACCCGGGCGGCTTCAAGAACAGCATCACCTTCCTGCTCACCGGCCTCGACCTCGAGGACAAGGCGCGGTTGGCCGAAAAAACGATGTGGGCGCACCTCGGCGGACGCGAGCAGTTCGCCGAAACCCACGTCAGCCTGCACCGGGCCGCCGAGAACGCCGAGTCGATCGACGGCTCATTCTCTTTTCTGACCGTGTCCGCCAAGGATCCGGATCGCAAGAAGGTCGGCCGGCGCTTCTCCAGCGCCGCTGTCGAGATGGCGCTGGCCAACTATCCCGGCTTCAACCTCACCGCCCCGCCCGGCAAGGAGAGCCCATTCGGCGTCTACTGGCCGGCGCTGGTATCGAGCCAGGCGATCGAGCACCAAGTGGTCTTCGAGGGCCAGACGATCGAGATCCCGCATACCCCAGGAGAGGTGCCGGAACCCTTGCCCGCCCCGCTCGCTGAGCCGGCTCATTACCCCGACACCGCGACCGAGATGGCGCCACTCGGCCGCGTCTGCGGCGCCCGCTCCGGAGACAAAGGCGGCAATGCCAACCTCGGCGTATGGACCGAAACCGATGCAGCCTTCGAGTGGCTGAGCGGCTTCCTGACCAGCGATCGGCTGCACGAACTTATCCCGGAAGCCCGCGATCTGTCGATCGACCGTTATCCTCTCCCCAACCTACGCGCCCTCAACTTCGTGCTGCGTGGCTTCTTGGGCGACGGCGTCGCCGCCTCCCTCGCCACCGACGCACAGGCCAAGGGATTGGGAGAATTCTTGCGGTCACGACGGGTCGAGATTCCGTCAGCCCTGCTGAACGACTAGGCGACCCGCAGCGCCTCGCCGGCGTCGTCGAAGCAGAGTCAGCGGGTTTTCACGCAGCCCTAGACCGCAGCTTCGACCTCGTGACGGGTCAAGTACATGCCCAAACGACCCACGCGCGAGTTGACCAGGCTCTTGGCTCGCCCCAGCAGGGTCCCCTGAGAGCGCACGCGCTGGCGGTGCAGGGCGACCTCGCTGACCATCCAGCGGGTGGCGAAACGGTAGAAGCGTCGCGACCGGCGGCCGGCGACAGTCTGCAGACGATCGGTGCCGCTCTCCCACGACTCGGTGAGCGGCACGATGCGGTCAGCGACCTCTTCGTAGTACTTGGTTCCCTTGATCGGATAAGCGACCGTGGTTAGGAAGACGTCGGGCAGCGCCGCCTTGAGACGGTCGACCGTGGCCTGCAGATCGGCCCATTCCTCACCGGCGTAGCCCAGCATGATGAACATGCCGGCTTCGATGTCGTAGCGCTGCAGTAGATGGACCATCTCGACCAGGCGCTCGGCGTCGGTGCGACGCTCCATGCGGTCGAGGATGCGCTGGGAGCCCGACTCGGCGCCGACCCAGATCCGATAGCAAGCCATCTCCTGCAGGGTCTGAACGACGGGCTCGTTGAGGCGGTCCTCACGCGAGATGGTCTCGAACGGCAGCTTCAAACCGCGACGCTTCAGCTCGGCGGCGTAGTTGAACAACCATCGGTGGTGGATGGTGAAGACGTCGTCGGCATACCACAGCATGTCCGGGTCGTAGCGCTCGACGATCTCCTCGACCTCGCGCACCACATTCTCCGGCGATCGCCTGCGGTGGGTGTAGCCGAACACTGAATGGCTGCACCAGCGGCATTTGTAGGGGCAGCCGCGAGCGGTGATCAACGACACAGGCCCCTGGCCGTGATGCTTGCGCCAGATGTCCATGTAGGCCGGAATGTCGATCGCCCCGCGATCCGGGAACGGCTGCTCGTCGAGCTTCGGAATCTGGGCTCGAGCTTCGTTCTCCACCAGCTCGCCGTCGCCGTTCAGGTAGCTGATGCCGTCGATGCTCTCGAGCTGCGTCAGCCCGTGGCGCGCCAGGTGCGGGATCAACGCTTCGAGGGTCAACTCCCCTTCCCCCGAGGCGATGACGTCAGCGCCTCCAGCCAGGTACTCGAGTGGATAGTTGGCCGGCTCCGGCCGGCGACGTAGTGACGCAGTCAAGCAACTGCGTGATGTTCAGCAGCAAAGCACTGCATAACAACAGCACTCATGCCTGTATCCGCTGCGGTTTGTGTGCTGATGTCTGCCCTGAGGCTCTCATGCC
>JBCCEE010000635.1:0-4385 GCA_039030415.1 Acidobacteriota bacterium
GAGCCTGTGACCGTGGGGCTGGAGGGGCGGCGGAAGTGCGCAATTGCCTATGCGGCAGCGCATATCTGCTTAGGCGATTCAGGAACGCCATGCCGGCGCCATGGCAGTCATGGCAAAATGAAACGTCCGGCATAGGGTTTGCTCAGAAGTCGTTTGCTTGGCAGTCTTTTGTTTAGACGGCGAGAGCGCATCGGAAGGGTGGGAACGATCCCGATCAACCCGTGCCCGACTGTCCCTATGTGAGCTCCATGGAAACCCCGGAAACTATCGACCACTTCCGCCTGATCGCGGCCGGCATCCATCTGCTGCCGACGCTGGCCTGGGTGATCCTCGCCAGCATGTACTGGCGCGCCCACGGCACCGCCCGTCCTCAGGGGCAGCTGCTGCGGCTGTTCCGCATTCTCAGCACCATCGTGGCCCTGCACTACGGCCTCTATGTGATGGTCAACCTGACGACCCCCGCTCCGGGGCAGCCGGGAACCTGGCTGTGGCAGATCGGTAGTGTGCTGACCAAGGTCACGACGGTGGCCGAGCTGGCGGTGCTGCGTCACATGCTGCCTTTGGTCGCTCTCGGCGCGGTACCGCCGAGTCGCTTGTGGCTGGCGGTGAACTATGGTTTTGCGCTGCTCGCCGGGGTGCAGGCTGCCCTTCTCGAGTACCAGACCGGAACTTCGGGGCCGATCGTCCACACCTACCTGCTGGTGATGACCGCCGCCATCGTCTGGCAGATGGTGCGCATGTCCCGCGGCGGTAGCGAACCCTGGCGTCCGGTGATCATGGTCGACCTCGGAACCCGCAACTGCATCCTGCTTGGCCTCGGCATGTTTACCGGCGTCGCGCTGATCGTGCTGGTCGAGGCCAACCGCGGTGGCCCCAACCTGGCGTGGGCGGCGATCCACTCCGCGGTCGGTCTGGCTTTGGCAGGCATTTTCGCGGTACGGATTCTGGGTGAGGTGATTCGACGCATGGCGACGGCGGTCGCGACGATTCTCACCACCGTGACCCTCTACGCCGGAACGCGCCTGGCGGTGGGGGCGCTCGAGGACCATCCGCTGCGGTGGCTGGTGGAGGCCTCTGGAGTGCTGGCCTTGGCATTGGCCTTCGGCCCCGGGTTCGGCTGGCTGAAGGCGGGAGTGGATCGCTTGATGCTGCGTCAGAGCCGGCAGTGGCGGCAGCAGCTGCACGCCTTCCTGCAGACGCTGCAGCCGGAGATAGGGGTCGACGCCTGCCTGAAGCGTACGGTCGCCGAGGTGTCCGAGGTGCTGCGCCTGAGAGGCGCCGGGATCCTGGCCAGAACCGAAGAAGCGCTCACGGTGGTGGTTCACGGCCAGATCGATCTCGAGCCGGTGGCCCGAGTCTGGCCGCGAGATCCCAGCGCCTTGCCGGAAGGTGCGTTCGATCTGCTGTGGCTGGACGATCTCGAGCTGCAGATCGCGCTGCACGATGCGGGGGTGACCTGGGTGGTGCCGATCATCAGCCCGCGCACCTGCTGGGGTTATCTTTTCGTATCGGCCGGCCCGCTGGGTATCGCCGCCGGCGGTGCCAAGCTCCACACCGTCGAGCTGCTGACGCGCCAGCTGGCGCTGGTGCTCGACAGTGCCGATCTGTTGGCCCGGGCGGTGCGCGTGGAGCGCGACCTGGCGCAGGCCGAGAAGCTGGCGGCGGTCGGCGAGATGGCGGCGCGCATGGCGCACGAGATCCGCAACCCGGTGACGGCGGCCCGCAGCCTGGCGCAGATGCTGGCGCGGGAGCCCGAGTCGCCGCTCAACGCCGATCATGCCGGCATCATTACCCGCGAGCTCGATCGGGTGGAGCGCCAGGTGCGTGCCCTGCTCGAGTTTGCCCGCCGCGAGACCTACCGTTTCGAGTACGTCCGCCTCGACGCTCTGGTGCGGGCGGTGGTGGATGATCTGAGGCCCAGGCTAAACGATCTCGACCTCGAGCTCGTTGTCTCCCTAGACGCCAGTGCCGAGGACGTCGCGGTGCGCGCAGATGCCGAGCGCCTGCGCCAGGTGGTGATCAACCTGGCCGAGAACGCCGTCGACGCCCTGCGCGGTCGCCCCGAGCCGCGTCGCCTGACGATCGCGCTCAGCGCCGATGCGGCGCAGGCGCGCCTGGTGGTGCACGATACGGGACCCGGCGTGGAGCCCGATCAGCTGACGCGTTTGTTCGATCCGTTCGTCTCCCACAAGACCCAGGGCACCGGCCTTGGCCTGGCCATCGCTCGCCGCATCATCGAAGCCCACAGCGGGAAGATCGAGGCTTCCCTAGCGGTCGGTGGCGGCATGGCGTTCACGCTCGAGCTGCCGATCGCCTCACACGAGGCGCCGGATCTATCGGCAGAAGCCTTGCGGCAGGCGGTATGAAAGCCAATATCCTGGTGGTCGACGACGAGGCTGCGATCCTCATCGCCCTCGAGCGGTTGCTGACCGGCCGCGGCCATCACGTCGAGACCGCGGCGTCGGGCGAGGCGGCGATCGATCGCTTGGGTCGCGGCTCCTACGATCTGGTGGTCACCGACCTCACCCTCGAGCCGCTCACCGGCATGGACGTGCTGCGCTGGACGTGTGACCATGCCGAGGAGACCGGAGAGGCAGCCGTGCCGGTGATTCTGATCACCGCCTATGGCTCGGAGCGTGCGGCGGTGGAGGCCATGAAGCTGGGGGCGGTCGACTATCTGCCCAAGCCGTTCGACAACGACGAGCTGGTGCGGGTGGTGGAGCGGGCGCTCGAAGAGCGCCGGCTGCGGCGCGATCTCCAGCTGCTGCGGGAGGAGGTTTCGGATCGCTACCGCTTCCACAACATTCTGGGCAAGAGCCCCGCGATGCAGAATGTGTTCGAGCGGCTGCGCAAGGTGGCGAGCAGCGATCTGACGGTGCTGATCCTGGGGCCGAGCGGAACCGGCAAGGAGCTGGTGGCGAACGCGGTGCACTACAACAGCCCGCGCCAGCGTCGGCCGCTGATCAAGGTCAACTGCGCGGCGTTCTCCAGTGAGCTGGTGGAGAGCGAGCTGTTCGGTCACGAGCAGGGAGCCTTCACCGGCGCCACCCGCGCTCGCCAGGGTAAGTTCGAGCTCGCCGATGGCGGCTCGCTGCTGCTCGACGAGATCGGCGATATGAGCCTCGAGACTCAGGCCAAGGTGCTGCGGGTGCTGCAGGAGAAGGCCTTCGAGCGCGTCGGCGGCAACCGTACGATTCGAGTCGACGTCAGGCTGCTGGCGGCGACCAATCAGAACCTCGAGGAGCTGATCGCCGCCGGCAAGTTCCGCCAGGATCTCTACTACCGGCTCAACGTCGTGCCGATCGAGCTACCGGCGCTCGCCGAGCGCGCCGGCGATCTGCCGCTATTGACCGAGCACTTCCTGAGGGTGGTGGCCGAGAAGCTCGAGCGTCCGCTGCGTCCGCTGTCTTCGGCCGCGATGCGTTGCCTGCTGGATCATGCCTGGGAAGGTAACGTGCGCGAGCTCGAGCACGCCATCGAGCATGCCGTCGTCCTGGCCGACGGCGAGGCGATCGAGCTCGGCGACTTGCCGGCTTCGATTCGCGGCCCAGGCGCGGCCGCGGTCGCGATGTCGGAATCGGTAGCCGATGCTCCGCTCGACTTCAAAGAAGCCAAGCAGCGCGCCGTCGACGGCTTCGAGCGTGAGTTCATCAGCCGTGCCCTCGAGCGCCACCGCGGCAACGTCACCCGGGCGGCGGAAGAAATGGGCATGTACCGTCAGCACCTGCAGCTCAAAGTCGCCAAGCTCGGCCTCGACCCGCGTGGCTTTCGTGAGAGCTAGATTCTGCCCAAGAACTATCGATAGACGGTCGCGCTGGTGGGCTGCGCCGGCGCTGCGTATCTCACTCGGGATCGTGAATTGGGGTCCCTGCAAGGTGCAGAGACCCCAATTGAGGCAAAAACGTGGTCCCTGCACCGTGCAGAGACCGCGATTGACGCTCAACCCGGGTCTCTGCACCGTCAGATACCCCGATTGAGGCAAAAACGTGGTCTCTGTAACGTGCAGAGACCGCGATTGACGAAAAAACCGGGTCTCTGCACGTTCAGGAACGTGCAATCGACGCTCGGATTTGTCTTCGGCGACTCTCGGCGAGGCGCGATGGTGCGCCTCGAACCGCTCTTTGGTGACTTTTTGACTGGACTTTTCGAGAAAGAGCGGTCTCTCAGGAGCCGGAGTAGTCTTTCAGCCAGACAGATAGCAGCTTGTAGCTGAGAGCGACGAGGCCCAGCGTCGTGCCCGAGAAGAGCGCGGCGACGAGCCAATATCCACCGCGCTCTATCCTGTTCTTGAGGCGTCCCCAAGATCCCACCGAGTGGGTGGCTCTCTCGGGCACCGAGCGGAAGACGACGACGAAGTTGTAGGCGCTGAACGACCACAGCAGGCC
>JBCCEE010000636.1:0-4372 GCA_039030415.1 Acidobacteriota bacterium
GAGGGCGACCGGGGCTGCCTCGAAGCTGCCGGCGAGGTCGAGCTCGACCTGACCGTCGACGGAGACGACGAGGCGATCCGCGGTTAGCTCGTAGCTGATCGTCACGGTTTGGCCGTCCTGCCAGCCGGTGGTGGCGATCAGCTACGAGCTAACCGCGGATCGCCTCGTCGTCTCCGTCGACGGTCAGGTCGAGCTCGACCTCGCCGGCAGCTTCGAGGCAGCCCCGGTCGCCCTCTTCAATCACTCGCAGGAAGGCACAATCTACCGCAACTTGACGATCGAGCTGCTGGACTGATCCGCCCTTCCCGAGCCACTGGGAAACCGGCGAGAGCGTCTCGCCGGCTCCCCTTCCTCTACCCCATCGCGGCACCGCCGCGTCTTACTCAACCAAACGCAGTACCCACCGCAGTCTAGAAGAGACATCATGAAATCCAGCTCCCACCGTTCCCAGCAGGCCCAGCCGGCAGAAGTCACCTCCATCCCGGCCACTCAGCACGGCAGCGCCTCGGATCACGCCTTCCCGATGCTCGATCAAGGCGCCTCCGCTATCCCACCGTTGGCGTCGAGGGCATCAAGAAAACCAGTCCTTCCGGCGGCGGCCTGCACCCCATAGAGATCTATCCGCTGGTGCTCAACGCCGAAGGCCTGACGCCCGGCCTCTACCACTACAGCCTCGAGCGTCACGCATTCGATCAGCTCGAGGCATTGGACGTCCACGCGGCGCGCGACCTCGCCAACGAGCTCACCGCCGGCCAGCGCTACACCCGCAACGCTGGCGTCCTCTTCCTGATGACGGCCCGCTTCTTCCGCAACTTCTGGAAGTACCGCCGTCACGACAAGGCCTACAGCGTCCTGCAGATGGACGCCGCCCACCTGAGCCAAACCCTCTACCTGGTGTGCGCCGAGCTCGGCCTAGGAGCCTTCTTCACCGCCGCCGTCAACGGCCGCAACATCGAGCAGCGCCTCGGCCTCGACGGCTTCCAAGAAGGCGCCCTGGCCGTCTGCGGCTGCGGCCACGCCACCGCAGACAGCCTGCGCGTCGGACCGCAGTTCCAGGACTTTGAGGCTACGGAAAACCGAGTATAGTCTCGCTAAACCTCTGCTGGAAAATAGCTTATGCCTGTTGCCGCGCTGATCACCTAGGCCTGCCGGATCACCGACTGGCGCAGGTCACGACGTTGGATGCCGTGTCGTAGGTGTCGAAGTATTCGTGGCTGACGTCATCGACACAGAAGGTGAAGCTGGAGGCCGTGCTGGTGAACGAAGGTCCGATGATGAGGGCGTTCCCGTTCTCGTCGGTGCGCGCGCTCCGGCTACCGCTCTGGTCGCCAGAGAACGTTCCTGAGACGATCGCGTGAGGAATCCCGTTGCCGAGCTCGTCCGCGACAGTGACGATGGCATAGCTCCAATAGAAAGCTCCGGACGTCCCGATGAACCGGCTCGATTCGACCTCGACGCTCGCAATGTGCATCTTGTTGGTGGCGGATGGCGAGCCCAGGTAGGGACGCACGCTCTTCCAGAAGTAGGACAGCGCACCTTGCCGCGCATCGAAGGTCGCTGGATCACATGCGTCCATCGGGTCGGTCTGGAGGGTCGCTCCGCTGTGAATGCCCACCACCTTGCCACCCGAGATGAACGCTGGGGCGCCGCTCGACCCTCCCTCGTCCGTTCCGAGGACGATTTCCGAGAAGATCATCGCGGGTTTGTTGGCGCGGGGGGTAATCACCTCGTGCTCGGAGACGCTCTGGGGCTGCCCCTGGGGATGGCTCAGAATAGTGATCTCTGTACCCGGAGCGTTGCGGACGTTCGCGCTGGTCCAGCCGAAGAGACCCCACCCCGATGGCAGCTCCGAGAGCTCGAGGAGGCTGAAGTCTCCGGTGGGGTAGCCGCCGCGAGCGCGCAAGGTGGCGCCGAGGACGGTGCTCGAATCATCGCCGTCGCAGCTGCCGCAGGGCGAGTCATACCGGAAGAAGGCTTCCACCGAATTGGCCGAGGATTCAGTGCTGATACAGTGATTGGCGGTCAAGAACCAAGGCGTGCGGTCCGTGCTATCGGAATCATTGAGTAAGCCGCCACTGCATCCCCCCGTGCCTCCTGGCACCTGGAAGACAATCCTAGCGACCGCGCGCCGGGCCGTGGCCAAGGGCTGGTCGTCATAGCAGTTCACGTTGACGATACAGTCGACGTTGGCGCTGCAATCCGCCTTCTCGAAGCCGGAGCGCCCCTGCTGAAACTCGGGGCCGAGGTGAGAGAGCGCCGCGATGGTAAAGCTGACCTCCACCGGCTTTCCGGAATCGTCCAGCGGACGGTGCAGTTGAATCCAGGCCTGATCGCCATGAACCGTGTTCGACCAGAAGTCGCCGGTTCCGATCGGCCCCTTGCCGGAGTACGGTCCGTGAGCCTGCCCGTCGTCGTTGTAGATGTAGAGCTCTGCGCCGGTGGGAAGATCGAAGTCGGTGAAGTGGATCCGAAGCCCGTTGGCACCTTCGGAGCTCAGCGACGTGGCCCAAACCGCATCGCCTTCGTGCGTCATCCCCGAGTCTCCGAGCACGAGGCTCTTGCCACGAAGAAGACTCTGGGACTCCCGCAAAGCGATCGGGACGGCCACCTGCTGTTCGAGACCGATCAGCTCGATCGTCTGTCCTGAGCTGCTCTTGGTGAAGGCACCACCAGCCAGTCGCGCCTTGTCGGCGGGGCTGAGATCGCCCCGGATCTCCGCCGAAATCGCTTCGGAAGGACGGTTGGCGTCCAGGTAGAGCCACAGCGCTTCCTTCGCCTCGCGCGCCGCCCGGGTTTTCTCGAAGAAATGCGTCTCGGCCTCAGTGCCGGCCTCTTCGAAGGCATCCAAAGTCTGCGCTGCGAGCGTGGTCGGCAAGACCAGCGCCATCGCTATATAAAGAACGTGTTTCACGATCCTCTCCTCTATCGGTGTGTTCTCACGGTTGTTTTTTCGGATCATGAGGCCTCAGTTCACTCATGCGCGGGATTCCCGCCGGATGCATCAACGCTGCGCGCGGCCACCTTGGCTCGTTCAAGGGCCAAGCCGCGGAGTGAGGAACGGGCTGTAGGAGAGGGGCGCCGGCTGATGACTTGGGGCTCGAGTCACCCACAAGTAGCCAACCAGGGCCCGAGTCGGCCTAGTCCGGCGCCGGCCGGATCCGTCGCAGCAGAGCCTCGAAGCGCGGGTCCGGTCGCAGCGGGTCGAAGATCGGCCACACGCCGAGGAAGGCGGCAAAATTGGAGCGCTCGTCGCACGCTTGGGCGAGCGCTTCGAAGGCACAATCGTGCTCACCTAGCCCCAGGTGGATCAAGGCACGGTGGGCGGCCGGGGCAAGGTCTACAGGATTAGGGTCTGCGGGATCAGGGTCTGTGGTTTTATTCAGCGTGTCGAGCAGAGCTCGGGCTTCGTCGACGCCACCGGCAGGAGCCAGCACGTAGCCCAGGACCGCCTGGGCTGCCGTCGAGCCTTCCAGGCACTCCACCGCCGCACGCGCCGCGGCAATCGCCACCGCATCCTGCCCCTGCCCGTGAGCGATCAGGGCGAGGGCGAACTGCGCATAGCCGAAAGACGCATCGGTCTCGACGAGGGCGTCGACGACGCTGCGGGCGGCCTCCGGATCGCGCGCGAAGTAGTAGGCCAAGGCGAGATCGGTGTGGATGACCTGCGACAGCGGCTCCAGCTCGTGGGCCCGGGTGGCGTACTCCAGAGCTTCCTCGTGCCGCCCGAGCGCGGTCAGCAGGAACCCGTACCAGTGATGAGCGGTGGCATAGTACGCGTTGCACGACAGCGCCTGCCGGAAGCGCTCCTCGGCCGTACGCCAGCGTCGCGAATAGACGAAGTCGGTATAGGCGAGCGAAGTGTGGGCCTCGGCCATCGACGCATCGAGCTCCAGAGCTCGGCGCGCCATGTCGCGCGCCTGCCGGAACGACTCGGCAGGCCGGGCGCTGCCGTAGAACGGCCGCAGGATCCAGGCGTCGGCGAGCCCAGCGTAGGCCTGGGGATAGTTGGGATCGAGCCGGGTCGCCCGCTCGAAACACTCGATGGCGACGTCGAGATCGGCCCGGGAGCGCTTGTTCCAGAAGTAGCGCCCGCGGACGTAGGCTCGGCAGGCGTCCAGGTTGCGCGTCGGGTGCCGGGTCAGGCCGGCCTCTTCCTGGCGCGTCAGGGTCAGACGCAGGCCGGCGACCACCGCCATGGCGATCGCGTCCTGAGCTTCGAAGAGATCATCGTAGTCGCCTTGGAAGCTCTCCGCCCAGCACGCCGAGCCGCGGCGTACCGACACTAGTTGGACCGTCACGCGCAGCCGCGCGCCCAAGCGCTGCACGGTGCCTTCGAGCACGCCGTCGACCGCCAGATCGCGACCGATCCGCA
>JBCCEE010000637.1:0-4364 GCA_039030415.1 Acidobacteriota bacterium
CGGCAGCGTCGAGATCCTGCACACCGTCTTCCCAATAGCAGCAGCTGTATTTGCGGTGCTCACCGAGCACCAGCGAGAAGAACCCAACGCGTGCGATGCCTAACCGACTCACAGGTTGAAGAGCTGGAGCGGGTCTTCGGCAGCTGACCCGCCGGATTCGCCGAACCGAGGAGCGCAACGCCCATGCCCGCAACCCACCGATTCATTGTCACCGTCGCGCTGCGCGCGCGGCCCGAGCATTCCGAGGCTCTCAGAGCTGCCCTGGCTCGCCAGGCCGCCAACTCCCTGGCGCGGGAGGAAGCGTGTCATGCCTTCGAGGTCAGCGTCGACCCCGAGGCTCCTCACGCTTTTTTCCTCTATGAGAAGTATTCTGATGCCGCGGCCTTCGACGAGCACCTGCGCAGCGAGCACTTCCTCGCCTTCGATCTCGCGACGCACGACTGGCTGGAGGCCAAGGAAGTGCGGACCTGGATCTCCCTGGAGACCGGCGATTGACTACCGAGCGTGACCTGCGGATCGCGGTGCTGCCGGGCGACGGCATCGGCCCTGAAGTGATGACGCCATGCCTCGAGCTGATCGCGCGCCTCGATCAGCAGTTCGGGGGGCTCGGCCTGCGCTTCGATCACTGCGATGCGGGGGCTGGCTGCTACCGCAAGCAAGGCGTCGCCATCCCGGACGACAGCCTGCAGCTTGCGAGTAATGCCGACGCCATCTTGCTCGGCGCAATGGGACTGCCGGAGGTGCGCTATCCCGACGGCCGCGAGATCGCGCCTCAGCTCGATCTGAGGGAGTCGCTCGAGCTCTACGCCGGGCTGCGGCCGGTTCGCAGCCTCCCCGGACTGCCCGCGGTACTGGCCGATCCCAGGGCCCAAGAGCTCGACCTGGTGCTGGTCCGAGAGTCGACGGAAGGACTGTTCGCGGCCCGCGGCCGCAGCGAGCAGCGAGGTGACGAGGCGGTCCTCGACACCCTGGTGATCACGCGCCGGGTCAGCGAGCGGCTGTTCGACTTCGCTTTCAACCTAGCGCGCCAGAGAAAGGCTGCGGGTTCTCAGGGTCGTGTGACCTGTATCGACAAGGCCAACGTGCTCGGCGCCTTCGCGTTCTTCCGCAAGATCTTTTTCGAGCGGGCCGAGAGGTACCCGGATATCGAGGCAGACTGCGCCTACGTCGACGCCATGGGGCTCCACCTGCTGCAGCGGCCGTGGAGTTTCGACGTGCTGGTGACCGAGAACATGTTCGGCGACATCCTCTCCGACGTCGGTGCCGCGCTCATGGGCGGCATGGGCATGGCGCCATCCGCCGACCTCGGCGACGACCACGCCGTCTTCCAGCCGTGCCACGGCAGCGCGCCGGATATCGCCGGCCAGGGCAAGGCCAACCCGACCGCCATGCTGCTGTCAGCAGCGCTCATGCTGAAATGGCTCGGCGAGCGCCACCACCGCAACGCACTCTCATCAGCAGGTCAGCAGCTCGAAGCCGCCATCGCGACGGTATTCGCCACCGGCAGGTACATTCCCTATGAACAGGGAGGCGATGCTGGCACCCATGCCATCGTGGCCGCGGTCGCCGAGGCCCTCGAGGCACAGAACCCAGCCAGTCTCGCAGCGGGAGCCCCAGCCTGACCGGGTTCGACATGGCGATCGTGGTGCTCTATCTCGGCACCATCGCCGGGATCGGGCTCTGGATGTCGCGCGGTACCGCGACCACGGGAGGCTATTTCGTCGCGGATCGGCAAGTGCCTCGATGGGTGGTGGGCTTCACGCTGATGGCGACCTTGATCAGCAGCAACACCCTCGTCGCTCACCCGGCCATCGTCTATCAGAAGGGCATGATCCTGGTGCCGGGCTTCATGGTGCTGCCCTTCGTCCTGATACTGGTGGCTTATTACGTCGTGCCGTTCTACCGCCGCGTCGTGGGGATGAGCGCCTACGAGTACATCGGCCGCCGGTTCGGGCTGGGGGGCCGCCTCTATACCTCGCTGGGATTTCTGCTCGAGCGCACCTTCGATCTCGGAGTCACGCTGGTGACGACAGCGGTCGCCGTCAACGTGATGACCGGCTGGGAGCTGACTTCGGTGATCCTTGGTATCGGCCTGTTCACCATGGCGTACACGACTCTCGGAGGCATTCGGGCGGTGGTTTGGACCGATGCCATCCAGGGTGTCCTTTTGATCGGCGGCGGTTTCCTGATCCTGCTGCGCCTGCTGTTCGCGCCCGAAGCCGGGGCGCCGTTCGCGGTCGTCGGTGAAGCCTGGCGCCACGGCCGTTTCGACCTTGGCTCGACCGAAGTGTCCTGGCAAAGCCTGCAGGGCTCCGGCACACCCACGCTGTGGGTTTTCCTATTCGCCATGGCCCTGCAGTGGAGCCGCCGGTTCATCTGCGACCAGCATATGGTCCAGCGCTACCTGTTGGCCAAGACCGACGCCGAGGCCCGCCGCGGCACCTTGCTGGGCGCTCTGCTGTCGGTACCGGTGCTGGTGCTGTTCAACCTCATCGGCGCCCTGCTGTTCGGCTTCTATCAGCTGGCGCCGACCGCAGCACCGGCGATCGGTGATCAGATCCTGCCGCACTTCATCGTCCACCACCTGCCGGCCGGTGTCATCGGCCTGATGCTGGCGGCGATTCTAGCCGCCTCCATGTCGTCGATGAGCTCGGACCTCAACAGTCTCGCCACCGTGCTCACCCGAGACTACATCCAGCGTTTCTGGCCGCGTCTCGACGACCGCAGGCTGCTGCGGCTCGGTCGACTGATGGTCTCACTCTGCGGCCTGGTCGCCATCTGGCTGGGCACGCTGCTGATCCCGAGCGAGTCGACCCTGCCGATCGCCGAGCGCGCCCTCACCATCGCCGTGATCGTCTCAGCCGGTTCGCTCGGCCTGTTCAGCCTCGGCTTCTTGACCCGGCGCGCCACCCGCACCGGCGCCTATGCCGGTATCGTCGCCTGCGTGCTGTTCACCAGCTGGGGCGTGCTGACCGAGCCCGGTGCCCAGCTGCTCGATCTCGGACGCTTCAACTTCGGCCTCAACACCATTCTGATCGGCGTCCTCGGCCACTTCCTGCTGTTCGGCGTCGGCTACGTCGTCAGTCTCGTCTTCGGCGGTTACCGCCCTGCCGATCTCGACGACCTGGTCAGGAGCTCCGCCCAAGTCTGACAGGCTTGGCTAGCCCACGGTCCGAATGGCGACGAAGGCTGATAGCAGCGCCACGTTCAAGCAGACGGTAAGCCAGAAGATCGACCGGAAGGGCTGTTTGCGCGTCTTGTGGCGGAAGGCGCTCTGAGCGAGCAAGGCACCTGGCCAGCCGCCTAAGAGCGAACAGGCGTGAAGGACCCGCTCAGGCGTCCTCCTTCCTCCACGTCGCGCCGCCGATTTATCGACCGCGTAGAGGACCAGGGCAAGCCCGCTGGCCACCCCGTAGAGCAGTCCAATTGCAGTGACCTCGCTCAGCATTCAGCGCTGTCCTTCCTGAATCCGTCCTCGACTCGATTTCTAAGCCACCGGTGACCACCAGCATAGCGGAATCGCGGCTCGAGATCCTCGAGCTCGGATCTTTGATCGCTTTTGCCCATCTCAGACGCGTCATGGATGCGAGCACACGCTCGTCTTCCCTGTCGCCCTCGTTCGAGGGCTCGAACATCCAAGATCCGACTTCGATGGAGTCACCATGAATCACGCTTCTGCTGCTGAGATCGCTCGAAGCACCCGATGGCTTGCAGTCTGTCTCCTTCTGATCACCTTCTCCACCCTCTCACCCACGCTCGGGCGCGCCGCTGACTGGCCGATGCCCGACTACGATGCCGGCCGCACCCGGCACAACGTCGCTGAGCCCGGGCTCTTGCTTCCCCTACCCGCCCTGTGGCAATCGTCCCCTGGGCAGTTCACGCTCTTTGGCGAACCGATCATGGCCGCAGGTCGGGTCTACAGCATCTGCTCGGCTCCCGGCGCCGAGACGCGACACAGCGGCGTGTGCGCCTTCGACCTGCCTACCGGAGGGCTGGTTTGGCAGCGCATGATCCCCGACCTCTTCGGCGAGCTACCGCCGACGCCCCAAGCCTGGCTTGGCTGGTCCCAGCTCTCCTGGGCCGACGGCCGCCTGTTCGTCGTGCTCAACGATCTCCGCGGCGTCGGTGGCACCAACCGGGTCGCCGGCCTCGGCGGGGCCGACGGTGCCACCCTTTGGCTGCATCCGATCGCGATGGACGACGACTTCTCGTCTGCCGCGCAAGTGATGACCCGTGCACCCTTCGTCGATGACGACACCGTCATCCTCCTCGGCGGCCTCAAAGGACGGACGTTCGGCCTCGCCACCGACACCGGCATGCAGCGCTGGGCGATCGAGACCGACGAATTCCGCGGCTGCGGCTCC
>JBCCEE010000638.1:0-4357 GCA_039030415.1 Acidobacteriota bacterium
CGCAGGACCGCTATACAGCAGCAAAAAGCACTAACTCACCAAGAGTCTACGAGCCGGTTCCTAGCATGCACGCTCAGACATCTCCGCCCTTGCTCGCTCCGTCAACACGGCCTACCACCTCACGAACGCGATTCTGAGATGTGATCGAGCCTAGAACAGGCCGGGATCGAGCTCTTCGATCAGCTCGGCACGCTGGATCACCCAGTCGCGGTCTTCCTTGATCCAGCGGAAGGCGAAGCGGAACTTGCGACGCGATAGGTTGCCGTCGACGGTCGCCGCGGCAACGCCGATCGTCGTCATGTCAGCGCCGCGCTCGCCCTGATCGAGCTGGATCTCGACGTCGCGGAACGTGACCTCCACCCGGCTCGGCGGCGTTCGATAGCGCAACAGCGCTTGGGCGATCTGCTGCCGGCCGGGCGCCGCGCCGGCACCGTAGCCGCCGAGGATGACGTCGAACTCACGCGCGAAATACGAGCCCACTTCGGTCGCTTTGTTGGCGGCGCTGAGCGGACTCTCGGGGCCGTCCTTGTCGAGCAGCGCCTCGAGACCGCCGAGACGCTTCTCGATCTGCCGCTTCTCGCCCCCCCTCTGCCCCACCAGCCAGATGGTAACCGCGACCGCCAAACCCACGTACAGGAGATGAGAGGCACGAATTTGCATGGGATGAGCCTATCCCGACTGCCGTCGGACCTCAATCCGCTCCGCCCTGCCAGCCACAGCATCCGGCGCCGGCCTTCCTGATACGATGCCGGCCAGTAGATCCAAGCGATGACCAAGCTGACCCACAACCTGCAGGACCTCGCCGAACGCTCCAGCCGTTTCGGCAAGGAATTCACGGCCGGCATCAATCGCCAGGAAGTGGCGCGTCTCTTCGACCAGGACGCCCGCGGCGCCTACAAGGCGCTCACCACCGACCGCCAGGCGCTGGACGAGAAAGACAACTTCAAGCGTCTCTTCCTGCAGATCAAGGGCTTCTTCGTCGGCTTCACGCTCAAGCTGTCACCGGGTCGTCGGCTGCTGTTCGCTTTCTGCCTGCTGTGTCCGCTGCTCGGCATCATCAACGTCGACACCCGCATCGCCGCCACCCGGGTGCTCATCGATTTCTCGCCGTTCTGGTTCATGGTCAGCGTCGCCGGCCTCACCCTGCTGCTGGCCCTTGAGCTGGTGGATCGCCTGAGGGTACGCGACGAGCTCGAAGTCGCCCGCCACCTGCAGCGCGATCTGCTGCCCCAGCAGGCACCGAACGTGCCGGGCTATCGCATCGCGCATTCCTACCGCACCGCCAACGAGATCGGCGGCGACTACTACGACTTCCTACCGCTGCCCGACGGCAGAATGGTCTTGACCGTCGGCGACGCCAGCGGCCACGGTATCAGCGCCGGGCTGGTCATGGCGATCGCCAACGCCACCCTCAAAACCGCCATCGACGTCGACCCCACGCCGGAAGCCGTGCTCAGTCAGCTCAACCGCGTCCTAGCCCGCAGCGGCGGCAGTCGCGCCTTCATGACCCTCTTCTACGGCGTACTCGACCCCGAGACCGGCGCCTTCCACTACGCCGTCGCCGGCCATCCCCCGCCGTTGCTGCGTCGCGCCGACGGCACCGTCGAAGAGCTCGGCGACGGCGCCCTGCCCCTCGGCCTCAACAAACAGGACACCTTCGCCACCGGCCACACCACCATCGAGCACGGCGACCTCCTGGTGCTCTACTCAGACGGCATCCCCGAAGCCGCCTGCGGCGACAACGCCCCCACCTTCGGCTTCGATCAGCTGCGCGGGATGCTCAACCGTCCCGAGAGCCCGCAGATGATCCACGACCGCATCCTACGCGGCGTCAAGCGCCACCTCGGCGAGCGCTCGCTCAAAGACGACCTGACCCTCGTCGTGTTGGATCGAGCGCCAGCGCTGGCGCTCCCGGCCTAGTCGGGTTCTCATCAACGTCCCTGCCCGCCGAAGCGCCAGAAGAACGTGCTCGACAGGCCGACGTGGGTTGCGGCGCTGCCGAAGGCCTCCTCCCTGAGCCCCGTCACCTCGAGCCGGAGCGACGTGCGATCGTTGGCGCCCAAATCCAGTCGGACGCCAAGGGCCGCGCGCAATGCCAACGCATCATCAGTTGCGTCGCCAGCGATGACACGGTCGAGCCGCACCTCGGCCCGCCCAACTCCCAACAGGACGTAGGGAGAGAAAAACCGCCGGTCCCTTCCGAAGTCGAAGAGACCGTTCAGCGTGGTCGCTTGGAATGAACCGTCGAGGATCGCAGAGGCGGAGCTATGCTGAATCTCGAGCTGGAATCGCTCCGTGACGAAGTAGCCGAGGCGCCCTTCCATGCCGAGGCCGGTATCGCCACCGAGCTTGTCGTCGAGCTCGAGGGCCGCGATGCCCAGGCCGATCTCGAAGCTGCCCCGCTGCTGGGCCGACGCCGACGCTACGAACGCCAGGCTCAGGACGATGAGAAGCATGAGAAGCCATGGAGTTGAAAGGAAGACCTGCTGTTGGCGCGGGATCGCAGCGCTTGATTTGTCGATGCGCATGGTTCGTTGACCTCCTGGAACTGAGGGTTGGACCGTCTCGACGCACGGCCAACACCTGGCCGCCGTCGCAGGAAGATCATCGATTACCCGCACTGAACCGCCATCCGTCCTTCGGGCCTTTCTTCGCCGGCCGATCGGCTGGGCAAGCCGGCCTTCGTCTCGTCCTTTCGGCCGAGTCGGCCTGACCGAGTCCGCTACGCCGAGCCCACTAGGACGCGCTAACGGACGAGCCGCCCCGTCTCATACGCCCAAAGAGCAATCTCCACGCGATTGCGTACGCCCAGCTTGCCCATCAGGCTCGCCAGGTGAGTCTTCACTGTGCTCAAGCTGATGTGCAGCTCGATCGCAATCTCCGCGTTGGTGCGCCCTCTGGCGACGGTGAGCAGCACCTCTTCTTCTCGCGCGGTGAGCGCCTCCTGCGGCTGGCGCGGGGGCGAGGGTGGGCCCAGCTCTCGGAACCGCGCCAGCAGCCGGGTCGTGATCTTCGGGGCGATCAAGGCTTCGCCATCGGCCGCGGCTTCGATCGCCTGGATCAGGAGCTCGGGCCCGGCGTCTTTGAGCAGGAATCCCCGCGCTCCCGCCTTGAGCGCGGCATAGACGTACTCATCAATGTCGAACGTAGTGATGACGACCACCGCCAGAGGATCCTCGACCTCGGGCCCGGCGAGACGCCGAGTGGCCTCGATCCCGTCCACGATCGGCATCCGAATGTCGAAAAGGCAGACATCAGGGCGAAGCTGACGAGCCAGACTCACCGCTCGCTCGCCGTTGCTGGCTTCGCCGACCACCTCTAGGCCCGGCTGCGCCTCGAGGATCATGCGCAGGCCGGCGCGAACCAGGTCTTGGTCATCGGCAATGAGAATCCTTCGAGTCACTCCTGCCCTCCTGAGCTCGAGCGCGGCAGCACCGCATCAACCCGCCATCCTCCTGAGGGATCAGGCCCCGCTTCGAAGCTCCCGCCGAGCAGAGCCGCTCGCTCGGCGAGACCCAGCAGACCAAACCCCCGAGCTCCAGACGCGCCAGCGGACGCCGCGTGGCCGTCGTCCCAGACGCGCAGCTTCACCGCATCCCGTTCGCCGCACAAGCGGACCCAAACCCCCGACTTGTTCGTCGCATGACGCTCGGAGTTGGTGATCGCTTCCTGCACCATGCGATAAATCGCCGCCCCCGCCGCCGGTCGCAGATCGTCGAGGTCGCCGAGCACTTCGAGCTGTGCGCCGGATTGAGCCGCGAGCTCAGGCAGATCCGCCAGGCCCTTGTGTGGTGCGAGCTCAAGCCCCCCGGCGTTCCGGAGCGCTCCGACGATGTCGCGCATCTCGTCGAGCGTCCGCTTCGCCGCCCCTTCAATCACTTCGAGCGTCGCCAGGGCCTGGTCCGGATTGCGATCGGATACGGCCCGACCGGCCTGGGCCTGGATCGCTATGGCCGAAACATGATGCGCCACCGTATCGTGCAGCTCCCGCGCCAGTCGCTCGCGCTCCCCCAGCTTCACCTGCTCGAGGGCTTGCACCTGGCTTTGCTCGCGAAATCTCAGGGTCGAGCCAAGCGCCGCGGGAAACAGCAGCATCACCGCACCCCCAATCGCGTCCTCCGACGTGCGCAAATCACCCAGCAGGGCCGCCAGTACATAGGCAGCGAGCAAGACACCCACGCCCAATCCCATCTCCCAACCCGCTCCCCATCGGCAGAGCGCGTAGGGCAGCAGCACGACGCGAGCTGCTCGTTTGACCATGTCGCTGCGGCCGCTCAGCTCGCGGTGCAGGCGGTCGAGCAGCGACTCGCGCTCGCGGCGAAGATCCTCCGGCAGCGCGCCCTCGCGCTCGAGTCGC
>JBCCEE010000639.1:0-4357 GCA_039030415.1 Acidobacteriota bacterium
ATCCACCGCAGTCCCAAGAGCGCCGCGACCGCGAGAGCTACGACAGTGACGGCAATCCAGACGAACGCCATTGCACCTCCACGACTCTGTAGAGTCCCGCAGGATAGCACTCAAGAAGGCGCTGACTTCGCGCTCGGCAGAGTTGCGAGCTCGATCGCGCGACGTGCGAACAGCCTGACGCCAGCGCCAGATGCGATTGCACCGCGTGCGGACGCTCTTGGCCAGCGCCAGACGCGATTGCAACGCGTGCGGACGGCTTTGGCCAGCGCCAGACACGATCGCACCGCGTGCGGACGGCCTTGGCAACGGCCAAACGCGATTGCACCGCGTGCAAACGGGGTCGGCGGAGTCGTACGGACTAACTATTTAGCCTAGTTTTGAGTCCGCCAGACCGGGTTGTGCGTCGCCCAAGAGATGCGGGGCACCTGAGCTCGGGTGCTACACCCCGCCCGAAACCTGGGCGGGGTGTGGCACCGATCAAGAGACCTCAGCGCCTGCGACGCCTCACTGAGGCCCGATCCCAATAGGATCGGGTATCTCGTCAATGCAGAGACAGCCGGCGAAGCCGCTACATTCCCATTCACGAGCGGTGGGGTTGTAGACGAAGCACTCGCGTGGGCGCGGCGCACCCCAGTCGCCGTCCTGCAGCACCAGGCGCAGCTGGGTCGAATCATGGGGATGATCCTCCGCCTGGTGGCCGTCGGACTCACGCGTCCAGCACGAGGCCGCGTTGAAGACGACCTCTTGACGGACCGTACGCTGCGTCAGGCCATCCGGCGAGACCAGGGATAGACCGACACCGTTGCACAGCATGTCGACGCCCATCTGCGAGAAGGCGGTCGGCCCTGAAATGAAAGGTACCGAATTGCCCCAGAACATGTCTTCCTCGAGCTCGCCCTCGGGGTCGGGATGCACCGTGAGGGTCGAGCCCGGCGGCGGCTCGTAGACGTAGCAGTGCTCGCTCGGTGACGCGTCGGCGACGCCGTCGTTGTTGTTGTCGACGAGCTCCGTGGCCAGGCTCTCACACGCCCGGTGCATCGTGGTCGGGGGCAGCGGCCGGATCATCTCGGTGAGAATAGGATCGAGACCGGTCCACCAGGTGCTCACGCAGTCGCCGGCCGAAGTGTAGTTGCCGATGAAGTACTCCGTGTTGGCGTACTGTAGTGGATTGATCAGCGAGCCCGGGTCTTCTTCGAGGATCACTCCCTCACACACGTAGACGAACAAAGACTGGTTCTGGTCGACGGTATTGAAGGTCGAGATGAGCCCGGGATTGGCCGCGTAGAGCGCCTCGACATCAAGCTCGATGGCATGACTCTTGGCCAGACTGCGAGGCAGCGAGGTCACCGTCAGCGCGCCGTCGATAGCGAGCGGCACCCAGCCGGTTTCGGACTCGATGAACACGCGATTGCGAATGGTAGAGGCCTGGAGACGCGGCGAGATCACCCGCCGCATGCACTTGTGGGTGGCGTTCCAGAAGGTCGACGCGTAGCCCAGCGGTCGACTCACCTGCCCCGCCGCCTGTGCCAGCACCGGGTCGCCGGCCCCGAGGTCGGTGATCCGGTCGATCGCGAAGCTCGCCGCTTCCAGGAACGTCTTGGCGGCCAAGGCCGCCTGCTCCATCAGCTTGGCTTCGCGCGCCATCGCCGCCGCGTGGGCGTCTGTGGCGTGCAGGGTCTCGCCGATCTGATCCGCGTTGCTGTACTGCACGAAGGCCGTGTGATGGCCGTACGAGTCAAAGCTGGCGCCTACCGCCGACACCATGGCGCCGAGCGCTGTCCCCCAGGCGACCACCTGGACAGCGCACTTCGCTTGTCCCCCAGCGAAGAGGTTGGGATTCAAACACGTGACCGGGCTGGCGAAGATGGCGGACAGCACGGGGAAATGGGCGACGATGGCGGTCGACAGCGAGGCGATGGTCTCGAGGAACGGCACCAGGCAGGACGGGCCGTCGAACGGCAGCGAGGCCAAGACTTCGACGCCGTGCTCCAGCAGACCTGTGAGCAGCTGCTCGATCAGATCGTCAGCATCTTCGGGCAGCTCGATCTCGACCGAGTCGATCAGGTCGTCGATGATGTCGAGCAGATCGGCGTTCGGATCGAGGGTGGTGAGGTCGAGATCCAAGTAGTCGGTCAGCTCGAGCATGAGGGTCGCCACTTCACCCCATGCCGCTGGGTCGAGGGTCACCTCACTCAGGAGCTCCTCGCCCCAGGCCCGCTGGACAAAGCCGGACAGCACCACCGTCGGCATTGTGCTGGCGATCATCGGATTCGCGTCGACCAGGCCGTCCGGCGCCGCATATAGGGTCACTTCGAAATGCGAATAGGCGCTGCCGGTGGCCGCCTGGATGGCGGTTTGGAAGATCGGTTCGGGGTCGACGCCGGGCGGCGGGAGCTGCGCTGCCACTGACGCCGGCAGAACGATCGACAGCAGCAGGGCGACCAGCACCGCGATCCTCAGGCGAACGCCTCCGGCGACACGGTAGCGGTTCGGCAGACCCGGACTGAGCGTATTCGGATGCATGAGCTTCTTCCTTTCTCGAGGCGGGGCGGCGCGCACGGCACACCCCGCCCTCGATCCGTTGGGTTGATAGACCTGGGCTTACTCGACACGCGCAACGCACGCGTCAAAGGGACCGGATCTCGGCAACCGTTCGCAGCTGCTCCCTGCCCTGCCGCCTTGATTGCTCGAGCGCGGGCTGCTGTCGGGACGTCTCGCCCCGTCTCAGTCCAATCTCAGTCCGACGCTTGGCCGGGCGGCGTCTGGCAGCGCGCGACGAGGCGCTCGAGCGCCACGACCCGCGGGTGCTCCTCACCGAGCGCCGTGCGCGTCAGCGCATAGGCCTCGTTCGCCAAGCGCGTGGCCTCGGCGACCCGCCCCTGCTCCAGCAGCAGCTCGGCCAAGAGCTCCAGGGGCTGATTGCGATGATGCCTCTCGGGCAATACCCGGCGCAGGATATCGATGCTCGAGCGCAGTGCCGCTTCGGCCTCACCCGAGCGTCCCTGGTTGCGCAGCGCTACCGCCAGATTGTGGAGTACGTTGGCCGCGCGGTCGCTGTCGGCCCCGAAGGCGGCAGTGACGATCGCTAGCGCCTCGCGGCTCAACCCCTCGGCTTCGCGATCTTGCCCGACCTTCGACAGCAGGATCGCCAGATTGTTCAGGGTTTCGGCAATGCTCGCATGCCCCTCGGGATAGATCTGGCGACGCAACGCCAGCACGCGCCGCACCGAGCGCTCGGCTTCCTGCAGTCGCCCAAGGTGCATCTGGGCATAGGCCAACATGTTGAGCGCCTCTGCCAAATCGAGATGTTCCGGCCCTAACCTGGCTTCGAGCACCCTCACGCTGTCTTGCGCCAGCTCCAGCGCCGCAGCGGGCTGCCCGAGATCGATCTCGACCTTCGCCAGCAGCGTCCCACAGCGCGCGGTGTCGACATGCGCTTCACCCTGGACGCGTCGACGGATGTCACAGCCCTGCCGCAGCAGAGTCGCCGCAGACGCCAGCTGCGACGACTCGATCAGAGCGTCGCCCAGCAGCGTCAAGGTTTCGGCCACCCGCAGATCGTCCTCGCCGAAATGCGAGCGATAGATGGCCAGCGCCTGTCGGTGCCGGTCCGCCGCATCGGCATAAGCGCCGCGGTCGAGGGCGAGACGACCGAGCTCGTTGACCGTGGCCGCCACCTCCGGATGCTCCGGCCCAAGGTGCCGAGTGCGCAGCGCAAGCGCCTCGTCCAGAGCCGTTTGCGCCTGCTGGTAGTGGCCCCAATTGCGATACGCACGGCCGAGCGTGAGAAGCAGCTGCGCTCGCACCGCGGGCTCCTGATCGAGCTCGGCCAGGGCGGCGACGCCGCGATCGAGCACCTGCGGTACGCTGACGGTGGCACGTGCCGTTTCGCCGGGCTCGAAACCGCGGAAGAGATCTCCCAAGAAGCTGCCGATATCTTCCGCTTCGGCCCGGGCCACCTCGGCCCGGTCGCGCTCGCCTGCGAGACGCCGGGCCTGGAGCGAGAGGATCAGCGCGGCGCCGACCGCGGTCAGAAACAGCAGGGCCGCCAGGCCTGACGCGAGCCGGTGCCGACGCAAGAACAGCCCACCGCGGTACGCCCAGTCGCCTTGCCGGGCCAGCACCGGGCGATGGCTGAGATAGCGCGCCAGATCCTCGTCGAAGGCTTCGGCAGAGCCGTAGCGCTGCTCCGGCTCTTGCTGCAGCGCCCGCTCGAGGATCGCCGCCAGATCCCGCGGCAGCTGGACAGGCTTGGCGTCCGCGACCTCGGCGGTTGACCGCTGTGCCGCAAGACGCTGTGCCGCAAGACGCGACGCGCGAAGCGTCGGCGGCAGCATACCGGTCAGGAGCTTGTGCA
>JBCCEE010000640.1:0-4345 GCA_039030415.1 Acidobacteriota bacterium
CTGGGGCGCACCACGCGCCGCGGCCCGGTTGGCGCTTTCGACGGCGTCGGCTTTCCGCTCGGCACGGCGGGTGGCTGGTTCTTCTTCTTCGTGGTCACCGCGGCCACCGCCTATTACACCAACGCCCTGGGATGGGTGCTCTACTACGCCGTCGGCCAGGTGATGCAGGGAGTCGGCTTGCCGTGGAGTGCCGGCATCTTGCCGCCGGAAACCGGGTTCGACGGCCGCTCGTTCGCCCTCCAGCTGCTGTGTACCGGCCTGGTCATCCTGGCCTGCGCCATCGTGCTGCTGCGCGGTCTGCGTGCCGGCATCGAAGCGGCCAGCCGCTTCCTGATGCCGCTGCTGTTCGGCTGCCTGCTGGTGCTGATCGTGCGCTCGGTAACGCTGCCGGGCTCGTGGCAGGGCGTCGAGTGGTTCATCCTCAAGTTCGATCCGGCCGCGCTGACCCCGAGCGTGGCGGTGGCGGCGGTCGGGCAGGCCATCTTCAGCCTGTCGCTGGGAGGCAGCTTCATGGTGGTCTACGGCTCCTACCTGCGTGAAGGGGAAGATCTGCGCGCTAACGCGGTTTGGACCGCAATCGGTGACGTCGGAGCCGGCCTGCTGGCCGGTCTCGCGATCCTGCCGGCGGTGTTCGCCTTCGGCCTGGAGCCGGCGAGCGGTCCCGGCCTCATCTTCTTCACCCTGCCCGAGGTCTTCGCACAGATTCCCGTCGGCTGGCTGTTCGGTATCTTGTTCTTCGGCGGTCTCCTCGGCGCTGCCTACCTGTCCGACGTCGCGGCCTTCGAAGTGCTGGTCGCCGGCCTGGTGGACAACACTCGGCTATCGCGTGCGCAGGCGGTGTGGACGCTGGCGGCGGTGGTCTTCGTCTTCGCCATCCCGCCGATGATCAACATGAAGATCTTCGTGCCGTGGGATCTGTTCTTCGGCTCCGGCATGCAGACCCTGGGCGCGCTGCTGGCGACCCTGGCCGCTGGCTGGTCGATCAGCCGGGCGCGGCTGGTCGAAGAGCTGGGAGGTTCCGGCCGGCAGCAGGATCTGCTGATCTTCTGGCTGCGCTTTGTGGTGCCGGGCGTGATTCTCGGCCTGGGATTGTGGTGGCTGCTGAGCGACGTGCTGAAGATTGTTGGGTCGGTTTGAGTCCGCGACGCCCGCAGTTCCGGATAGGCGATCAGCTTGACGGCAGGCGTGCCACCAGTGCTACCATGCTGTTAATTGCACTCAGTGTGCGCGCTGATTCAGCGCATTCCTTAGACGTCCGGACTCGAGGAGGAGAACGGGATGAAGATCAAGGCTGAGGTAAAGAGCGGAATCAATCCTGGCTGTGGTTGCGGTGTCATCTTCCGTCATGACAACGGTCATCAGGGCGGAGGCACCCCCGGCCTGGCCAAGTAATGACAGCGGCTTCAGGGGCAGTCAGTCCAGTGCTGCTGCCCCGGCGCCATCGCTGTCCTCACCGCTGTTACGCCACTGTCGTTGCGCCACTGCTGTGGCGTCACCGCTGTTGCGCCACTGTTGTTGCACCACCGCGGGCTGGCTCATACCCAACCGGCAGGCGCACCGTGAAGTTTAGCGCCTCGGCCGGGGTCAGAGTCCGGTGAGTCGCCTCCCGGAGGCCCGGCTCGAGGCCCAGTAAGCTTGGTGAAGTAGACCTGGTGAAGTCGCCCTGGTGAGCTTCTACCGCACCGACGAGTTTCTGGAGGCCGACGGTTTCCGGCATTGGCTTTGGCGTGCTCTGGTTCTCACCGGCCTCCTCGGCCTATGGCTCGCCTGGTTTTTCTTCGCTCGGGTCTCGCTCTTCGAGCAAGCCGATTCCGCGCGGCTCGAGGCGTCGCGCTTCGTACATCGGGTCGAGGTGCCGGTCTCGGGGCGTATCGAAGCGGTGGCGGTGGTGCTGGGGGCATCGGTCCGAGCCGGTGACGTGCTGGTCGAGCTCGAGTCCGAAGAGGCCGGTTTCGAGCTGCTGGAGGCCGAGAAACGCCTGAGCGCGAAGCGGTCGGAGCTCGCGCTGCTGCGCGATGAGCTGAGCGTCGAGAACGAGCGCCTGGCGGCGCAGCGGCACAACGCCAGCGAAGCCGCTCGCGAGGCCACCAGCCGAGCCGAGGTCGAAGCGGTCGAGGCACGCTACGC
Source organism: Acidobacteriota bacterium (assembly GCA_039030415.1). Lineage (GTDB taxonomy): Bacteria > Acidobacteriota > Thermoanaerobaculia > Multivoradales > J023 > JAAELT01. The sequence goes on from JBCCEE010000640.1 coordinate 2,128, forward strand.
CCGTACCGAGCTAGAGCAGGTCGCACCCCTGCAGGAAGCCGGCTTGATCTCGCTACGCGACATCCTGCACCTCGAGGCCGAGGCCGAGCGCACGCAAACCGAAGCCGAGGCCGAGCGCCTGGGCCTCGACAGCCTGGTGGCCGAGCAGCAGACGGAGGAAAAGGCGATCGAGGCGCGGCTGGCTCGCCTCAGGCGAGAAGCGGCGGCGATCGCCGGCCAGATCGAGGATTCCGAAGCTCACCTCGAGCACCTGCGACACGAGATCGAGGAGCGCTCCGTGCGCGCCCCGGTCGACGGCGTGGTCGGTTGGCTGAGCGATCAGCAGGCCGGTTCGTTCGTCGCGGCCGGCGAGCGCCTGGCCGAGGTCGTGCCGGCCGGCGAAGTGCGCGTCGTGGCCTACTTTCCGGTGGCTGCGCTCGGCCGGCTGCGCTCCGGCCAGCCGGCGCAGATGCGCCTCGAAGCCTACCCCTGGGCCCAGTTCGGCACCCTGCGGGCCAGGGTCGAGCAGGTGGCTACCGAGCCGGAAGCGGGCCGCGTGCGCGCCGAGCTGACCGTCGTCGCCGAACCGTCGTCGGCGATCACCCTCGAGCACGGTCTCACCGGCCAGGTGGAAGTCGAGGTCGAGGCGATTTCGCCGGCCTTGCTGGTGCTGCGGGCCGCTGGCAGTACCCTGCGTCCCCGGGACGTCGGCTGAAGCGTGGCTGGCCTTCGAGCGTCCCAGCGTCGAGGGGCCAGCCTGCTGGCTCCCGAGGTGATCCAGTCTTCAGCGATGGACTGCGGTCCCGCGGTGCTGCAGTGCCTGCTGCGGGGCTTCGGGATCCCGGCGCACTACGGCCGGCTGCGGGAGGTCTGTCAGACCGACGTCGACGGCACGTCGATCACCACCCTCGAAGAGGTCGCCTGTGAGCTCGGGCTGGATGCCGAGCAGGTGCTGGTACCGGAGGATCACCTGGTGCTGCCGGCGGCTGAAAACCTGCCGGCGGTGGTGGTGGTGCTGGTGCCGCCCGGCATCACCCACTTCGTGGTGGTCTGGCGTCGTCACGGTCGCTGGCTGCAGGTCATGGATCCCGCCAGCGGGCGCCACTGGATCACCGAGCGCCAGTTCCTGCGGCGTCTTTACCGCTATACCCACAGCGTGCCGGCCGCCGGCTGGCGTGAGTGGGCCGGCTCGGACGAGCTGCTCGAGCCTTTGGCCGAGCGGCTCGCGGCGCTCGGGGCGTCGGACGACGCGCGGCAGCGGCTGGTAGCTGCTGCCACCGTCGATCCTGACTGGGCCTCCCTGGCAGCGCTCGACGCCGCGGTGCGGCTGACCGAAGTGTTGGCGAGCTCGAGGGCCGTCGCCCGCGGGCGTCGCGCCGTGCGACTCGTGGACGAGCTGTTCCAGCGCGCGGCAGCCGCCCCGCGGGCCGAAGAGTTGGCGGTGCCGCCGGAATTCTGGTCCGTGCGTCCGGACCCCGATTCGCCGGCCGATGCGCCGCATCTGCGGCTGCGCGGCGCTCTGCTGGTGCGAGCTCGGGGTCGCCGCGAGGGCGCTCGAGCTGATGCTGGTGCCGCCGAGGCCGGCGTCAGGCACCTGACTCCGGAAGTCGCCGCCGAGCTGATTCGGCCGGAGCCCGGGCCGTGGCGGCAGCTCTGGCAGTTGCTGCGCGGCTCTCGGCAGACGGGCAGCCGCTGGGCACCGCTGGCGGCCGGCGCTACGGTCGTGGGCGCGGCCCCGACCGGGGGGGTGGAAGCGCGGCGGCGGAACGCCATCCCGGATCGCGGCGCGCTCGATTGACTGGGGGCATACATCACTCGAGCCACAGCCATCAGAAGACCCGCCCGCCTATCGATCTTTTGTCGGATTCATTCAGTCCGGGCAGCTCGGCCAAGCAGGGTCGCCGGATACGGTGTACATGCAGCTCGGCGTGCAGCACTTCCGGGCAACGCGGAGATAGTCCTACATCCCCGCACTGTGCATGCGTTTGGCGGACGGGCGACAAAGTGAGCCGGCGATGGAATAAACCGCGCCCACGTTGAATGTCGGTCCGTTCGCGTCGTCTCCACTCCAACGCCTCTGTGGGGGAGGCGTGTATTCAAAACGGCTTGTTTAGCTTGGGAGGGTGTGTATGCAACGCATGCAGTGGAAGGCTGCGTCCGTCGTTTGGTTGGCTCTTGTCGGTAGCGCTGCGGCGCAACAACCTGTCCAGCAGCAGACACCTCCAGACAGCTATGCGCA
>JBCCEE010000641.1:0-4336 GCA_039030415.1 Acidobacteriota bacterium
AATCAATCAAAACATTCGAAAGAGTGGCGGAGAAAAACTCCCCATCAAAAAACCAGCTCTAACGACTGGTATCTCATCGAGATATCCAACGCTGGCTTCGGCGCTATCGCCTGCTCCGAAACATCGCTCTATTCACATAAGCACAGCGCGTGCCAGCATCACCAGACAAGCGACATATCGACATTAAAATTAATATTACAACCCCGCATCAACAACAAAGCACAACCCTTGAGACAACAAAACGCAACCCCGCCCATGAATCGCTTGGCCGGATTATCCACTTTATTGGGCCACCGCTGGATCATTTTGAGTTTCACCGACCGCTTCGTTGGCAGGGGCGCCAACGAAGTTGGCAGATTCTGCCCCGGCCAACTCGCCGTGAAGCTCAGCGACCGTATTTCTTGCGGATCGCCTGCGCCCGCACCTCGAGCTCTTCGGCTCGAGCCGCGCGACCGGTGGCGCGCAACAGCTTGGCGTAGCCGATCAGAATGTGGCCGACCCGCGGATGCTCGGGCCCCAGGGCAGTTTCCCGAATCTTCAACGCTCGTTTGAAGATCGGCTCGGCACGCTCGTAGTCGCCACGTAAGGCGTAGAGGTCGGCCAAGCTGTCGAGACTGGTGGCGACGTTGGGGTGATCCGGCCCCAGGCTCGCCTCGAGGATGCCGCGCGAGCGTTCATAGAGGGCTTCCGGAATTTCCAGGTCGCCCTGCTCTTGCTTCATCTCGGCCAGATTGTGGAGGGCGATCGCGACCTGAGGGTGCTCGCTGCCGACGACTTTCTCTAGCACTGCCAGGGAGCGCCGGAACAGCGGTTCCGCCTGCTCGTATTCCTCCTGATCCCAGTGCACCAGCGCCAGGTTGTTGACGGCGGCTGCAAGGTAGGGATGATCCGCCCCCAAACGCTGCTCCATGATCTCGATGGCGCGCCGGAACAGCGGCTCGGCCTGGGCGTGCTTGGCGTCGGTACGGTAGAGCAGCGCCAGGTTGTTGAGGGCTTCCGCCACCTTTGAAGCGTCCGGCCCGTACTCTGCCTCCAGGATAGCGATGGCGCGCAGAAACAGCGCCTCGGACTCCTCCAGCCGTCCCGTCTCCATGTACAGCTCGGCCAACGAGTCGAGTACCGTGGCGAGCGCCTGCTCTTCCCCCGGCGCTTCATAAATCGCCTGCGCGCCCTGAAACAGCCCTTCAGCCTCGGGATAGCGGCCGAGCTGGTGATAGAGGTCACCGAGCTCGACGGCGCTCGACGCCCACTCCGGCTGATCCTTGCCGCGATGCTCGGCTTCGAGCGCGACGCTGCGCTCCAGCAGGGTCGCGGCCGGCTCGTAGAGGCCGAGCTGGCCGTAGACCTTACCAATGGTCTTCATCAGCCGGGCCTGAGTGAGGGGCTCGTCTCCCAGCTCGCTACCGATGCGCTCGGCGCCGCGATCCAGGATCTCGCGAGCGGTGACCAGGTTGCCGCGGGCCTCGCCTGGGTCCGAGACCTCGAACAGGCCGACCAGGAAATCCGACACCTCGGTAGCTACCGCCGCCTCACGGCTGGCGCGGGCCGCGGCCTCGTTGGCGCGGTTGCGCTCTCCCCTCAGCTGCACGGTGTAGAACGCCACCAGCAGGGTCGTCACGATCGCCAGGGTCGCCGCCGCCGCCACCGCGATCCAGTTGCGACGCACGAACTTGTTCATGCGATAGGTCAGCGTGTTGGGCCGTGCGACGACCGGTCGCCCAGCCAGGTAGCGCTCGATATCGTCGATCAGCTGAAGCACTGAGGCGTAGCGCCGCTCCGGCTCCTTGCGCAGCGCCATCAGAATGATGTTGTCGAGGTCGCCCCCCAGCTCCCGCCGCAGCCGCGCCTGGGTGGTGCGGCGCTGCTCGCAGATCATCTCGACGGTGGATCGGGCGTCCATCTGGGAATCCGTCGGACGCGCGCCGACCACCGTGCTCGGCCGCGTCGGCGGCTCGTCGGTGATGGCTTTCGCGATCTCGTCCGATAGGGGGTCGGCGCGGTAGGGCGAGCGGCCGGTGATCAGCAGGTAGAGCAGCAGGCCGAGCTGGTAGACGTCCGAGGCGGTCGTCACCGGCATGCCCTTGACCTGCTCCGGGCTGGCGAACGCTGGCGTCATCATCCGCACCTTGGTGCGCGTCAGGTCGACGCGAGCGGCCGGGTCGAGGAATTTGGCGATGCCGAAATCGAGCAGTTTGGCTTCGCCCTCGTTGGTGACCAGGATGTTCGACGGCTTGATGTCGCGGTGCACCACCAGGTTGCGATGGGCGTAGGCCACCGCCCGCGCCACGTCCAGGAACAGCTCGAGGCGATCGCGCACCGCCAGCCGCTGATCGTCGCAGTAGCGGTCGATGGTGCGGCCCGCCACGTACTCCATCACGAAGTAGGGCCGCCCCTCGGGCGTCGAGCCGCCGTCGAGCAGACGTGCGATGTTGGGGTGCTGGGTGAGCGCCATGATCTGGCGCTCCTGGCGGAATCGGCGCACCACCTCGTCGGTGTCGGTGCCGCGCTTGATCAGCTTGAGCGCGACCTGCTGATCGTATTGACGGTCGGCGCGCTCCGCCAGGTAGACCACCGCCATGCCACCCCGCCCCAGCTCGCGCAGCAGGCGATAGCGGTCGACGAGCTGGCCGTCGAGGTCTCGCTCATCGTCCAGACTGGCGGCGAGGTTGTTCCACAGCGGGCCGGTCATGCCGCCGCCGGTGATCAGATCGTCGTCTTCGGCCACGTTGGCCAGCAGACGCTCCACCAGCGCTCGCAGCTCGGTGTCGTCACCGCACTCCTGGGCAACCCAGGCGCGCTGCTCGGAGGGGTTCAGATCGAGAGCCGCGGCGAAAATGCGGTCGGCGCGGATGGCGAGCTGATCATTGGGTGCCACGGTGTATCTCCTGCGTTGCTGGGCGGTGGGCGTCTCCCTCCCCGTCTTAGACATCACATACGCAACTCGGCGCCCAAAACCGCCAAGGCGCGCAAACCCACGCCGCGGATCATGGCCGGCGGTTTGGATAGGACCTCACGATCCTCCGATGAGATCGTATCCGTAGTAGGCCAACGCTCTATCCGCTAGGGCTTCGAATCGAGAGATCTCCGTCTTCGTCAGCTCGGACTCGAACCGATTTACGGTTGCAGCGCTGATGGGTTGTTTCAAGCGGTCGAACCCCTCGACGTTGGCCCGATGGTCGTTCCCAATCCGCGAAGAATCTAGCTGGGAGCCCTCGAAACTCAACCCGAGGAAGGTCATCACATCCGTCATCTGCTGTCTGGGCCGACTCACGAGATGCTCATATCTGACCGTGAACAGTCTGTCGTTGGTTTCATGAGGCATAGGAGCGGAGACACACTTCTTCCAATATCTGGCAAACCTTCCGATGGACCGGTTCTGGGGTATTGCTGGATTGAATCTCGAGGAGCAATAGCAGTCTCTACCGTCGCGAACGACGTGTATAACTTGCGAAGCAGGGAAATGCTTCAAGATAAACGGCAGGCGCAGCACGTGCTGAGGCGTTTTCTCGACAAACCGATTTCCTCCATGCTCTGTTGAGAGATAACTAACTCCTTTGCGAAAGAAGTCCACGACGTCAGAGGAGCCTTCTTGAAGGCTTTTGATCCGCGCTGCGGGAAGTCCGAAATGCTTTCGTCTTGGATCAAAGAGGTTCTGATAGGTAAAGATTCCCGTTTCCCCGGAAATAGAAAACAGCTCACTGTGAAGTGACAGCATCCTCTGCAGCAGCGTTGTGCCGCTACGCGGTGAGCCAACAACAAATACGGCATTCAAATCACTGATGGTGGAAGGGAACCGCCACGCAACATTCTTCCACCAGTGCCGGGGCTGCCTGTAGGACTCGAGCCATCTGAGAACGCGTTTGCTCATTCCGTTACGCTGTCGATGCTTTTTGGGCCGCGCCCGCTGGTCGGATCCCGAGCCAGCAGGGCGGCGTCTTCGGCTTACTGTCGGTGAAGTCTCCCTTCGATCCTGCACTACCTACGCAAGGCAAGGATCAAGGACGTAGACTTCGATTTGGATAGGATCGTCCTTCGATCTCTCCTCTCGGTCGCCTTCGCTCGGGATACGAACAATCTACCCCACGGTTCATCAGCTACGTCAGTACTTTCCCTCTCCATCTTCTTTCCGGAGCTGGCTCGACTGCGGCTGGATCGCACTACCGGCCCTCGCCCTTTGCCTCTTCGCCTTCGCCTACCTGTCGAAGCCCGTCGAGACCACCCTCTCGAGCACCACGGACGACGCGTATTACTACCTGGGGTACGCCCGCAATCTGGCTCAGGGCAACGGCCCAACGTTCGATGGCGTCGTCACCACCAACGGCGTGCAGGCGCTGTG
>JBCCEE010000642.1:0-4331 GCA_039030415.1 Acidobacteriota bacterium
ATATGCGAGGACTCGCGGTCCCGGCATCCGTTCGCCGGACCAGACGGTATTGAGTCGCTGCGCATCCGGATGGCGTGCAACCACGGTTGTGACACCGAGACTCAACATCAGCGGCCCGTGTTCTTCCCGCAGTGGTACCGGCAGGCGCGCATACGCGTCGATGAATCCGGGAACGGCGGTTACATCACCCAGGTCGATGACCGGCAGGTCGTCGCGTCCGGCCTGTGGTTCGATGCGTTCGATGCGTCCGCCGTCGATGACGATGTCGACCGCCGCCCGCGGCGCAAAGCCATCGAACGCCTGTGCGACGCGCAGCACCCAGCGACGCGCCGGCACCTCGAACAAGGGCAACCGACGCTCGGAATCATGACGCGCCCGGCTGTCGTCACGGCCCAGTACGGCGCGGAACGGCACGTCCTTCGCAACCCAGCTGTCAAAGTCGCGACGGCGAATGGCACCGTTCGCCGCGTAGTACAAGGTCTGCCGATCCCGCCACGCGATGGGGGCGTCGAATACGTCGTCGTCGCTGACCAACTCCCTGTCGAGCAGCGGGTTGGACAGGATCAGCATGTGAATACGTATGTCATAATCACCGAGGAGTCTGCCTTGCGCCAGAAAAGACTTTCATCGTTTTGCCTCGCTCTGCTGGCCGCGGCCAACGCAGCCCTAGCCAGTGTCACCTTCGCCAGTGCTGCCGCTACAGGTGCCGCCGCTACAGGTACCGCCGCCACAGGTGCCACCACCAGACCTGACGCCGAGCGGACCGAGCGCTCGATTACGCTTGCCCGCGAAGGGGCGGATTGGCCGCTGTGGAGCGGTCCGGCGGGCAACCTCACGTCGCTGGGCAACGGCCTGTTCGACGGCGGTACCTTTGGTCTCGAGCAGATATGGTCGCGGCCCCTGGGCTCGGCCTATTCGGGGATTCTGGTGGTCGACGGGCGGCTCGTGACCACCGTCTCCGATGGCGCGTCGGACTATCTGGTAGCGCTCGACGCGTCGAGCGGCACCGAACGGTGGCGCTACCGGATCTCCGATACCTATAAAGGGGCTCCGAACGCTGACGACGGGCCCCTGTCGACGCCGACCGTCGAAGGTGGCGTGGTTTATGGCCTGGGCTCCGAGGGCGAGCTATTCGCCGTTGACCTGGAAGACGGCACAGAGCGATGGCGCCTGGACCTCGCGGCCGACTTCGGCGCGGTGATGCCTGGGTTCGGCTTCACCACCGCGCCGACCGTGCTGGGCGATCTGCTGGTGGTCGAGACCGGCGGGGACAAGGGGCGTTCGATCTCGGCCTTCGAGCGCGAGTCCGGCGCGTTGCGCTGGTCGACCGGGGACGATTCGGTCACCCATCAGTCGCCGCTGGTGTGGGAATTCGGGGGCGAGACTTCGCTGGTCGCGATCACCGATCGGAGTCTTCTCGGCCTGGCTCCCGAGACCGGTGAGGTGCTGTGGCAGCACCAGCACACCGAAGGCGAGGGCCGGGGCTTCACCGCAGCTCAGCCCGTCACGGTGGGCGAAACCGGGATCCTCCTGATCGGCGGGCGCGAGACGGCCCTCTTCCAGGTCGACAAGAACGGCGAGGAGTACACCGTGGAGGAGGTCTGGCGCTCCCGCGCGCTGCGCAGCCAGGGAAACTTCGCCACGCCGGTGCCCTATGAGGGATACCTCTATGGCTTCAGCGGCAGTTTCTTGACCTGCGTCAACGCCGCCACCGGCGAGATGGTCTGGAAGTCGCGCCCGCCGGGCATCGGCAACCTGGTGCTGATCGACGGCTATCTGGTGATCCTGGTTCGCTCCGGCGAGATCGTGGTCGCGGAAGCGACGCCGGAAGGGTACGAGGAGGTCTCGCGGATCCAGGCCTTGGAGCGCGGCTACTTCACGCGGCCGAGCTTTGCCGGCGGCACAGTCTACGTCCGCAACCTGACCGACATCTCGGCGATCGGCGTCACGCAAGCGAGCTCGGCGCCTGCAGCTACTGCCAGCCGCAACGAAGCCAGCCGTGCCGAGGCCGGCCGCGCCGAAGCAGACTGGGATCTGCGCGGAGACTTCGGCGTCTTCGTTAGGAAGCTCGCGGCGGCCGAGAACAAGAGTGAGATGGTCGAACGCTTCCTGGCCGAGCACCCGACCCTGCCGATTCTCGAGGGACCGTCTCAAGGCGGCCATGCCAGTCCTGGGCGGACCCTCGTGCATTTCGTCTACCACGGCGAGGTCGAGGATCTGGCCATCAGCGGCAACTTCCTTCCCGGCGGTGAAGAGCACCCCATGCATCGGGTCGACGGCACGGACTTCTACTTTCGAAGTTACGAGCTGCCCGAGAACGCCGTCTTTTCCTATCGATTCTCGGTCTTCGACGAGCGAATGACCGATCCGCGCAATCCGCGGAAAACCGGCCCCAAAGACCGCCAGCGATCGCTGCTGGCGACCGCCGGCTGGCAGCCTCCGTCCCACCTGCGGGAACCCGAGGGCAAACGCGGCAGCATCGAAAAGCTGCAGTGGAAGAGCCAGCTCTTGGACAACGAGCGCGAGCTCCAGGTCTACCTCCCGCCGGGCTACAGCGAGGGCACCGACCGCTACCCGCTTTTGGTGGTCAACGACGCGGGTCAGGCGATCTCGAACGGGGAGATGGACAAGAGCCTCGACAACCTGATCGGCGAGACCGTCGCGCCGATCATCGTCGCCTTTGTGTCGACCCACGGCGGCGAGCTCGGCGGCTTGGAGACCGACGAATACACCCGGGCACAAGTCGAGGAATTGATCCCACTCCTCGACGAGACATTCCGCACCGACGCCCGCCGTGAATCTCGCGCGGTCCTGGGCCAGGACTTCTACGGCGGCGCTGGCTTCGCGGCCATGTACCTCGCCCTGCACTACCCGGAGACCATTTCCCGGGCCGCCGCCCAGTCCTACGAGCACGGCGCGCTCGAAGAGGATCTGTGGGCCGCGGCCGCGGGCGAGAAGCACGATCTGGAGCTGGTGTTCCACTGGAGCTCGCACGATCGTCACTACCCGTTCTGGGACTTCGACGCTCGCAGAGACGCGAAGAGCATGGTGGCGGCGCTCGAGAAGACGGGCTATCGCCCGAAGGTCATCGAAAGCGACGACGGTTTCGGCTGGGGCATGTGGCAGGGCCGCATGGCCGAGGTCCTCGAAGCGCTATTTCCGCTCCGGTAGCCCTACCCAGAGTATCCGAACACCAGATTCCCCCGCTGCGCGGGCGGGCCGGCCACCGCTGACCTGAAGTTTCGGCTTCTATACGGGGATTCTCGGCCCGTCCCGCACCTTCCGCACCGTAGTGTGCTCGCTATGCTCGAAGCCTACCGGGCCTTGGTAGAGTAGCCATTAGAGAGCAACAGCTGAGGGAGTGAGACCATGCCGACAAGAGCGAAACAGAAGACGATTCCAGGAGTCGATTTCGTCATCGATAGCGAAGGGAAAGAAAAAGCAGTCTTGATCGACCTCAGCCATCATCGTCGGCTTTGGGAAGACATCTACGACACATTGCTTGTCGAAGACCGAGCTGCCGAACCTCGCGAGAGCCTCGACGAGGTTGCCAAGAGCATACTTGGCCCTTCCTAGATGCCAGCATATTCGGTTTACTTCGCCAGATCCGCTAGGCGTGAGCTGGAGCGCTTACCCAACGAAGTCGCTCGAAGAATCCTCTCGAGGCTCCAAGACCTGACCACCAACCCACGTCCCTCGGGTTGTCGCAAGCTCACTGGCTCCAGTCACCTTTGGCGCATACGCGTAGGGGACTATCGAGTGATCTATGAGATCAAAGACGAAGCGCTCGAGGTCGATATCAGTGTCATTCGTCATCGACGAGACGCCTACCGCTAACGCCTAGGATCTTCCTTGATGAGCAAACGGTTTTTTAGTCAATCCACGAGCTCGAGGTAGGTCCTGAGCAGGGCTCAGCCATCTCCGTCGCGCGGGCCTATGTAGCGCACGGCCTGGAGGCAGTCCCTGAAGGAATTGAACGGCAGGCGCTGTACCTCGACGCAGCAGCTGGTCTGCGGCCCGAGACCGCCGTCGGTGGCGTCATGCCAGTCGGCGCAGCGCTGACTTTGGGTACAGGCCCTGCTCTCGATCGGTGAACCCCAGTAGCCGGACTGACCGTAGACTGGCGGCTCTCGCTCGTGCGAAGTCGCGGTCAGCGGAATCAACAGTCCCAACCCGACGAGTCCCAGGAAAAGCCTTCGGAAGTTTGGTGTCTTCAAGATGTGCTCCTTGTCTGTGCGTCTCAGCGCCATCAATCGTGCGGTCCGCTCGACCGACGAGACAGGTCCCTGATCTTGACGCGCGAGACGCCGCCAGAACATGCCAGTCTCGCG
>JBCCEE010000643.1:0-4310 GCA_039030415.1 Acidobacteriota bacterium
CCGTTCCAGTCGCCGATCAGAGGGATGTCGCCGGCGATGCCGAACTGACAGGCTTGATCGGGCGGCTGCGAGAACGTGCCGCTGCCGTTGACGTCCTGCAGGAAGAGTCGATTGGCGGAACGGTAGACGCCGATCTTGCAGGCTACGGCTTGGCGGCACGAGGCGAAGCTGAAGCTGCAGATCTGGGTGTCCCAGTCCACCGAGCCGGTGGTCTCGACATACTCGTTGGTCATCCAGAACGTGCAGTCGTCGACCGGATCCATGCTGACGGACGCGTAGTCTCCCCAGCGACCGCGGCCGCTTTGGGTGCCGGTCTGGATGCCGGTCCCATCGATACACACGGCCTCGGTCTGCAGCGTGCCGGCGGTGTCGGTGGCCTCGCGAGCCGTGTAGTAGACCGAGGGGAACTCGCCCGTGCCGCTGCCGGAGCGCGAGTACACCATGGCGATGTTGCCCTGGCTGTCGATGCCGGCGCCAGGCATCCAGCGTGATTGGCTGTCGGGCGGTGAGAACGTGCCCTGGTCCTTGAGGCTCACCCCCGCCAGGCTGGGAAGCGAGAAGTGCGCGTAGCGTACGCTGTGCTGGCCGCTGCCAGCGTCGACGTCGTAGGAGACCACGCCCTCCAGCGCGCCGTCGATCATGCGAGTGTTGAAGCGGTACATCGCCCGCCCTGCCAATACGTCCAGCTGCACCGCGGTGCTGGGCTGAGAGACGTCGCCGGCCGGGATGGTGAATGCTCCCGAAGCGACGAACGGCCCTTCAGCGAAGGTCGAGCTGCCGGGTGCAGCGAAGTCGGCGCAGTACTCCCAAAACTGGTAGCCGTCGGCCTCGGTACCGGTGCTGCCGGTGAAGGCACCGTCGTTCAGCTGCATGTAAGGAGCGCAGCGCCCGGTCGGCGGCAACGGTCCCTCGAGATGCGGCGGCTGCAGCGTGAACGGCAGGTGACCGGCGGAGCTGATGTCCGTGAACAGGCCTTTGAAGAAGGAGATCGCCGTCGCCGCGTTGCCGAGCAGCATTTCGTCGCGCTCGAAGGCGGTCGCCCGGATACCGAGGAGGCTCAACCCCGGTAGCGAGAACTGATTCGAGGTCATGTGGTAGGCGCTTTGGTCACCGCTATCGTCCCACAGGCCGATTTTTTCGTAGTCGTTGAACTCGCCGTTGGGAGACAGCGGCCCGATGATGAAGTCGTAGACCAGGTAGGGCCCAGCTGGATCGTCGCCCGTGGTGATCGCGAAGCACTGATGACCCTCCGGATTGGAAGGGCTGACGAATTGGCTGAACACCCAGCGCTGGGCGACGTGGTCGAAGAGCACGATCGGGTCGCCGGCGTTGTTGGTGACGCAGGGGCTGGTCGCCGGCAGCGTCGAGCCCTGCCAGAAGCTGTTGCCAGGGAACGGGCCGCCGGCCAGCGAGCCATCCGATTTGTTGAAGTATTTCCAACCGACGTTGTTGTACTGCACGTAGTAGCGTTTGCCGACGTCGCCGTTGGTGTCGGGCGGGAAGAGTGCCCCCAGCCCTTGGTTGACGTTGTCCGAGCTGTCGTAGCCGCCAAAGCTCAGGTCGGTTAAGGGTGCGCGGCGACCGGTTGGCGGTCGCATTGCGGCGTCCGATTCAGCGTCTGGCCAGCGTCGGTCGGGCAGTGGCGGCTCCATGACGGAAGGATTGACGACCGCGGTCGCTGGCTGGTTGTAGGCCTCGGGCCCAACGTAGCGGAGCATGATCTCTTGGATCTTCGGCGCGGTGCCGCGAAGACCGTGCGATACCAGGACGGTGTCGCCACTAGCGGTTTGTAGCGTTTCGATCCGCGGTGCTGCGAGCTCGGTGGTCTCGGAGTCTGATGCCTTACCAGGCGTCGACGTGCCCAGAGCCAGGAGCAGGGCAGCGCCAACACTGAGGAGGCGCTCTTTGCGCTTCCCGAACAGACCATTCTTCTGAAGTCCCATCGTTTCATTCCCCTTGGTTTGATCACACAGAATGTCGACTCGTGGGAAGAGCGGCGAAGCATGAGTCCAGAGACGGAGTCTAAGTTCTGCGTGTCGACTCCGTCAATTGTAAGCCCGACTCAGTTACCGGCTCACCCAGAATCGCAAGTTTCGTGTCTACAAGCATGAAGAAGCTTGGAAGGTTTCAGCAAGCCTGGGGTTTGTTGCCGCTCGTTGCCGGTGTGATCTGTTAGTCGGAGAAGCCCTCAGCCTGCGGCTCCATCGGATGCAAGCATCTTGGCCCGAGTCGCGAAACCCAGCTGCTAGCGCCGTTTCGATCCTTTGACCTGTTGTGGAGTAGATGATGAATTCGAGAAGCTTCGCCTCTGTGGTTGTCTTGGCGATAGTTGGAGTGCTGTGGGGTGGCGCAAACCTGTCTTCAGCCCCATTGGGGACCGCGTTCACCTATCAAGGTCAGCTCAAGCAAGGGGGTAGTCCGGCCAATGGCAACTTCGACCTGCGGCTGAACCTGCTGGACGATCCTGATCCAGTGAGCGGCAACCTCATCGGCACCGTGACCCTGCTCGACGTGCCGGTCACCGACGGGCTATTCAACGTCGAAGTCGACTTCGGCAACGTATTCAACGGCGACGCGCTGTGGCTCGAGCTGCAGGTGAGGCCAACTGGTATCGGCTCGCTGATACCGCTGTCTCCGACCCAGCCGATCAACGCCACACCATACGCCCAGGCCGCGCTCACCGGGTCCGGAGCGACGGGACCTACCGGCGCGACGGGCCCTCAGGGCATCCCTGGGCCTCAGGGGCCTACCGGTCCTTCGGCGCCCTCGGCGATCTGTACCTGGAACGGTCGGACTTATTCGACCGGCGCTCTGTGCACCGCACCGATTGGCGGAAGCTGTGGCTCTTCCGTCGCCTTGTTCGAGTGTGAGAGCTCCGGCGCCTGGATGCAGATAGGTTACACGCCACGCTGCGGGACCATTTCGCCCTGTTGAAGCTCGGGCGTCCAGGCGGCTCGAGAAAGGGCTGCCGGACGATCCTTTCTGGGAGGAGTCTATGGAGAGTCATCGAGTTTCGAGTTTGACCCGTCAGAAGCTAGCGGCATTCTGGACGCTACTAGCGTTAGCGTCGGCGGTTTGGGGCGGCCAGCTAGTAGCTGGCGCTTCGGAAGATCCGCCACACGAACCCCTCGAGTCAGCACAAACTTCAGCGCTGTCCGCGTTGGAGCTCGAGATTCTCGAAGCGCTGACCACCGACCAGCTGAGCGCCTGGCTGGCGGGGGCCGACGAGCACGAGATCATTCTGGCGACCGGTGAGAGCCTGGCAGAGTTTCTGGCGCTACGCGGCGCCAGCAGTTTCGAGCTTGCCTGGTTCACCATCGACGCGGGCGGCGGCACCAGCTCGGGCGGTGTCTTCGAGATCTCCGGCACCATCGGACAGCCCACGGTGGGAGCCGCCAGCGGCGGCCCCTTCTCGCTCGAGGCGGGGTTCTGGACGTTCGAAGCCGCCCGCAGTGATTGGATCGGCGTCTACCGTGGCCGTATCTTCACTCGCGATACCGACGGTAGCGGCACGAGCTCGGCCGCAGACACGATCTGCCTGTTCGGGGTCGCTGGCGACGAGCCGATCACCGGCGATTGGAATGGCGATGGCAAGGACGAGATCGGCGTCTACCGCCGCGCGACGCCCGAGAACGGCCTGGTCAGGGATTTGTTCTTGCTCGATTCCGACGGCAGCTGCAGCTGGAATCCGGCTGCCGATCAGCTTTGCCAGTTTGGGCTCGATGGCGACGCGCCGATCGTTGGTGACTGGAATGGGGACGGCGACGACGACATTGGCGTCACCGTCGGGCGTCTGTTCTTTCAGGACCTGGACGAGAGCTGCACCTGGACACCGGCAACGGATCGCGTCGATCTCTTGGGCCTGGTGGGTGACGAGCCGATCATCGGCGACTGGAACGGCGACGGTGACGACAACATCGGCGTCTACCGCCCGTCGAGCCGCCTGTACCTGATGGATCTGGACGAAGACGGTCGCTTCATGCTGGCGACCGATCTCGCCTGCCTGTTCGGTCTCGCTGGCGATCAGCCGATCATCGGAGACTGGAATCGTGATGGCGACGACGATATCGGCGTCTACCGTCCGGCCAGTCGCCTCTTCCTCATGGACCGCAACGAGTCGTGCACGTTCTCGTTGCCGGAGGATCTCTGGGCGATCTACGGACTCGCAGGGGATCAGCCGATCGTCGGCAGGTGGTAGCGGAGCGGGCGCCCCACCGCGGCGCCCCCCGCGAGCCCACCACCCAAATACAGCCCCCCCCGCGCATAGCCGTTTTAGCCCACCAGGCGGTGGGAATAACGGCCACTGAACC
>JBCCEE010000644.1:0-4309 GCA_039030415.1 Acidobacteriota bacterium
GCGCCGTCGTCCTGCACCGTGCCGCCGGCGATCGAATGCTGCTCGCGCGGACCGCCAGCAACCTGGGGCTCGCCTATGTCACCCGGGGCGAGTTCGCCAAGGCGCTCGAGACCTATGACGAGGCGCGGGAGACGTTCGAGCGAACCGGAGAGCGCAAGGCACTGTGCCGGGTGCTGGCCAAGATCGCTACCGCCGAGAGCGCCAGCGGTGCCGCGGAGCAGGCCCGCTCGACCTTCGAGCGCGCGGACCGCATCTGTCGCGCCGAGGGCGACCAGGAAGCCGTGGCGTTCATCGGCGGCCGGCTCGCCGACCTGCTGCGCGAAACCGACGATCTCGAGGCCGCCGTCATTCAGCTGCGGGCCAACATCGAGAGCCTGCGGGCCCTCGATCGGCCGCGGGTCGAGGCTTACAACGCCATCACCCTGTCGCGGCTACTGCTCGAGCTAGAGCGCCCGCAGGAGGCCCAGCGCTGGGCCGAGCACGGGCTGAGCCTGCACCAGCGCATCGCCAACCCCTGGGGGGAGACTTCGGCTTGGGACGATGTCGCCCGCGCGCGCTATGCCGCGGGCGACACGACCGGTGCTCTGGAGGCGTCTCAAGAAGGGATCGCTAGGCTCGAGCGGCAGCGCAGCCGCGTCAACGACCCGGAAAAGCGCGCCACCTTTCTCGCCGCCAACTTTGCGACTGCCGCGACTCGTCGGGAGATCTTGCTCGCCGAGCACCGCCGCCGGCCCGACGCCGGCTTTGCCGAACGGGCGCTCGACTCACATGAGAATCACTTGGCCCGAGCCCTCCTCGATCACCTTCACGAAACACCGGCGGCGCCGGACGCCTACGCTTTCGACCTCAGCCGAATGCAGGCCCGGCTCGACGCGCGCAGCCGGCTGGTGGAGTATGCCCTCGGCGAGGAGCGCAGCTGGGCCTGGGTCGTTGGTCCCGACGAGCTGCAGCTGATCGAGCTCGCCGGACGGGCGACGATCTCGGCCGCCGTCGACCCGCTGTTGGCGGACATCGGAGCGAATGGCAGCGGGCTCGCTTCGCCGGCGAAGCGGAAGGCCCTCACCGACCTCATCTGGCAGCCCCTGATGGACGCTGTCGGCCCCGCCTCTCGCCTGCTGATCGTCGCGGACGGCGCGCTGCGCCGGGTACCCTTCGCCGCCCTGGTCGACACTTCCGGTGGGTCTCTGGTCGAAGGCTTCGAGCTCACCTTCTCGCCATCGGCCGCCGTGGCGTTGACGCTCGACCCAGCCGACCGGCAGCCAGCCGGCAGCTCGGTGCACGTGGTCGCTGATCCAGTTTATCGAGCCGACGACCCACGCCTGTCTCGGCAGCCCGCTCCCCCACCGCCCGAGTCGGTCCTGCGAGCGACCGAGGCGGCTGGCATCAAAGACCTGCCGCGCCTGCGCTTCTCGCGCGTCGAGGCGGATACCCTCAGCGAGCTGGCCGGTAAAGGGGCGGTCCGCCAGGTGGACTTCGAAGCCTCGAAATCGGCGCTCTTGGGTCTCGATCAGGGAGCCTCGGGGCACGTGCTGCACATCGCCGCCCACACGCTGATCAACGATCGGGATCCACAGCTATCCGGCATCGTGCTATCGCTCTTCGATCGCCAGGGTCGTCCCCGGGACGGATTCCTGCGGCTGAACGAGATCCAGCCGCTCGAGCTCGACTTCGAGCTGGTGGTGCTCAGCGCCTGCAGCACGAGCCTCGGCAAGGACCTGCCGGGAGAGGGCCTGCTGTCGCTGACGCGCAGCTTCCTGGCCGCGGGCGCTCGCGGCGTGATCGCCAGCCTGTGGCCGGTGGACGATCGCGCCACCG
Organism: Acidobacteriota bacterium; assembly: GCA_039030415.1. Taxonomy (GTDB): domain Bacteria; phylum Acidobacteriota; class Thermoanaerobaculia; order Multivoradales; family J023; genus JAAELT01. The sequence goes on from JBCCEE010000644.1 coordinate 1,816, forward strand.
CCGAGCTGATGACTCGCTTCTACACCGCCCTCTGGCAAGGCCAGCGACCGGCCGCCGCGCTGCGCGAGGCACAGCGCCAGATGGCTGCCGAAGCGCGCTGGAGCGAGCCGCACTATTGGGCCGGATTCGTCTACCAAGGCGGCCTGGGGTGAGCTCACTGGCGGCCGAGCCGCTGCCGCTCGAGGCATTGCTGGACGCCCTGCACGAGGATCCTGAGCGCGCCGCGGAGCTGCTGCTCGACCTGCGGCGCAAGCTGACCACGGTATTCGAAAGCCGCGGCTTCGCCGATGCCCCCGAGCTGGTCGATCGAACGATCGACCGCGCCACGCGCAAAGCTACCGAGGGCGTCGACCTGCGAGATCAGCCGTTCCCCTACCTCTACGGCATCGCCCGCTTCGTCATGCTGGAAGCAGGTCGACACCAGCAGAGGGAGCAGCGCTTGCACTATCAGCTCAGTGCCGATGCAACCCCTCCGGCCGATGATGAAGAGACTCCTCGTTTGGAGTGCTTCCGGCGCTGCCTGGCGAAGCTTTCCGCCGCCCATCGAGAGCTGCTTTGGCGCTACTTTGACGCCTCGGGCGGCCGCCGTATCGCTCACCGCAAACGCCTCGCTGGGGACCTGGCGATCAGCGAGGTCGCTCTGAGGCTGCGGGTCCACCGCCTACGCGGCCGACTCGCCGACTGCCTGGGAGAGTGCCTCGAGGGCGAAACCAAATCCCGCCGGAACGACAGTAGGGAATGATGAGCGACTTGGATTCCTTGGCCGAACGCTATCTGCTGGGCGAGCTCGATGGAGCGGAGCTCGAAGCCGCCGAGCTGCGCCTGGCCGACGACACGTTCTTCCATCGCGTGAAGCTCGTGGAGGACGAGCTGATCGACGCCTACTTGGCCGACGAGCTCGACCCAGAACGTCGCCAGCGCTTCGAGACGATCTTCCTACGCGCTCCCGAACGGCAGCGGCGGCTGCAGGTCAGCCAGCTGCTGTTGGCTGAGAGCGGGCGGCGTAGACGAGACTCGCGCCGCCGTCGATCCCGCGGAATCGCGCTGGCGGCTGCTCTCCTGCTGGTGACTGCGGCCGGCTGGATGCTCGTGATGCAGCAGGAGTCCCTCCAGCATCAGCCGCGAACAGACGGCGAAACCCTGTTCGAGGGCGAAACCCTGATCGAGCTCGATCTCGGCGTGTCCCGCAGCGCCCAATCGCCGACCTTTGGGCTGGCTGACTCTTCCCGCTCCTTACGCTTGCGAGTCACCGTCGACCCGCGCGACCTCACCGCTCCGGTGGAGCTCGTCCTGCGTGACGCCACCGGCAGCGAACGCTGGCGCGGACCGGCCCAACAGCTCGAGTCAAAGCCGATGCTCGAGCTATGGCTCGCCCAAGGGCTGCCTGCCGGGGCCTACGAGCTCGAGGTGCTGGCACGTCCGCCCGGTGGTCACCCCACGCCCCTCGGCTACGCCTACTTCGATCTGACAGCCCCCTGATCCGGCTCAGCCGAGTGGCTTTCGCGTCTCAATGGATTGAGGGCAAAGACTGATCGAGGGCGAGAATTCGATCGAGGGCGAAACGGATTCATCGCGGCTCGACAGTAGGGACAGACGCGCATTCCAACGCGCGGACTGTTTCACCCTCGAGCCCTGGAGAGCCGCTGTATGAAATCAAGCAACACCCGAGAATCCCACCTGTTCCATCCCATTCTGGCGGCGCTGCTCGTCAGTCTGTGGAGCGCCACCGTTTGCCCGGCCCAAGTGATCGAGGGCGATGGCTGGAGCGTCCACAACATCACTCGAGAGTCGACTGAGATCGGCGGCGGCTCGACGTATGTCGGCGACACCTATGACTTCGTGCACCAGCTCGGCGCCCTGATCGACGGCGTGTTTCAGTGTTTCTCCGAGCACCTGAGCGGCATGGACGACAGCACCGTCACGTTCGATGGCCTGAGCGAGCTGCTCGACCCTTACGTGGATGGAACCCAGCCCCTGGTCTTCGAATTCGAGACGCCGTCCGACGGCCAGGTCTCGGACGTCGGAATCGATACCAGCCTCGACTCAGGCGACGATCTTTTTCCCGAGGGGTTCGAAGATCCGGAAACCGGTACCCCGCTGACTGATATCTGCATCGAGATCGGCCGCGACGACACCCTCGACGCCGCCCCTCCGGCCGTCGTCAGATCCGCATCCCTCAGGATCACCGGCGGCGTGACCATTGGGCCGCTCGACATCACCAGCTTCTTCTCCACGCCTTGGAACGGCCGGCTCAGCACCGTCTTGACCGGACTCGCCGGCCAGGACATCGACAGCGTGCAGCTCCGGCTCGAGACCGCACCGCCCGATATCTTCGCGGATGGGTTCGAGAGCGGCGACGCCACAGCCTGGCGGTGACGGAGCTCCCTGAGTTTCTGGCTCCCCCCTTTGTCAAAGGGGGGGATAGGGGGGATTCTCTTCGATCTCTACCGAGCCTCCAGAAATCCCCCTCGGTCCCCCTTTTTCAAAGGGGGAA
>JBCCEE010000645.1:0-4304 GCA_039030415.1 Acidobacteriota bacterium
CCGATGCACCTGGCGGTCGGCACCAGCCTGGTGATCATCGCCCTCAAGTCGTTCACCGGCTTCGTCAAATACCTCGAAGTCCTCGACCAGCTCGGCCTGGCCCTAGACTGGCCAGTGCTTGGGGCCGTGGCCGGCGTCGGCATCGTCGGCAGCTTCGTCGGCCGGTCGATCGGCAGCCGCGTCTCCCAGGGCAAGCTCAAGCGCATCTTCGCCGTCTTCCTGGTAGCGATTGGTCTGCTGATCCTGCACCAGACCGTTCCCGAGATCTTCTAGACGAATCGGGCGGACGGCGCCGAGCGGTGCGGCGCCGAGCGGTGCGGCGCCGAGCGGTGCCACCCGATTCGGAACGAGCGCAGGGAGCGGTGGGCAAGGTGCCACCCGAATCGGAGGTGCAGGCGCGAGGTGCCACCCGATTCGGGGCATGCGCGGAGTGCCACCCGATTCGGAACGCAGCCGCAAAACGTCGCGACGAAAAATCGCGACAAATTTTCTGGCGGTGTTTCTGAGCCTTTTGCGTGTACATAGCCAGCACACTGATTCCGTGGGGCGCTGAGCCCCGATCTTGGGGAGCACTTTTGATCCAGCTCTGATCCACACTACGCAACCGCCCCTGCCCCGCTGCCCGCGGAGCCCAGGGGAACGGAGGAGGACACGCCATGGGAAGACCGAATCCACGATCTGTCGGCGCGAGATCCAAACTCACCCTGCTCGCCGCCTGCGTCCTGCTGTTGGGCGCCAGCTCGGCGACGCTCGGACAGTCACCCCATCCCGACCGGGTGACGATCTTCGAAAGCGGACAGGTGCGACCGTTGGCGCTCTCACCCAATGGCCAGCACCTCTATGCCGTCAACACTCCTGACAACCGGCTCGAAGTCTTCAAGGTGCGCAACGGCAGCGGGGGTGCCGGTCCCCTCAAGCACATCGCCTCGGTGCAGGTCGGCCTCGAGCCGGTGGCGGTGGCGGCCTACTCCGACCTCGAGGTTTGGGTGGTCAACCACCTCTCCGACAGCGTCTCGGTCGTCGACACAACGAATCCGCGGCGAGCGCGGGTTCGGCGTACGCTGCTGGTCGGCGACGAGCCGCGCGATATCGTCTTCGCCGGCGAGCATGGCGCCCGTGCCTTCATCACCACCGCCCACCGCGGCCAGAACAACCCCAATGATCCGCAGCTGACCACGCCCGGCGTCGGCCGCGCCGACGTCTGGGTGTTCGACGCCAACGCGCTCGGCAGCACGCCGCTGTCGATCGTCACCCTGTTCGCCGACACGCCGCGTGCCCTGGCGGTCAGCCCCGACGGCGCCACCGTCTACGCTGCGGCCTTCCACTCCGGTAACCAGACCACGGCGCTCGAGAGCGGCTACGTCACCGACGGCGGGCCCGGTGCTCCCGACGGCTTTGGCCTGCCCGCCCCGACCACCAACTACCAGGGCATTCCGCAGCCCGACACCGGCCTGATCGTCAGGTACGACGGCCAGCACTGGCGTGATCACCCTAGCCAGCGCATCTGGGATCATCTGGTGAAGTTCGACTTGCCCGACCTCGATGTCTTCGCTATCGATGCCAACGCGGATCCGCCGTCGCAGGTCGCCGGTACCGCCGGCGAATTCGCTGGGGTCGGCACGGTGCTGTTCAATATGGTGGTCAACCCGGCCAGCGGCAAGCTCTATGTCTCCAACACCGAGGCGCTGAACGAGGTGCGCTTCGAAGGACCCGGCACCTTCGGCGGCACCACCACCCGCGGCAAGACCCACCAGAGTCGCATCACGGTGATCGACGGTGGCAACGTGCAGCCGCGGCACCTCAACAAGCACATCGACTACACGACGTGCTGCTCCGACCTGCCCAACACCGAGAACGACCGTAGCCTCGCCCAGCCCGTCGACATGGCGGTGAGCGCTGACGGCACCACCCTCTATGTGGCGGCGTTCGGCTCGGGCAAGGTCGGCGTGTTCTCGACCGCGGCGCTCGAGAACGACAGCTTCGTGCCCGACGCTGCGGATCACATCGAGCTCACCGGCGGCGGCCCGTCCGGCCTGGTGCTCGACGAGGCGCGCGGCCGGCTCTACGTGCTGACGCGCTTCGACAACACGGTCTCGGTGATCGACACCGCAACGCGTACCGAAATCGCCCGGCGCCAGCTCTTCAGCCCTGAGCCGGCCCACGTCATTGCCGGTCGCCCCTTCCTCTACGACGCGCGGCTGACATCGTCGAACGGCGAGTCATCCTGCGCCAGCTGCCACGTCTTCGGCGATCTCGACTCGCTGGGCTGGGACCTCGGCGATCCCGACGCCGAGCCGACGCCCAACCCCGGCCCGCTGATCGATCCGGTCACGCCATTTCCAGGCGCCGAGGACTTCCAGCCGCTCAAGGGCCCAATGACCACCCAGAGCCTGCGCGGCATGGCCAACCACGGCCCGATGCACTGGCGCGGCGACCGCAACGGCAACAACGAAACGGGAGGCGTCAGCGCCCAGCCCGACACCGGTTTGTACGACGAGCGCCAGGCGTTCTCCGAGTTCAACCCGGCGTTCGAGGGCCTGGTCGGCGGTCCGCGCCAGCTCACCCCTGAGGAGATGACGGCCTTCACCGACTTCATCCTCGAGCTCACCTACCCGCCCAATCCGATCCGCGCCCTCGACAACAGCTTGACGGAGTCACAGGCACGCGGTCGCGACCACTTCTTCATCGACGACTCGACGCCTCGCAACCCCTTCATCCCGGGAGAGACCGTCAGCTGCCAGTTCTGCCACGTGCTCAACCCACTGGGCAACGCCGAGTACGGCATCGACAAGCCGGGCTTCTTCGGCACCGACGGCCTCGGCCTGGTGGAATCCGGCGGGCTGCAGCACCTCAAAGTGCCGCACTTCCGCAACCTCTACCAGAAGGTCGACATGTTCGGCATCGGCTTCCTACCGTTCATGACGCCGCACCAGGATTTCTCCCACCAGGGCGACCAGATCCGCGGCTTCGGCTTCATCCACAACGGTGGCGTCGACACCATCTTCCGCTTTATCTCGATCGTGCCGTTCTCGGACCTCATCACGCCGGCAGGTTTCCCGTTTGGGCCGGAGGGCGACTCGTTACGGCGCGACGTCGAGGCGTTTCTGCTCGCTTTCGACAGCAACCTGGCGCCGATCGTCGGCCAGCAGGTCACGCTCAACCAGCACAACGCTGCCGAGGCGGGTCCACGCATCGACCTGATGATCTCGCGCGCCAGCACCGAAGTCGGGCCGGACGCCCACGCTCCCGAGTGCGAGCTGGTGGTGACGACGCGGCGAGGCAAACGCGAGAAGGGCTACCTCTACGTCGAGAGCTCCGGCGTCTTCGTACAAAGCGATCACGACAAACCCGACCTCACCGACGCCCAGCTCCGCAACCGCGCCCAGCACAGCGAGCTGACCTACACCTGCGTGCCTCTCGGCTCAGGCGTCCGCATCGGTCTCGATGCCGACCTCGACGGCTGCTACAACCGCACCGAGGTCAAGCTCGGCACTGATCCCCGGGATCCGTCGAGCGCGCCGGTGGTCTGCGAGACAGACGAGGACGACGACTGATCGGTTCGTCAGTGACCGGGGCGCGACGCGCCTCGGTCATCCCCCGTAGATCAGGGCTCTCGGTCTCGGCTGGGCCTGAGCCGAACGATGAGCCACCCCAGCGGCCCCAGCAGCAGGCCGAGACCAGCTCCTTCCCAAGTCCTGGATCTGGTCTCACCCGCGACGGATCCGCCGACGAAGCCCAAGAACGCGAAGATGATGAGCATCGCGGGCGGCAGCCCCATCCAGGGATCACGAGTGACGGCAGCTCCGATGAGAAACCCCGGTAGCCCCGTCGCCAACAGCAAGAGCTCGGTCCATCCCATTGCCATCTCCTTTCACTCATCACGATAGGGCGCTGGAAAGCCTGATGGAATGACCGATGGGGTGGTCTGAAAAACACCATCGGGTAGCCAGACTACCTACCCCACTGGCAGCTGCGGGGGGTGCAGCGCGGGGGGTGCCACCCGATTCGGAGCATCGGGGGTGGTGCCACCCGATTCGGAAAGTTGGGAGTGCCACCCGATTCGGAGCGAGCGATCGATGTCTATTCATCTCCCGACAAATCTATTTCAACTTTTTTCGCCCGATCCGCGAGATCGAGCAGGCGCTTTGCGTTTTATATGGGTATGGGACGACCGCACAGGCATGTCTGGCCGGGTGGCACACACTTCGAAGTCACCACGCGCTGCTTGCACGGGCGCTATCTGCTGCCCGCGAGCAACCACTTTCGAAGTATCGCCATCGGCATCATGGCCAGAGCCAAGGAGC
>JBCCEE010000646.1:0-4296 GCA_039030415.1 Acidobacteriota bacterium
GCAGGCCCCAAAAGGTGAAATCGGGCCGGCCGAAGAAGAACGGCAGCAGCCACTCCACGAAGCTCCGCGGATCCCAGCTTTGGGAGAGCGCGGCTCGCATCGAGAACTGCCAATAGCCGCGGTAGGAAAGCGGCAGGATCCGCAGCAGCTCGACCACCATCGGCGCGGCCAGCAGTGCGCCGCACACCAGCACCAGGGTCGAAGCCGGCACGCGCTGACGCCACGAGGCGCTGTCGGCTCGGCGCGCCGCCACCGCCGTCACCGCCAGGGCGAGGGCGATCAGGGCGAACATGGGATCGCCAGCCAGAATCAGCAGGCCGAACAGCAGCCCGGCGAGCGCCAGGCTGCGCCTCGCCCGCGACGTACTGTGGTCGCGATGCCAGGCGTCGAGACTGGCGGCGATGAAGGCCGGCGCCAGCGCCGCCCCTGCCACCAGGTTGTAGAGGTTGAGCAGCGATAGGAAGAAGCCGCTGCTGACGTAACATACGCCGCCGGCCCAGGCTGCCGCCCGGCTCAGCCCCCAGGCTCGCCCGAGCCAGAAGAACGCCAGCGGTGCGAGCAGCAGGTGCAGCCAGAAGTGAGCGTTGAGCGCCCACAGCGGTGAGCCCACGAGGTAGAGCAGGTTGCTCGGGTAGAGCGGCAGGGCGTTGGGGTTGCCCAAGAGCGGCTGGCCCCCGCCGCGGTACGGGTCGACGAGGGGGATTTCGCCTTGCCGCAGCGCCTCGGCCTGGGAGCTCTTCAGCGGATAGTGGCTGGTGAGGACGTCCCGCATCGTGAGCGTCTCGGCGCCACGCATCAGCGGCCAGACCGCCAGCGCTAGCAGGACCAGGGTCGGAGCCGCGTACAGCAGCAGAAATCGTGACGGGATACGGGTGCTCATCGCGGTGTTCGACCCTATAGTATTCGCCATCATGATACGCGCTCTGATTCGGGCTCTTCGTCCCGTCCAATGGGTCAAGAATATTTTTGTCTTGGCTCCGATCGTCTTCGCGGAACAGCTGGGTCACGCTGACGTGGTGAGTCGGGTGGCTCTGGCTTTCGGGGCGTTTTGCTTGGCCGCCAGCGCGATCTACTTGATCAACGACCTGCGCGACCGTGAGGATGATCGCCGGCATCCCCTGAAGCGGACTCGGCCGATCGCCTCCGGCGCTCTGCCGGTGCCGGTCGCGATTGGAGCGGCGGTGGTGCTGGCGGTTGCGGGTTTGGGTTCAGCCCTATTCCTCGGCACGTACTTCACCGTCCTGCTCGCCACCTACCTGGGCATCAATATTCTCTACTCGAGCTGGCTCAAGCGGGTCGTGATCCTCGACGTGATGGCGGTGTCGAGCGGTTACGTCATCCGCGTGCTGGCTGGGGCCGAGGCGATCGACGTCCAGGTGTCGCGCTGGCTCTTGCTGTGCACGATCTTCCTGGCGCTCTTTTTGATCCTCTCCAAGCGCCGCCACGAGCTCGTGCTGCTGGCCGGCGACGCCGCCGAGCACCGCGCGGTGCTCAGCCACTACAGTCCGGCCTTTCTCGATCAGATGATCAACGTCGTCACCGCGTCGACCGTGGTGTCCTACGCGGTGTACGCGGTCGACGAAGACACCGTCAACCGCTTCGGCTCGGATCGCCTGGTCTACACCATGCCGTTCGTGCTGTTCGGCATCTTCCGCTACCTCTACCTGATCTACCAACGGCAGGAAAAACACAACCCGACCGAGGCCATCCTGCGGGACATCCCGTCCGTGGTCAACGTCGTGCTGTGGGGCGTACTGGTGCTGTGGATCGTCTACGGCGGCGCTTGACTGGTTCCTCCGTCCAGGTAGGGCCAATAGTCGGTCGTGTTGGATGGGCTGCGCCGGGCTGCGGAACTCGCAGGATCGTCGTCGAGTTTCAGAAAGCTCTAAAGCGCAGAGGCTTACGAGATCTGAAGATCCTGCACGCTCAAACATCCTCGCCCTTGCTCGCTCCACCAACACGACCTCACAGCTCAGCGATATCGCGAGTGGGTCTATCGATAATCCCTGGACGATCTCCAGCTACTGAGGTTCGTAGCGGTAGATCGCCAGTACCGGCTCGCCCTCGAGCTCCCAAGTGACCTCGGGCTCGAGACGCTCCAGGCATTCGCGCATCAGATCGTTCATCCAGTCTCGACGCTCGACGAACATGACGTAGAGCGGGCGTTTCTGGGCGGCCTGGCGGGTGAGCTCCAGCCGCTCGGGTGAGATGCGGGGCGAGAACGGGGTGGTGACCGGCAATAGCAAGAGGTCGGGTCGCAGGCGCTCCGGCGCTACCAGGCGCACCGCGTGCTCGACGACCGGCACCGCCACCAGCGCGTCTTGGGGAGCGTGCTCGTTGAGCCAGCGCATGCCGAGCCGGTAGCTGGCGCCCCAGTAGTCGCCGGCCTGCGGCAGGTCGCGAGCGCGGGCGCCGGCATAGCCGCCGGTGAAGGCGTTCCAATAGGCCAGCTGGAAGGGGTGGGTGGCCACCAGCGAAAAGGCTCCTGGCATGAGGGCAACGGTGAGGGCGCCAATCTTGATCCACTGTGGGCTCGAGAGCCCACCCAGCCCCGCCGCTACGGACTGGGCCATCCAGGCCACGCCCAGGCCGGCGATCGCCGCCATGGCCGGGAACAGCTCCAGGAAGTGGCGCACGCCGTCGTAGTTCACCGCCTGGGGCACCAGGTAGCGGGCCATGACTCCGGGGATCCACACCAGCATCAGCAGCGCGGCGCGATGCCCCCCGAGAGCCCAGCGCAAGCAGGGCACGAGGCCGACGGCGAAGCAGATGAGGAAGACGGGCGGCGTGGTCAGGCCGATCGCCTGCAGCACCGGCGCGAAGCTGTCCGGGTGCGTAGTGTCTTTGCGCAGCAGTACGAACTCGAGGTTCTGCCACAGGCGCCCGATCGGATCGGCCCACAGGTAGGGCCAGACCGCCACCATCACCGCCACGCCGGCCGCCCCGGCACCGACCAGCGACCCCAGCAGCCGATCGCGGCGACCCCGCCAGGCCTCGGGCAGGCCGCCGAGCAGCAGTAGCGCGCAGGGAATCAGCGGCAGAAACAGAGCGTTGGCCTTGGTGGCGAGGGCGAGCCCCCACAGGCAACCTGCGGCCAGCATCCCGCGCGTCGAACCGGCTTCGTAGGCGCGGAAGAAGGCGAGCACCGCCAGGGTGAAGAACACCATCAGCGGAAAGTCTTTGACGTTCGCCATCAGGTGGAAAAAGATCCGCGGCGAGGTGAACAGGAAGCCGGTGGCGGCCAGTGCCGTGACGGTGCCGAAACGCGGCTCCAAGAAGCGGTAGAAAACCCACAGCAGGAGCGCCGCCAGGGCGATGTTGGCGGCGTGGAAGCCGTCGAACGAGTCGACCCATCCGAGGCTACTCGAAAGCACCCGCGAGCTCAGGGCTCCGAGCGTGCTGGCTACCGGGTAGTGCTCCCACGGCCGCGTTCTGAACGGCGACAGCCGCAGGTCGGGCCGGCGACCTTCCGGGTACGGTTCGGCCTCGAAGTCGAGGTACCTAGCGTCGAAAGACGTGAAGAACGACAGGTAGCGGTCGCCGAAGAAGAAGTCGCCGAGGGCCTCGTCCCAGGTGAGGTTGTATTGATCGAGGGCCGGTACGCACCAGGCCACGAGCGCCGCGGCCAGCACCCACGGCAGAGCGCGCCGTATCTGGCCCTCGTCGACCTGCTGGTTGAGTCCGCCCATTGTCTCGCTTACCGCAGCTCGAACAGCGAGAAGCGGCCGTCCGGAGTCTGGTGTAGCCGAGTGCTGCGGCTCGGGTCCTGCAGCAGCTCGCCCAAGGCGTTCGGGTAGCGGATGGGGCGCGGGCGGTGCTCGATCAGCACGTGTGTCACCCGCCGGCTACCGAGCAGCTTGCTCAGCTCCTCGACAGGGTCTGCCTCGATGGGGTCTGCCTCGACGGGGTCTGCCTCGACAGGGTCTGCCTCGACAGGGTCTGCCTCGACAGGGTCTGCCTCGGGACCTTGGGCCTCGGCCATCCAGGCGGCGATCTGCGAGGCTTCGAAGAAGCTGTCGGCGAGCGCCTCACGCTCGCAGAAGAACGTCTGATTGGTGTTGAGAAAGAGCAGCCGGGCGTCGGCCGGCAGGTTCTGGTTGATGTAGCGATAGACCGGCGGCACCGCGGTCGCCGCGAGGTCGTCGTCGGCCTTCAGGTAGATACCGAGGGTGCGGGTGCCGGCGACCAAGATCCGGGCCTGGGACGTTGCGAAGAAGATCATCGCCACCGCGAACGTCAGCCCCTTGGCGAGCCGCCGCCAGCGCACCGCCGGCAGCCGGTCGAAAAGCTCGACGA
>JBCCEE010000647.1:0-4290 GCA_039030415.1 Acidobacteriota bacterium
GCGCGCGCGGCCGGCGCCCTCAAACACCCGCGCATCGTCGCCATCTACGAGGTCGGAGAGGTCGAAGGGCAACCCTATTTCTCGATGGACCTCATCGAAGGCGAGAACCTGGCGACCCTCTTGCGTCAGGGGCCGCTGGATCCCCACACTGCGGCCGAGCTGGTCATGAGCCTGGCCGACACCGTGCACTACGCTCACCAGCAGGGCATCATCCACCGCGACCTCAAACCCTCGAACGTCGTGGTCGACGCCCGTTTCGATCCCCACATCACCGACTTCGGCCTGGCCAAAGACCTCACCCTGAACCACAGCCTGACGCTCTCCGGCGCGGTGCTCGGCACGCCGGGCTACATCCCGCCGGAAAACGCCGCGTCGACTTCGAACCCCGCCAGCCCGGCGGCCGACATCTACGCCCTCGGCGCCATCCTCTACGCCACCCTGGTCGGCCGGGCGCCCTTCGACGCCGAAACCCCCGTGGCCACCCTGGTGGAGACCCTGCAGTCACAGCCCGAGCCACCGAGCCAACTGCGGCCCGTAGTGCCCCACGACCTCGAGCTCATCAGCCTGCGCTGCCTGGAGAAAGATCCCGCCGACCGCTACCCCTCGGCCGACGAGCTGGCGGAGGATCTCAGTCGCTTCCTCCAGGGTTTGCCCATCGAGGGCGGCAAGCTCGGCCGCGGCCTCCGTCTGCGGCGCCGGCTGTTTCAGCAACCGTGGCTCGGCCGGGTGCGGATCGGCGTCGCGCTCACGGTCCTGGCGCTGGCCTTCGCGGGGTGGTTCGGGTTGCAGCAGCAAGGCTTCTTCGCAGATCTGAGCTCTGAACCGCGGCAGACCCTATCGTCCAGGTCCTACCAGCGGGACACGTTGCTGGCCGAAGCTCGTGCCCATCGCCAACAGGGTGAGCGTCACGAGGCCCTCGAGAAGCTCGCGCAGGCCGCCAAGCTCGATCTGACGCCCGAGGTGCGTCGGGAGGCGCTCGAGACCCACTTCCTTCCCGGCTTGCACCCAGCCATCCGTTTCGAAGCGCCGCGCTACGCCTACATGTCGTTCAGCGACGATGGCCAGCGACTGGCCTTACTAGGGGCCGACGTGAGTCCGAAGCGCCTGCGTCTCGAAGTGCGCGACGCCACGACGGGGGCTCTCCTCGATCAGGCGCTCAGCGAGACCGACGCACCCAAGCCGACGATCCGCGGGGGGGAGCTCGGCCTGGTGTCCGGAGCCAGTACGGAAACGCCCAAGATGTGGGTATGGAATCGTCGCGAAGGCAGGCTCTTGCCCTCCAAGATCGACCGGGAGCTAGCCCTAGCTAGCCCCCAGGCACAGGATGCCTGGATCTTCAGCCCGAGCAAGCGCTGGTTGGCTATGGGCCCCACCAGCCGCTCCACCCCGCAGAACCCGCCTCGCGAGGTGCGCATCGTCAGCATGTGGCAACCTCACGCGGCCACCCTGCCCGCTGGCAGCGTCCTCGGCGACTTCTTGGACGATGAATACCTGCTCTACCTCAAAGACGGCGCGATCTTCATGTGGGATCTGTTCGAGGACACCTCCCATCAGCCGGCCCCACCCCATGCCATTTTGGACGTCAGCTCGGATCGTGGCTTCGCGGCCCTGCGTCCCAGCCACGATGTGATCGAAGTGTGGGACTTGCGACGTCGGCTGCCCACGGCACGTCTGAACGTTTCATCGGCTGGGAGTCCGGTGGCGCGACTGAGCTCCCAAGGTCAACTCTTGGCAACAGGAGGGGGCTCGGAACCGCTCCGGGTTTGGGATCTGGCCGACCCCCAGCATAGCTACAAGAGCCTCCAGCCTGCGGAAGAGCGCAGTCTCGATCTCCGCCAGACGAGCTTCAACCCCCAAGGTACCCTGCTCGCCGTACCCGGGATGCACCGCGATCGTGGCAAAGTGTGGGTTTGGGATATCGCTTCCGCCAAGGTGTTGGCTGTTCTCGATGGGTGGCAGCCCACCTGGGATCCATCCGGCGCCCGGTTGGCGACCCTGGGTACCGATCCCGCCGGCAAGTCTCGCGGAGCGAAAGTCACCCTGTGGGACGTCGCGTCCCCGGCTCCGTCGCGACGCCTCTCCAACTGGATCGGCTCTCTGAGCTTCGATGCTGAGGGCGACCGGTTCACCGTCGATACCGATCTCTGGTGGGACGGTTCGAGCTGTAGGCAAGCTGGCGGCCCGACGTCTCTAGACTTGCCGCAGCCGGTCGACCCCAGACAGCATCGGCTGTCGACGCCGTTGTCCGACGGGCGCCCGATCGACTTCCGAGGCCTACAGCCGAGGCAGGAGCTCATGATCCTGCCCGAGTTTCCCCGCGTCGAGCCGTTTGCCGACGGCGGCACGGCCCATATCTATCCGTACCGGTGGGCGATCACGCCGAGCGGTGACGCGATGGTCTTGGCGTCGATCCGAACGGAGTCCTCGAGCAATGATCGGCCGGTGTCCCCAACCGTCTCGAACCGTTCGTCCTATCTCCTCGAGCATTGGGACTTGGCGAACGGCTCGTTGCTCGGCGTATGGAGCGAGACGCGCCAGGTCGGCGCCATCGCCATCTCGCCTGACGGTGAGACCACGGCGGTCGGCGGCCATTTGTCCGAGGGTATCGACCTCTGTCACACAAAAGCCGGCGTCAAGATAGAGCGCTTGGAGCACGATGCGCTGATCAAAGCCGTGACCTTCAGCCTGGATAGCCAGAAGGTCGCCTCGGTAGGCTTGAACGACCGCATCGAGGTCAGCCACGTCACGGGCGAGAAGATCGCGTCCTGGCAGGCCGAACCCGGGATTCGAGCGCTCGCCTTCGACGATTCCGGGGAGCTCCTAGCGAGCGCTGACGATAGTCCGATCGTGCGCGTATGGCACATCGCCAGCGGCCGCGAGCTCGTCCACTGGCAGGCCCACGAATCCGCCGTCGTCGCCCTCGCCACGCGTCCCGGCACCGGCCAGCTCGTGACCGGCGGCTGCGACGGCCGGCTGAGAGCGTGGGATCTTCAGGCGGCTCGCCAGCAGCTGGAGAGCCGAGGCATCACCTGGTAGACCGCTGGCGTAACGTTTCTTCTGTTTTCCTTCAGGAGCCTGTTAGGAGGAAAAACATGGAAGAACGTTACCGAAACTCAAACCGTATCTCAGGCAGAAGACTCCAGGCCCGGCGCCTCGCCATATCGGCGGCCTTCGCCCTCACCCTCGGCGCGTCCGCGACCGAGCCACAGGTCGACGTCGTGGCAGACGTCGGACACCAGGGCCCAATAGATGGCATGACCTACAGCTCGGACGGTCGCTGGTTGATGACCAGCTGCCGACCCTCGGATGGCACGACGCGTCTGTGGTTCGAATCGCGCCTGCGTTACGTTTTGCCGGGCAGTCGAGCTGCGATGCCGCCGAGCGGCGAGCTCGTCGTCACCGGCAGTGAGGACGCATTCCGGCAGCTCGGAGCCATTCGGCGGTGGGATCTCGCGACGGGGCGAATGAAGTGGGAGGCCCTCGGCCGCGAGGTCCACAGCTTCGCCGTCACGCCCGATGGCACAAGCCTCGTCGCCCTCGGCAAGGACAAGAGCTACCAGGTCTGGGACATCGAAACGGGCGAGGTCCGTCAGCGTCTCGCCGGCTTCGCCCCCGGCTTGGGCGAGATCTTCGTCAGCCCGCTCGGCACCTGGGTGGCGACGCGGTATCGAAACACCATCGCGACCTGGGAGCTTTCGACCGGGCAAGCGCGCTGCCTGCTGGCCGAAGAGCCGAATTCCGTCAGGCAGCTGACGTTCGCGCCTCGCGAACAATTTATCGTGGCCGCTGGCAAAGGGACGGTGAGATTGTGGGATCCTGAGACCTGCGAGCTACGGCACCGCTTCGAGACGGACGACGAGCGTTTGGACCGCGGGTTGGTGAGTCCCGATGGCGCCTACGTGCTGGCGTCTTCCAGTCGCCAGGCCCTACTTTGGCACCGTGAGAGCGGCGAGCTGGTTTACCAGGCTACCGAGCTCGAGCACTGCTCAGGGTTCTCCGCCATCGCCTTTCATCCGTCAGGAGACTGGGCTGCGATCGGCCGCCGGAATGGCCGGATCGATCTGGTGGCTCCGGAAATCGGGATGCCGATCCAGACCTTGAAGAGCTCGTTCGGACCGTCGCTTCTCGTGCCCCACCCTGACGGCACTGAGCTGACCGCCGGGGCTCACGGAATCAACTTCCTCCGGTTGAAAAGCGACAACTACACCAAGAGGGGAAGGCAGAGCCACCTGAAGCTCGAGGCTTTGTACCTCAGCGAGGACGCCGAGCAGCTGGTAGCCCAGAACGCCA
>JBCCEE010000648.1:0-4286 GCA_039030415.1 Acidobacteriota bacterium
CGCTATCCAGCGGACGATCAAACGCCTGGATCTCGAGCCAGTGATCGTCTGGCACCGTGGCGACGTCTATGCCTTCAGCATTTGGGAGAAGCTCGACACTGATGGGGACTCGGGGTCCTGACAAGGACTGACCCTAGCTTGTCCTTCGGATCCCAGAACAGAGTGCATGAGGTGGTAGGCCGTGTTGGACGGAGTGAGCAAGGGCTGAGATGTCTGAGCGTGCAGGATCAAAGCGGGTCGTAAACCTTGGTGAGTCAGGCATCTACGCAGCTGCAGATCGATCCTGCGAGTTCTGAAGCCCGGCGGAGCCCGCCCAACTCGGCCGTCTATCGATCCGTCTTGGACGCGATCTGAGCATCAGTCTCTTGAATGAGCAGCAGGCTGCGCAGGGACTGGATATCTTCCAGCCCAGTGCGACAGCAGCCGCCGATCAAGCGAGCGCCTGCCCGCAGCCAATCGCTCCCGGAAGACGCGAGGCTCCAGGGCTCCGCCTGCGGCAGCCAGCGCTTGTGGACCGCGTCGTAGCCTTCACCCGAGTTGGGGTAGACCACAATCGGCAGCTCGCTGACGCGCTGCAGCCGCTCGATTAAGCTCGGAATGAAGTGTGGCGCGGTGCAGTTCACGCCCACCGCGATCAACCGTCGACAGCCCGCCAGCTCGGCGACCGCCTCCGCGAGCTCGCTGCCGTCGCTCAGGTGCTCGCCGTCGCGGCAGCTGAAACTGATCCAGGCGGGGATGCCCGGCTCAGCCTCGAGCAGCTGCCGCAGAGCGCGGGCCTCGACGCTGGAGGGAATCGTCTCGCAGGCCAGCAGGTCGGCGCCGCTGGTCGCTAGCACCTCGAAGCGCTCGGCATGAAAGTCGACCAGCGCGGCTTCATCGAGTCCGTAGGCGCCGGTGTACTCCGAACCGTCCGCCAGGATGGCGCCGTAGGGGCCGACGCTCGCGGCAACGAGCGGGTAGCAGCGTCCATCGCGCCTGCCCTCAGTCCAAAACCGCTCTCGCGCCTGCCGCGCCAGCTGCACGGAGCGGCGCAACAGATCGGACGTTTCCTCCCTTCCCAGGCCACGCCTGCCCAAGCCCTCGAAGCTAGCCTGGTAGCTGGCGCTGATCAGGCAGTCGGCGCCAGCCTCGAGATAGTCGAAGTGCAGCTGCTCGAGGGCGGCGGGATCTTCCAACAGCAGCCGCGCCGACCACAGGGGATCGTCGAGATCGAAGCCGCGAGCTTCGAGCGCCGTGGCCAGTCCTCCGTCCAGGACGAGGTAGCCTCGACTGTCGAAGAACGGCTGCAGGAGATCGACCGAAGTGGGTGAGGGGGCCATCACCCGAAGCAAGGTATCATCCCCCGCCATGAGCACTCAAAACAATGCGTTGAGCAATGGAATCGTCGCCGCGCTGGTGGGCTGCGGCATCTTGGCGGCGGTGTCGACCTTCGGGGATTGGCTGTGGAGCCGCTACATTCCGGACGGAGCGGTACTGCCAGGCGTCATCCACGGCGCCGTTATCTTTCTCGTGCTGGCACTGGTGCTGGGCAAAGCGGCCGGCACCCCTACCGCCATGCGACGCTTGCTGCCGACCCTACCGGTCGCCGGCATCGTGATCGCGGCGATCTTCTACCCGATCGCCTACGCTATCGGTTACATCGGCGCGCTGCTGGTGACCTGGGTGATGATGTGGCTGTCGACGGCGGGGCTCCAGCGCTGGGCGCGAGACGGCGACGAGTCGGTCGGGCTGACGCTGCTGCGCGGCGTTGCCGCCGCCATCGGCTCCGGCCTCGCCTTCTGGGCGATCTCAGGCATCTGGACCCAGCCGTCACCGACGGTCAACTACCTGTGGCGCTTCCTCAACTGGGCCTTCGCTTTCCTGCCGGGGTTCCTGGCCCTGCTGTGGCGCCCGCGTCGCGGCTAGCGGGCTGAGGCACTAGCGACCGGATCGCCGCTTCTGGAAGCCGGCGATCGACACCACGTTGTCGCCGCGATCCTCGCCCTCGACGTCTTCGTCGACGTCCTCTTCCGCCGGCTCCTCGGTGATCGGCTCGGCGGGCTGGAAGGTCAGCTGGAGCTCGGCGGAGGGGTCGGTGAAGGTGCGCAGGGCGTAGAACGGCACCACCAGGTGGTGCAGCTTGCCGCTGAAGAACAGCCCGACCGAGAACGCGTCTTCGTCTACCACCAGATCCTGAAACTGCGTCTTCAGCACGATCGTCATCTCTTCCGGATAGCTCTCCAGCAAATGCGGAGGGATCATCACGTCGGGCAATTGGGTGCTGAAGGTCAGGTAGAAGTGATGCTCGCCGGGCATGCCCTGCGCGGCGACGATCTCCAGGCTGCGACGCACGACGCCGCGCAAGGCGTCTTGGATCAGCAGTCCGTAGTCGAGAGGATCGTGGCTCATGGATAATGGCTCGTGGGTTGCGGTGGCTCTGGAAGTCGATCTCGATCTGGCAGTGTGGCGATGCGACGGTGCGGTAGTACGGTAGTGCGGCGACCAGCCCTACGATATCTCATTAGACAATCCGTCGAGAGCGACCGTGCCCCGGTAGACTCAGATTCTGGCTCGGGCGTTGGAAGGATCGGCTGCGCGGGCCTGACTGCGTGGGCATGGCTGCGTGGGCCTGCATCCGCTGGACCGCCTGCAAAAGACCGGCTGCGCGGAACCGCCTGCGGCAGACGGTCTGCGGGAGACGGTCTGCGGGAGACGGTCTGCGGGAGACAGCCGATTACGGCGCGTAGTCTAGTGGATCGATTTTCTACAATGAGCGGAGGCGGCTGAGTCTCGCTCGGTTTCGTCGATATCACCTTCTCACCCTGACACGAGGAATTCTGATGCTGAAGGCAGACGCGTCCCATCGACAGATCGTCCCTCCGGGCATTGCCGCTTCCTGGCGGCGGATCCTCGGAGGGTTCTCGATCGTTGCGTTCACGTCTCCTCTGGTCGCGCAAACTGCGTTCGCGGCCACCCCGGAAGCGGACTTCGTGCTCGTGCCGGAAATGGAGACGCCGGCGCACATCGTGGCCCAGCCGCGGAGCGAGCGGGCGGCCCTGCAGAGCCAGGCTGCTGGCCAGGCCGGCCTGGCGGCGCTCGAAGAGCGAGTGCGCCACCTGTGGCCGCAGATCCGGAAGATCGACGTCGAGGCGCTGTCTCGCCATCAGCTCGAGGCGACGCGGGGCTGGCGTCTGCCCGTTGAGCCCGGCGACTGGGTGGGGCAGGTCATGGGACGTGACGGCGACCGCTGGTATCTCGAGCTGCGCGGACCGCGCCTGCCGGCGCGTTACGACATCGTGCATCGCTACCTGCACGTCTACGCCAGCTACGATCCGTCGAGCCAAAGTCTCGACGACCTCACTATTACCATCCGCGGGTGGGTCCTGGAATGAGACTCCGCGAGCTGACGACGATCCTGCTTCTTCCAGGCCTACTGCTGTCAGCCTTGCTCAGCGTATCGGCTCAGCCGGCCCAGGCGGCGCCGTTCACCTACAGCACCTACGACACCATGGTGACCGAGCTCGAGTCCTTCGCCGCCAACTTTCCCGGCCTCGCCGAACACTGGACGGCGCAGGATCTCTACGGCCTGCCGACCGACACCGATGGCGACGACGAGCTCGAGCACCACATCCTCCGCATCACCAACGAAGCGCTCGGCTTCGACAAGCCGGAAGTGCTGCTGGTCGGCGTCCAGCATGGCGACGAGATCGTCGGCCTCGAAGTCTGCCTCGAGATCGCGCGCCTGTTGCTCGAGAGCCACGGCACCGATCCCTGGCTCACCCAGCTGGTCGATCGCCGCGAGATCTTCGTCATGCCGCTCGCCAACCCCCACGGCTTCAACAACGTGCGACGCTGGAGCCCGGGCACCGAGAGCGGCAGCGAGGACATGAACCGCGACCACGTCTACGATCGCTGTGAAGGCGGCTTCTGCACTGACGAGGTCGCGCTGTCGACGGTCGGGGCACGCGCCATTCACGAGCTGGCGCGGCGGCACCTCTTCCGCGTCATGCTGGACTACCACGGCGGCATCGAGATCATCATCCACCCGTGGGGCTCACCGATCCACGACGGCAACACCGAGAGCCCCGACCACGAAGCGCACGGCCAGCTCGGCCTGCGCATGCAGAGCTACGGCGGACCCTACAACGGCCTGTCGCCGGTCGGCACCTCCAGCGATCTGCTGGGCTCGGTCCACGGCCCGCTCGACGACAGCGCCTACGCCAGCAGCTGGGACATGGCCAACGCCGACCCCACCTGGCCGACCGACGGCTGGCGGGCGCTGGCCTACACCATCGAGATCTCGAACA
>JBCCEE010000649.1:0-4280 GCA_039030415.1 Acidobacteriota bacterium
ACACGACGGCGAACCTCTAGCGCGGACTCGTGAAGTGAACGAGCACCGGAGGCATCACCTAGAGCCCTGAGGGTCGTAGCCAGGTTGTTCATTGAGATCAGAGTATCCGGGTGCTCTTCACCCAAAACACGACGGCGAACCTCTAGCGCGGAATCGTGAAGAGAACGAGCACCGGAAGCATCACCTAGAGCCCTGAGGGTCGAAGCCATGTTGTTCATTGAGGTCAGAGTATCCGGGTGCTCTTCACCCAATACACGACGGCTCACCTTCAGCGCGGACTCAAGAAGAGAACGAGCACCGGAGGCATCACCTAGAGACCATAGGGTCTCAGCCAGGTTGTTCATTGAGATCAGAGTATCCGGGTGCTCTTCACCCAATACACGACGGCGAACCTCTAGCGCGGACTCGTGAAGTGAACGAGCACCGGAGGCATCACCTAGAGCTCTGAGGGTTATAGCAAGCTCATTCATCGAAAGCAGAGTATCCAGATGCTCTTCACCCAACACATGCCGGCGAACCTCTAGCGCTGACTCATGGAAATCGCGTGCCTCATAGGATCGGCCGCTGTGCCACGCATAGGTACCAGCTGCGGTCCACAGAACAGTAGGATCCCACTCTGCTGGCTTCCGGTCCCAGAGGGCCAGACTACTCTCTACGTGCGGCAACCACTGCGCACACGCCGGCCAGGCCGCCGGCGACTTGTAGTCCTGTGGAAAACTGGCTTGGATCGCACGATGAACGTTCTCAAATGCAGCGTCTGCTGCACCTTCAGCGTCCAGCCGACGACGCACGACCTCCTGAGTCAGGCGATGGATCGAGAGCGCTCCGCCGTCTTCCGAATCGAAGCGCATCAGCGAGAAGCGGATCAACGGCTCGACGATCCGGTCTTGAACCTCCAGCGGATCAGCTCGTAGCTCCTCAGCCATAGCAGCTAGCCGCTCGCCAAGCAGTCCAGCCTGGTCCACGAACAACGAAACCGGAATGCGATCCGGCGCCAGGAACGCAGAGGCGTTCATAACTTCCAACGCCTCGGGTGGAAGCTGTTCGAGGTTCACCTCCCAGGTGGTAGCTACGGCCTTGACGTGCGGATCGACTTCGGGCCCTTGACGGCCCAGCACGTCCAGTTGGCGACGCTCGAACGCTTCGAGGTAGGTGGCAATCGCGATGGGACGATGGGCGAGATATCCACCCGCCTGCTCGATCGCCAGCGGCAGGAAGCCGAGCGCCTCTACCAACCTCGCAGCGTCACGCCGCTCCTCGGCGGTGGGCTCGTCTCGGCGTGCTCGCGTGAGCAACAGATCGGTAGCGTCACCCGGCGGCAGCACTTCGACATCCAGCACGCCACCGGCGAGCGCACCCAGCTCGCGGCGACGAGAGGTCATCAACACATGCCCTCCCGCTCCTTCCGGAACTACCAGCCCTTCGGTCTCCTCCACGTTGTCGAGGACCGCCAGCCACGAAGCCTCGTTCCGCAGCCAGCGCAAAAACGCTTCAGCCGCCTGGTCGACGGGATCTTCCGCCGACGCCAACTTCCTCTCCCGCCCGAGTTCTGCATAGCCCGCCAACAAAGCACCCGGGCTCGACGCATCGAGCCAGATCAAGTGCTCGTAGCGCTCGCGATTCCGGTGGCAATACTCGATCGCGCTCTGCGTCTTCCCCGTGCCCCCCAGCCCGATCATCGCCTGGCTGAGCGTCGCGGAGCGCTCGTCTTCGAGACGCTGCGTCAGGGACTCCAGCAGGTCTTCGCGCCCGGTAAAGAATGGATTACGCGTCGGGATGTTCCAGATCCCTGGGGTCCCACGGAGCCGGCGCTCCCACACCTGGAAAACGCTACGGTGCCTGCGCAGTCGCTCACACAGCTGATCCCAGCCGTTGATGACGACTCGCGGCCCCTCCTCACCGTACGCTTCGGTGAGCTCGTCGGCTAGATCCTGAAGCTTCGCATCCGGTGGCGCCGTCGTCGCGATCACCAGCGTCTCGTAGCGGCGCGGGCTCTTGTCCGACAGCGCCAGCTCGACCTCCTGACGAACCTCCTTCTCCGAAAGCCGCTTTTCCGGGAACGTCCGCCGACGCTTGCACTGCACGCCCAGCCACTTCCCGCCGCGACGGCCGTAGACGTCCACGCCGTGCTGCTCTTGGCCGGGCCGTCCATACTTCTGGGTCTCGAGGTCACCCCACTCCGCCGCGAATAGATCGCGGCAGAAATCCTCGAAGACTTGCCAGTCGCGAGGTCTCGGAAGCTCGACAGCGTTATTCATCCCTCAATCCGCATTGTCTCATAGAGACACCCTGCCATAGGCGGTTCGATGTAGCCCGATGCCCCAGTCCAGGTCCTCCACCTATGCCTTAGAGCAAAGCCATAGATTTCTCGATGATTCCTGACTTTGAACACCTGGCAAATGTCGACAATCTCGGCGCCAGCAGCGCCGGAAGCCCTACAATTGCCGCGAGAGATTTTCAGCAGTCATAGACGGCGCCCACTCGCTGGGTGCCGCACCGTGAGCCAGAGGGGCAGATTCGTTGATCCGCGGCCAGCGGCCGCCTACCCATCCACGTCTTTTCGACAACCAAGGAACACACCATGCACTACCCGCTCCGCTTCGTCGGTCCGGTCTGCGCGTTCGTCGCCGCAACCCTGGTACCGCTGCCCACGCTGGCAGCTCAAGAGGCCCCTGAAGGGCTCTTCACGCTGGAGTCGGGCCAGCGCTTTCACCAGACCGACCGGGTCGTGCTGGATCGCCACTCGATCGCGGTGCCGAACAGCGACCTCGAGCTTCACCTGTGGCGTGAGCTCGGGGCGGAAGGAGCCTCGCAGGCCTACTACGCGGTGAGCCGCGACGGGATCCTCCAGGGGCGAGTGCGGGCTACCACTTACGACGTGCGGCTGCGCGACGTGCGCTTCGATCCCCTGGCACTGGCGCCGCCGGCGGTGAGCCTGGACCTCGAAGCCCGTTGCGACAATCGACTCCACCTGGTGCAGTTCTACACGACGCCATTGCCAGAGTTTCGTGCGGCCGTCCAAGCGCTCGGCGGTACGGTCCTCAGGTTTCTGACCGACCACACCTTCGTGGTCGACCTCCCCGAGACCGCTCTCAGCGAGCTGGCCCAGCTGCCGTACGTGCGCTGGACCGGAGACTACCAGCCGGCCTACCGGCTCGAAGCGGAGCTACGGCAAGCGATCGAAGGGCGAGGCGCTGACCTCGAGCGCCAGCGCTACTCGATCATGCTCGGGCAGCGCAGCGCCGAGGCCCAGGCCGGGCTGGCGGAGCGGATCGGCCGCTTGGGCGGCGCGGTAGAGCTGGTCGAAGGTGGCGGCGTGCGCGTGGAAGCGAGCCTGACGCAGGCGCAGCTGCTCGAAGTCGTGCACGACAACCGGGTGCTGTTCATCGATCGCTGGGGCGGCCCGGGTGAGCTCGACATGGATATCGTGCGTGAGGTCGGAGGCGGCGACTACGTGGAAGGCGTCGCCGGCTTCACCGGCGCGGGAGTCCGCGGCGAGGTCTTCGATAGCGAGCTGCGCACCACGCACCAGGAGTGGCCGAGCCCGCCAATGCTGCACAGCAACGGGTCCTCCTGCGGCCCCCTGCATGGCACCAGCTCGTACAGCAACAACTTCGCCCAGGGCACCAGCGCGGCGGCCCGCGGCATGATTCCGGACGCTCAGGGCATCTTCTTCTGCCTCGGTGAGTCGACGCAGTTCGGCGGCCCCACGTCGCGCTACGACGCCAACGCTGAGCTGATCGACCCGGCGGGGCCGTATCGCGCGGTGTTCCAGACCTCGAGCGCCGGCTCGGCGCGCACGACGAGCTATACGACGCTGTCCGCCGAGGTCGACGACTATCTGTTCCTGCATCAGATTCTGTCGACGCAGAGTCAAAGCAATGCCGGCAACCAGCTGTCACGGCCGCAGGCGTGGGCCAAGAACATCGTCTCGGTCGGCGCGTTCAACCATGAGGGCACGGCCGACCGCTGCGACGACAACTGGAGCTTCACGGCCAGCATCGGCCCCGCCGCCGACGGCCGGGTCAAGCCCGACCTGGCGTTCTTCTTCGACTCGATCCTCTCGGCCAGCGGCGGCAGCGACACTTCCTACACCTTCTTCGGCGGCACCAGCTCAGCGACGCCGCAGACCTCCGGCCACTTCGGCCTGCTGTTCCAGATGTGGCACGAGGGGGTGTGGGCCGGCCATGGCGGCACCGCCGACGTCTTCACCAGCCGGCCGAATATGGCGACGGCGAAGGCCCTGATGATCAACTCGGCCTTTCGCTACGATTGGTTCG
>JBCCEE010000650.1:0-4263 GCA_039030415.1 Acidobacteriota bacterium
CTTGTGGCTTGGGCATTGCCTCGACCTTGCCAGAAGCTGGGTCTTGGACGGATCACCGGCTGGTGGATTCACGGATCAACTCAGGAGGCTCAGATGCTTCGAGCTCTGGTCGTCGAAGACGACGAGAGGACGTCCGAATACCTGATCAAGGGGCTGCAGCAGGAGGGCTTTGCAGTCGATCTCGCGATCGACGGCGAGCAAGGCCTGCACGCCGCTCGAGACTCAGAGTACGACGTCATCCTCATGGACATCATGATGCCGCGACTCGACGGCCTACAGGCGGTTCAGCGCCTGCGCCAGCTCGGGGTCGAAACCCCGGTGCTCGTGCTGAGCGCCAAGGCGGCGCTCGACGACCGCATTCGAGGATTGCGCGCCGGTGGTGATGACTATCTCACCAAGCCCTTTGCCTTCGCCGAGCTGATCGCCCGCATCGAGGCATTGGTCCGTCGCTCCCAGCGCGCCGAGGCGCCCGCAGCGGTCTTGGCCTTCGGCAACGTCACGCTCGATCACGAGCGGCATCAGCTCCTCATCGACGGCCGCGAAGTCGATCTGCAGCCCGTCGAGTTCAAGCTGCTCGGCTATCTGATGCGCAACGCTGGCCGGGTGGTTTCGAAGACGATGATCCTCGACTATGTTTGGGGCTATGGCTTCGATCCACAGACCAATGTCGTGGAGGCCAAAATCTCGAGACTACGCACCAAGCTGGCGGCGCACACGTCGCATGAGCTGATCCGCACCGTACGCGGCCTGGGCTACCGATTCGAGGCGCCGAGCTAGTTGATCAAGACGCTCAAGGGCCGTCTGCTCCTGCCGTTCATCGGCCTGATCCTCGCCCTCAATCTACTGGTCTTTCACGTGCTCGACGTCGCCATGCAGGGGACGCTCGAACAGGGCATGGGGACACTTCTGGGCAAGCTCGGAGAAGACGCCGAGAGCTTCGACGAGGCCCACGATGTCTTCGCGACCGGCGATTACGAAGTCGACGCGTTCTACTGGCGGCTGGTCGATCCCGGCGGCCAGCTGACGCTCTCCGAAGGTCGAGAGATCCCAGCGGTCGAGCTCCTTGGCGAGCGTCTGGAGCCAGGCGAGAAGCGCTTGGATTCGGTCATGGTGGATTCTCAGACGGCCCTGCTCGTGGTGACGCGCAAACTGCGCGACGGAGCGACCATCCAAGCAGGACTGCTGCTCGATAAGGACGACGCGCTGTTCGAACAGTTCGCGCGCCACTGGCGTCTCGGCGTCCTCGGCCTGACGCTGGTGGCCGCGGGGCTGGCCTGGTGGATCGCTAGCGGCGCCATGGACGGCGTCCGAGGGGTGACCCGAACCGCCGAAGAGATCCTCGTCGGCTCGCTCGAGGCGCGGGTGCCCGAGACCCAGCAGGTTGTCGAAGTACAGGAGCTGACGGCGACCGTCAATCGCATGCTCGACAAAATCGACCTGCTGATCACCGACCTCAAGGCCGTCACCGTCGACGTCGCGCACGACTTCCGCAGCCCACTGACGCGGCTCCGCGGCGCCGCCGAAATGGTGCTGCGCGGGGAACGGACGCTCGAAGCCAACGAAAGCCTGGCCGTCCGGGTGATCGAAGAGACCACGCACCTCGAAGCGATGATCTCCACCATGCTGGAGATCGTCCGCATGGACGCCGGCCAGCACCCGCTGCATCTGGAGCCCCTCGATCCCGACACCTTGGTCACTGAGGTGGCCGACCTTTACTCCGAGACCGCGGAATCGAAGCACGTTACGTTGCGCACCGCACCTTCCGCAACGGTTGCGGTTCGAGCCGAACGCACCTCGCTGAGACGGGTCATCGCCAATCTGCTAGACAACGCGGTGAAATTTACCCCGGAAGGCGGCTCGGTCCAGCTCGGCACGCGGCAGGAAGGCAAGACGGTCATAATCTACGTCGAGGACTCGGGACCCGGCATCCCCGCCGACGAGATCTCGCGCCTGTTCGAGCGGTTCTATCGCACGGACAGCTCGCGAGAGAAGCCAGGCCATGGTCTCGGCCTGAGCTACGTCAAATCCGCCGTCAACGCGCACGGTGGCAGCGTCCGTGTGGCCGAAGCGGCGGGTGGCGGCACGCGCATGGAAGTGCTGCTGCCGATCTAAAAGCCAACCTTGCCAAATAGCAAGGAACGCACAAGCCTGAGGCAAGGTGGCGACTCCACACTCGGAGCATGAAAAACACCAAGCGCCTCTCCCCACTCTTCGTCCTTACAGGCTTCAACGCCTTACTTGCCTCCACCCTCTCGCCCGCCGCACTCGTGGCGTCGACGGACGAGCTCACCGCCACTCAAATCTCGAGCACGGCCGAGTCCCGCGATCCATCGGCCAACGACAACCGCGGTCAACCACCGGGGCCGGAGACGAGCCTGCAGCTCGATCTTTCGTTCGTTCCCGAGCTCGAGATCACCGACAGCTCAGCCAGCTTCGATCTCGCCATCGCTGAGATAACCCTCGAGCTGCCCTGGTTCTCGATCAGCGCCAGCCAACGCGACTTCACCTGGGAAGGAGCCGAGAATCTGCCCTTCTCCGGCGGTTCCGCTCAGCCGTGGGAGCAGCTGACGACGGTCGAGCTACGCAAAGACTTCACCCGGCCGATTCGTGACAATCTCTTCCTCCTCTCGTCCGTAGGCGTCGGGCTGAGTTTCGAGGAAGAGGTCGGCGACGCCTACTCGGCCAATGCATTGGCAGCCGTAGTCTGGAGCAAGTCGGCCGACTGGAGCTTTCTCTTCGGCGCCGGCTACTCATGGCATCCCGAGGTCGAGCTCGAATTCGAGCTCTTCCCGGCGATTGGCTTCTCCTACCGTCAAAACGCTGAGCGCGGCTTTTGGGGCAGTCTCGGCATTCCCCAAACCGGCATGGGCTACCGCTTCTCACCCCGTTCGGCGATCTCGTTCACCGTGGATGCCGACACCTTCGTGACGCGCCTGGCCGACGACAGCGACGTCGCAGCCGCGGGCTACGCGGAGTTTGTGCGCTTCGGCGTCGGCCTCTATTACGAGCACTCTTTGGGTGAACGCTTTCGGCTCAAGCTCGGCCCCAACTTCGGCTTCGAGGGCGAGCTCAAGATCCACGATCGCAGCGGCGTGCTACTCAGCACCCACGACCTGGAGTCGGCCCCGGGCTTCAAGCTCGAGATGGCCATCGGCTTCTGATGTGGCGCACCACAATACCCGTGGCGCTTCTCCTTGGCGGTTGCATCACTCCCCTCGAGCTGCCCGAGGTCCGACCCGAAGCCGGTCTGCGCGAAGACTGGATGACGCCGAGGACGCCGGACGGTGAGAGCCTGACATCGATCGCCGGCCTGGCCGACGACGCCCGGCTCGTCGCCCTGGTCGAGCTCGCGCTCGAGTCCAATCCGGACCTGGTGCAGACGGCCTACCGCCTGCGCGAGTCCGGGGCTCTACTCGGCGAGGTCGCCGCCCGGCGATGGCCCGCCGGAGAGCTGGCCGTCAGTCAATCTCGAGGGCGCCAGGCCGACGGCGGCTCTTCCGCCAGCTCGACGACCTCCCTCGGTCTCGATATCAGCTGGGAGGTCGACGTCTGGGGCCGGCTCGCGGATCAGGTCCGCGAGGCCGACAGTCGGCATCGTGCCCTCGAAGCCGACTATCTGGCGGCTAGCAATTCCTTGGCAGCGCGCACTCTCCAAACCGCTCTGAGGCGCATCTCGTTGAGCCGGCAGCTGGAGATCGAAGCGACGCGCGTCGCGTCGCTCGAAGCTACCCTCGAGATCGTCCGCGAGCGCTTCCGGATCGGTCTCGGTGCGATCACCGACTGGGACGCTTCGCAATCTGAGCTGGCGACGACCCAGGCTACCGTCGAGGGCCTGCACGAGAGCGTGCGCCAGACCGATCGGGATCTCGCGGTCCTGCTCGGCGACCTCAATCTCGAGCCGCAGGAGGATCTCAGTCGCCTGCCGGACATGGCCGTGCTCGAGATATCCCTCCCCCGGGTATCCCTGCCCGCCGAGGTGCTGGCCGCGCGACCCGATGTCGCCGCCGCTCGCCAACGTCTGCTGGCCTCAGGCGCGGCAGTTTCCGCGGCGCGGAAAGCCCTGCTGCCGAGCTTTACGCTGTCGGGCAATTTCACTCAGGCGGGGCCAGGCCTCGACGAAGCTCTAAAAGCCGATCCGGTTTGGTCGCTACTCGGCAACCTCGCCGCGCCGCTGTTCAACCGTAAGGCCCTACTGTCCGAGCACGAAGCGTCTAGGTACCGGCAGCACGAGGCGGCCTGGGCCTACCGAGCCGTGCTCCTCGC
>JBCCEE010000651.1:0-4248 GCA_039030415.1 Acidobacteriota bacterium
ACCGAGCTGCCGACCTCGTCAGCCGGAGTCTCGACGCGGTTGGCGCTGACCACGATCGATTCGTCGACGGTCGCCTGGGGCTCGGCGTCGTCGGAATCGTCTTGGGCCGAGGCCGTCTGGATACTGAGGAGTGTCGTGAGAGTGAGGGCGGCTACCTTCGGTAGCCAGGAGGGGTGCAGCTCGCGTTGCGAGTGCCGCTGTGGGAAGCGCATGGTTGGATCCTTTCCTTTCCCGCGAAGGATGCATTGGGGATCAGATCTCGGGCAGGTATCCTGGCTCGACGTTCGACCTACTCACCGCGCCTTCCCATCGTTGCACCGGGGTGCGTCGACAGTGGCGTGAGCGGTTTTCGTCCCGTTATACAGTCGCGGGGCGGCGGGAGATTCGCACTCCTCTTCCCTGGATCCGAGTCGTCTGGGTGACAAAGAGCTATCTGGCGTTCCGGATTCTGGTCCGGAATGTATCTCCTACTCCCAAGAATCACAGATCTGAGTCGTAGACTTGGATCGCGCAACCCCAGGATGCAAGAATGACAGCATTATAGCCAGATTGATGTTGCGGTGCGGCGCTGGCTGCTAGAGTCTCCGGCCCATGCGATTTGGCCCAACCTTCTTTCGTTCGATACTCATTGGCCTGGTGTGCGGACTTTGGACTGCACATCCGTTGGCGGCCGAAACCGCGAAGCCCCAGCGGATCATTTCGCTGTTGCCGTCGCTGACGGAGATGGTGTTCGGCGTCGGAGCTGGTGAGCGGGTGGTGGGAGTCACCCGCTCCTGCACCTATCCACCGGAGGCCGCCAAGCGTACCCACATCGGCGGCTATGTCCCCAACACCATAAGCCTCGAGCTGATCGTCGGCCTGCAGCCCGATCTGGTGCTGGCACAGAGTGACATCCAGGGCTCGACGATCGAGCAGCTACATCGGTTTGGCATTCGCGTCGAGCCGGTCGACGCGCGGTCGGTCACCGAGATTGCGCCGGCGCTGCGTCGGGTGGGGGAGCTGGTCGGGGAGTCGGATCAGGCTGCGCGAGTCGCCGACGCTCTCGAACGGGAGCTAGAGCGGATTCGCTCTAGCTTCGCTGAAGTCTCAGTCGAGGAGCGCCCCCGGGTGTTCTACGAGGTGTGGTTCGAGCCCCTGATGACGGCGGGGCGGCGCAGCTTCACCCATCAGCTGATCGAGCTGGCGGGCGGAGTCAATGTCTTTGCCGACACCGACAGAGACTATTTTCAGGTCAGCCTCGAAGAGGTACTGCGGCGCGATCCGGACGTTGTCCTAGGCTCCGACAGCCACGGCTCACGTGAGCAATTGACGACCGCTGAACGTCCGGGCTGGGGCAAGCTGCGCGCGGTTCAGGCCGGCAACGTGCACGCGATCGATGGCGATATCGTGTCGCGGCCAGGCCCGCGCATCGCCGAGGCGTTGAGGCGCATCGTCGCGATCCTGCATCCCGAGCGGATGCCCCCTGGCTCATGAAGCGCTTCCCGCTCGTTGTCATCACGGCCGCGCTGTTTCTCGGGCTGCTGATGGTGGTGAGCGTCGGTGTCGGACCGGTCACTATCCCGCTCGGTACGGTAGCGGAACAGGCGTTTGCGACGTCGGGTAGCGACACCGATCCTCAGGCGATCATCATCCGCGAGCTGAGGATTCCGCGCATTCTGCTGGTGGTGTTGGTCGGCGCTACCCTCGGCATGGCGGGAACGGTGTTTCAGGGCCTGTTCCGCAACCCGCTGGCGGATCCGTTCGTGATCGGGGCTTCGGGCGGCGCGGCACTCGGGGCGGTGGTGGCGATCGTGCTGGACCTGGGCAGGGCCGGGGGCGGGAGCCTGACCTGGCTGGCTTTTGCCGGTGCGCTATCGGCGGTGGCGGTGGTATACGCGCTCGGCGGATTTGGACGGCACGCTTCGTCCGTCACCCTGATCCTCGCCGGCGCTGCGGTCAGCACCGTGTTCGGCGCGGCCGTGTCGTTTCTCATGCTGCTCGACGAGCAGAGCCTGCAGGTGATCTTCACCTGGCTGATGGGTGTCTTCGCCGGCCGCGGCTGGCCGCAGCTCGCCAGCTCGTGGCCGTTGATGGCGTTCGGCATTGGGTGGATGATGCTGTGCGCGCGTCCGCTCGACGCTCTGACCCTGGGCGAAGACGCCGCGGCCGGTCTCGGTCTGCCGCTGGCGCGCGCCCGTATCCTGATCGTGGTCGGCGCCAGCCTGGCGACTGCGGCCGCGGTGTCGGTGGCCGGCATCATTGGCTTCGTCGGCCTGATCGCCCCGCACGCGGCACGCCTGCTCGTAGGCGCGGCGCACCGGCGGGTGTTGATCGCCAGCGCCTTGCTTGGCGCCATGCTGTTGCTGGTCGCCGACAACCTGGCGCGCACCTTCCTGGCGCCGGTCGAGGTTCCGGTCGGCATTTTGACGGCGTTCCTCGGCGGGCCGTTCTTTCTACTGTTGCTGCGCCGTCACCACCAGCGAGTGGGCTTCGGCTGATGAGCGGGCTGCGCACCGAGGGCCTGTCCTTCGCTTACGGCGACGACGCGGTGCTGAGCGAGGTCGACTTAGTGGCAGAGGCCGGTGAGGTGACCGCTATTGTCGGCCCCAATGGCGTCGGCAAGACGACTCTGCTGCGCTTGCTCGCCGGCTTGCTGGCGCCGGATCGCGGGCAGATTCAGATCGGTGAGCAAGAGGTCGACCGGGCGTCGCGTCGCCGATTGGCGCGCCGCATTGCCCTGGCGCCGCAGCTCGAAAAGCCGGCCTGGCCGCTGACCGTCAGCCAGATGGTGGCCC
Source organism: Acidobacteriota bacterium (assembly GCA_039030415.1). GTDB lineage: Bacteria > Acidobacteriota > Thermoanaerobaculia > Multivoradales > J023 > JAAELT01. The sequence continues at coordinate 2,775 of JBCCEE010000651.1, forward strand.
TCGGACGGGCCCCCCACGTCGGCTGGTGGCGATCGTACTCGCCAGCAGACCGAGAGGTCGTCGAGCGCGTCCTCGAACAGGTCGGCCTGTCAACGCTCGCGGATCGGCTGATTACCGAGCTGTCGGGCGGCGAGTACAGTCGCGCCGTGCTCGCCCGCACCCTGGCCCAGGAGCCGCGAGTGTTGCTACTCGACGAGCCCACCGCCCACCTCGACCTCAAACATCAGGCCGAGGTGCTGCGTCGCCTCCGGCAGCTCGCCCACGAGGACGGCCTGACCGTCGTCGTCACCCTGCACGACCTCAACCAGGCCGCCACGACCGCGGATCGCGTCGCTCTGCTACAAAGCTCAAGCCTACGTGCCAGCGGGCCACCCGAGGAAGTGCTGACCCGCGAGCACCTGGAGCCGACCTACGGCGTCGCGGTCTCCGTCGTCCCCCACCCGGAGACCGGAGTGCCTTGGATCATGCCGCGGTAGGTCGACTTTGATCGCGTTTGCACCGGACAGTGCGAGGGACTGAAAGTCCCTCGCTCAGTCATGATGTCCCTGACGGGACACAGAAGGGAATCAGCCTTCTTCGTCCCGCAGGGACGTCATCACTGAGAGAGGGAATTCATTCCCTCGAAGCCCTGAGTCTCTGAGATCTGTTGGTCGCTAGATTTCCGGGCGACCGTCGGTCTCTTTTTCGGCAGGGGCCGGCGCTTCGGCCTCCTTGGGGGCCTTCTCGGCGGCGCGGGCAGATAGCATGTCGTCCATCTTGCTGCGTGCCGTCGAGACGCGCCCCGCACGTTCGTAGGCCTTGTCTTGTACCCGCACGTCGGCGCCGGCCAGCTTCTCGGTGATACGGGCCTTGGCGGTGAGCTTGCGGTTGGCGTCCATGACGGCGGAGATCGGACCGCGGTCGATCGAGGTCTCGAGGCCCTGCAGGCGGTCGTTGAGCTCGATGATCTGCTTGGCCGAGACGAAGTCGGCAATCGCTTCGGCCTTCTGCTGCGGCAGGCGCTCGACCTCGGCCTGCATCTCCTGCGTGGGCGGCGGCCGCATTCTCGACGTAGACCATGTCAATCACATTTTGGCCGTCACCGACGATCCGCAACTTGCCGCTCTTCGCGCGCTGGATCAACCGCGGGATCAGGTGCCCATCGCGAGGACCCCAGATCAAGTGTGGACGGAGGGCACAGGTCATCAACGTGTCAGAGTTGGCCGTCAGAACATCTTGCTCGCCCAGCGCTTTGGTGTGTGGATAGTGACACAGCCAACGATCCGGATAAGGGACGGTCTCATCGATACCTTGCTGATGCGAACCGTCAAACGTCACACTCGGGCTGCTCGTATACACCAACTTAGGCACCGCGTGTCGCTTGCACGCCGCGATGATGTGTTGCGTTCCCAGGGTATTAATGCCGTGATAGTGGTCCCACGGTCCCCAGATTCCAGCGACACCCGCTGCATGGTAGACCACATCGATGCCAAGG
>JBCCEE010000652.1:0-4225 GCA_039030415.1 Acidobacteriota bacterium
GACGCCTGCGAGGCGCAGGGCATAAGCCGTCGGCTCGGACCGCCCGGAGCGACCCGCGAAACGGCGCGAGATCGCCCACGCGCCTAGCGTCAGCCCCTGGCTGACGAGCGATAGCGCAGCGATTGAGCCATCGGTCGCGGAGGCCACGGCACTGTGCAAACCCACCGTCAGCGCAATGGTTCCAGCCCCGAACAGCCATCGGTGTCCCAGTACGCAGCCAGCGAGCACGAAGCTCATCGCCGCCACCAGCGTCAAAATGGTAGCGACCGCCAGGTGACCCGCTGGCAGTATCATGGTTTGCAGCACGAGCCAGATTGCGACGCCAACGGGCGGCCACGCCAGCAGCCTGCGGGTCTCACCGCGTAGCCACTGGGGATGACGATGCGCCGCGAACAGTCCACCGCCGAGCACCAGCAGCTGAACCAGCCCCAGTGCCAGGCCATAGCGCCCGAGCCAGCTGGCGTCGCCCACCACGCGATCGGCTTGCGGCCAGGTCCAGGCGAAGGCGGTGGTCACCAGTGCCTGATAGGCCACCGGTAGCAGCAGTGGCCAAACCAGGCGGAAGAGGCCAGCCAACAGGAGCAACGCGTAGGCGGGCGCCGCCCAGCGCGCCACTGAGGGTTCCAATAGGCTCAGCAGCAGCAGCAGGCTGGTGGCCAGGGCGGTGAGCACGGCGTGCGTCTTGTGCATCGCAGGCGTGAGGCGCTCGCGCAACACCCAGGCGCTGGCGAGCAGGGCAGCGATCAGGCCGAGATCACCGAGCCCGACCACCGTCGCGGTGCTCTTCGGATCGAAGCCGAGGGCCACGAGCAGGCTCTCGAACCACTGCACCAGCGCTTCCGGATACAGCGCGGGGATCGCGTGGTAGGCCACCACACCGGACAGCAAACCGCAGCCGTGCGCCCAGGCGGTGCGGTAGCGCACCGCCCAGGCCAGCAGGCGCCAGGTAGCGAGTGACGACACCAGGGCGAGGCTGTGGTGGCCCGGATCGAGCAGCGCGACCCACAACGCCGCGCCCAAGGCCGCGAAGCCGAGCACCAGCAGCGCGACCGACCGTCGCGGCCAGTGCTTCGGGCGCCGGCCCGCGGCGCGCACCAGCGCCCGGTAGTACTCTTCGCCGGCGTCGAGCAGAGCGAGCGCCACGAAGACCAGCGGCAGCGCGAGATGGGTCGAGAACGCCGTGAGTCGACTCGCCATTGCCAGATAGACCACCATCAGCGCCGCAAAGGGCAGCGCGCTGATCGGACGATCCACTCCGCTGCGGCGATCCCGATGGAAGAAGAAGCAATTGATATGGCGGCAGGCGGCGCCCAGCAGCAGTCCGAAGCTAACGACCACCAGGACAAAGAACAGCTCGGGAGCGATCGTCGAGCGCGTCTCCAGGAACGCCACCGTCGGCAGGGCCAACAGTATGCTGCCCAGCACAACGGTGTAGAAACTTCCCGAGTAGCCGAGCACGTTGCGCAACAGGCGCTGCGTGGCCGCCAGAAGGCACCCGAGCCCGAGCGCTAGGCAAAGCCAGCCCCACGGCGCCGAGAGGAGCTCGAGATAGCCCGCACCCCACGCTAGCAGCGGCACCATGACAGCGAAGAGCGCCAGGAACGCCGAGCCGGCGATCGGCAAACGCAGACGGTGGCGGGTGACGTCCCCGGCCGCGTAGACGGCGAGAGCGCCCACCACCAGGGTGATGAACCGAGCGCAGGCGCCAAGCCCTCCCCATTCCGCCGCCACCAGACGCACGACCGACACCGCGACCACCAGGGCTCCTGCCAGGAGCAGCCAGCGGATGCCCTGCAGGGACCTGAGCCCGTCGTCGACGGAGGTTGGATCGTCGGCGGTGCTGGTCAGTCCTTGGGGATCGACGCGCCGTGGCGCGCGCGGTTCGAAGTCAGTCTGCTGAGATGCAATCCGGTGATTCATGACGGCCTCCTTGGGTTTGGAGGCCATAGATTTCAATCCGCGTACCAGCCCCGCTGTCTTGCGAGACACCGGGTGCTGAATCCCGCCCAGGAACGATCGATAGACGGTCGCGCTGGATGGGCTCCGCGCGGCGCTGCGTATCTCGCCTCGGCACTAGCGATTTACTCAAACTATTGGGATAAATAACGTTATTGGCAAGGCCAACGCGGATTCTGCTCAGACATATTCGCCCGTGCTCGCTCCACCAGCGCGACCTCACAGCTCAGCGTCCTCGCCTTAGGATGGATCTAAACGTCGCACTCGGGAGTATGGTTTGAACCTAGTGCAGCTCGCGAACTGCAGCCATCGAGATGCAGTGCAGCTCTCGAGCTGCAGGCCCGGGAGGGATCTGACAGAGTAGGCCCATGGCGTCGATGGACCTGACCCATGAGCTCGTGCTCTATGCTGAGCAGCTCCTGTTCCTGAGCGGCACCCTGCTCTATGGCTACCTCGCCCGCGAGCTGCTGCGTCGCCCCGAAGTGCTGGCCGGCAACTGGCCGGCTCGCGCCCTGCTGGTGAGCCTCACCCTATGGTTCGGCGGTACGCTGCTGGACCAGATGCTGTTCATGCTGGTCGGTACGCCACCTTCCCTGGCGCGCCCCGGCAATGCCCTCGATCTCGTTCGCGGTTTCGCCTGGCTGCTCAGCCTGCCGCTGTTGGCCCACACCCTCGCCAAGATCCTCGCGGACACCTCACGGGAAGCTCGACCCGTCGACCGCCTGCTGGCTGCGATCCCTTACCTGCCGCTGGCCGGCTTCGTGGCCCCCGCCTTCGAGTTTGCCGCCAGCGGCACGCCCTGGCTCGGTGCGGCGATCGCCGAGCTCCATCCTCGCCTGATTGCTCACAGCGCACTTTCCCTCAGCCTGGCGGGGCTCACGACGCTGCGGTTGTCCCGCCAGCGCCGCTTTGCGGCCGGCGACGAACGCCGGCTGCTCAGCTTCTTACGAGCTTTGACAGGTGTGCTGATCACTCTGCTGCTGTTGATGGTCGCCAGCGGATTCTTCCGGCCGTGGGCTGAGGACGCCGCCGGCGGTGAACGCCTGCTGCGCACCCTGCTGCTGGGTGGACTGCTGCTGCCCGGCGGTCTGTTCGCGTTTTATGTCCAGCGCTACAACCTGCTGCGCCTGTCGCTTTCCTACAGCACCTTGCGCCACTACTTGGGAGTGCTGCTGCTGGTCCTGCTGGTGATCCTAGCGGGACCGACCCTCGGCGTCGACGACATTCGTCTGTTGCGTCGATTCGTGGCATGGGGCTTGCTGCTGGCATTCCTGTTGGGAACCGTCTACCGACCGCTGAGCGAGGCGGTGATCACGCGCTCGACAGCACTGCGGCGGTTCTTGGGTCGCACTCTCTCCCCTCGGGAGCTCGATCGCTTGATGGACCAGATTCAGAACATCGACCTCGACGAAAGCACTGCCTTGGAGCAGGCCAGCACCGAGCTCGGGCGCTGGCTGGGCAGCGCGGCGAGCTTTCTGCCGCCGCCTGAAGCAAGCCCCGGCATTCAGCCCTTCTGGGCGCACTTTGCGCGCTCCGAGGCGCAGGTCGTTCACCGCCTCGATCCGCCGACGCCGCAGCTTGCGGCGCTGCTCTCCAAACACCGTCTGCAGGCCGTCTTTCCACTGCGCGTCGAAGGCGAGCTCGAAGGCTTGCTGGCGCTGTCGAGTAGCGCCACCGGCGGCACCTCGAATGAAGAGCTCGAGGCGGTGCGCCTAGTCATGCGACAGCTCGCCGGCACCCTGGCTCTGCGACGTCTGGTGACGTCGCGCGTTGCCGAGGAGCGCCGCCTGGTGGAGCACGAGCGGCTCGGCATGCTCGGTCTGGTGTCGGCCTCTCTCGCCCACGAGATCAAGAATCCACTGTCTTCCATGAAAGCCCTGGCGCAAGCGCTGCGCGAAGACCTCGCCGCCGAGGGGGCCCCCGAAGACCACCAGCGCCGCGCCGCTGACGGCGTCGCCGACCTCGACGTGATCGTCGAGCAGATCGACCGTCTGCACGACACCACCCGCGAGATCTTGGGGCTGGCACGTCCACGCTCTGGTGAACCGGTCGACCTCGCGGAGCTGGTCCACAGCGCCCACTATGTGCTGCATGCCGAGGCGAGGAAACGTGGTGTCGACGTGCAGGCCGCGGAGATCCAGCCGGTCGGCACCGTCCCGGGCTCGGCCGCCGCCTGGCAGACCGTGGTGTTCAACCTGATGCTGAACGCCATCGAGCACACGCCGGCCGGCCAAACGATCGACGTAAGCTTGACCTGCGATGACGGCGC
>JBCCEE010000653.1:0-4219 GCA_039030415.1 Acidobacteriota bacterium
CGGGCGGGGGCCTGCGCGTAAACCTCGGTGGGTTTGTGCTTTACGCCGCCGCATCGCGATCCGGCGAGTCCCGCCGCCCGGCGCCGCCCGACAAACACGGCCGTCTATCGATCGCTAGTGAGATGCGATCTAGCTCGTCTGGACGCCCGCCGTCCCAAACCCGAAGGATCGTAATTCTCACGCCTACTGGCTACAGCAGCGGACCCGCCCGATCACGGGGGAGTCGTGCGCACCCGCCGATCTCACCGAGTCCAAGTCCATGCCGACCATGAAGGTGCCGTCCGGGCACCAATCCAGCCATCCCTGATGACTCCTCTGAGCGCCGACTTCCTCCCAGAAGCAGGTGCCATGCGAGCGTTGCGCTTCGCAGCACTGCGCTCGGCCGACGACCGGAAAGTAGTGGTCCGAACCTCTGCCTCCGTTCTGATCGAATCCGGTGAGAAACGAGCCATCAGAACACCAGGACTTCTTCGAATGACTCTCCCCGCCGCCTCGCCCTAGCTCTAGCCAAGAGCACTTCCCCCAGCTCGTGCTCCCTTCGCAACATCGAGCCCTGCCCACGATAGGGGAATCGCCTGCCGAAAAGCTGCGGGATCCGTCCAAGTCGAGCCCCACGAGGTAGGAGCCATTCGCACACCAGGTGCGGCCCGCATGGCTCGTCGCGCCACCGACTCGGACCCAGGAGCACTTCGCGGCTCTCTTTGAACGGGGGGCGCTGAAAATCCAGTTGTAGACCGAGTGGGTCGGTCGATAGGTGGAGGAGTTGCCGTCACCCCAAGAAGCCACGCCCACGACTCGGCCGCGTGAGTTGATGGCTGGGCCGCCCGAATCGCCGGGGCAAGAGCGTCTCGAGCCTTCGAATCGAATGGCCGCTCGCGACACCTCCGAGGTTGTGAGCACATCCTTCCGTTTGACTCCGCCGCTCGGAGCTCTGCAGTCGGTTCCGGTACTGCCGAAGCCGACGAGCGTCAAAGGCTCGCCGCTCTTGGGAGCTGCGAACGGCTCTTCGACCGGGATGGGAGTCACGCCTCGGGCCACCAGGTACGCTGGATCGTCGAGGTGAATCAGAGCATAGTCGTCCCTCAGCCACCCCTTGTCACCGTACTCCGGGTGAACCAGGACATCTCCCGCGAGCGAAGCGCCCTCCAGGAGGAAGTTCGAACGGCTGCTACAGTTCGTGCGGTTGCCGTCGTTCGGGCACACGCAGTGGGCGGCCGTCAGAACGAGCTCCTGGGTGATCAGCGTGGCAGTGCATCCCCGGATGGCGCCTACGGCTCGCAGCTCGCCGGAGGGTACCGCGGTTCCTCCCGAAAGGCGGCGCTGGATCCTCGCGCGACGAGCCGTGTACTGATTTTCGATGCGAAGGCTGCCGTCCGCCTGCAGGACGTGCCGCAGTCTGCCCTTCTTGCCATGGACATCGACCGTTCTCGAGTCGACGACCGAGTAGCTGTAAGTCCAGATCTTCGATCCCGTGGGACCGTAGAGGGAGCATTTTCCCGCCGCGGTGAATACCCGCTGGTACGACTTGCCCTGGTGTTGGTAGCTCCAATTCCCGACGATCCCATGAGCGCCGAAAGCTGGACTCGCCGCCAGCGCGATTGCGATGACGAGCACCGCACGAAGAAACCTCGGCCTCGCAGCACTCACGCTCGCGCCAGCACCTAACATCTCGATGCGTCGTTTCATGCTTCTCCTCCCTTGGATCAGATTGAGCCCCCTCGTGACTGAGTGGGCTCAGGTCATAGCAACGCAAAGCGAACCGGCCGGACCTCGGCCGCGGAACGCCGTGTCTTCGGAGAGTCCTGCCGTCGTCGATTTGTTTAGCCCTTCACAGAAAACGCCGGGACGACGGTGCGCGCTCGCCGCGGCGAAGCCCAGAGCTCGGTCAACACAGTTCCTCACGGGAGCCATTGCATGCTACAATGACATCAATAAACCGCGGCCAACGTAAAGCCGGAGACACCCAGGGAGGTCAGCTCAGTGATCGACGCCCAGCAGACTCGGACGGTGACGCTCGCACTCGTACTCGCAGCCATCCTCTCAGCGCCGACGCAGGCCGGTATCGAGGTGTGGACGTCGAACGGTCCCTACGGCGGCAGCATCCACGCTCTGGTCGTCGATCCGACGAACCCTCAGACGCTCTACGCTGGAACCCTTGGGCTTGGTGTCTTCCGCAGTGACGATGGCGGAGCGAGCTGGCGGGCGTCGGCGGACAGCAGGCTCGCGGAGTTTGCCGTCGAGGCGCTGGCGGTGAGCCCGGGAGCCCCGGATACGGTCTTTGCCGGGACGCAAGGTGGCCTCTTTCGCAGCTCGGATGGCGGCGAGAGCTGGGAACTCTTGACCAACGGTATCTCGGGGCTGGTGCGCGCCTCGGCGATCGCTGTCGACCCGACCGACCCGAACCGAGTTTATGCCGGCATCGAGAACGATCCGCTGTTCGGCGCCGGCGGCATCTACCGCAGCGAAGACGGCGGCGACAGCTGGAGCCGTTTCGATGAGGGCCTGCCGGAGATCAACTCGTTCTTCGCGCTGGCGATCGACCCTCAGACCCCCACGACCCTCTATGCCTCGACCATCGGCACGCTCTACAAGAGCGTCGACAGCGGCGAGCAGTGGCAGCGCTCCGACACCGGACTCGACGGACGGGTCGCCGATCTGGCGATCGACCCGACGACGCCCCAGACGCTCTACGCCGCGGCCTCGAACGGCGTGTTCAAGAGCACGGACGGCGGCGACCAGTGGACGGCATGCAACGCCGGTCTGACGGCTCTCGACGTCCGGACGGTAGTGATCGATCCTTCCGACCCGTCCAAGCTGCTGGCCGGTACGTTCGGCGGCGGCGTGTTCGCCACCAGTGACAGCTGCGGGCAGTGGTCGAACCTTTCCGAAGGTCTGGGTGAGCCCGCGTTCATCGCCGCCTTGGCAGCCAGCGCGCAGGAACAGACCGTGTTCTATGCCGGCGCTACGCCAGGCGGCGTGTACCAGCTGGACGGCGCGGCCTGGAGCGTGAGCAACAGCGGGCTCAACAATTCCTTCGTGCGCGACTTGATGGCCGACCCACGCGCGCCATTGACCCTCTATGCGGCGACTAACGAAGGCGTGTTCAAGAGCACGGACGGCAGCGCCAGCTGGCAGGCCAAGAGCGACGGCTTTGCCGACCCCACCCCGTTCATCCGTAGCTTGGCGATCGCGCCGGCGGCGCCCGACACGCTCTACGCCGCGGCCATCGAAGGCGTCTACCGAACGCTGGACGGCGGCGAGAGCTGGATCCAAACCAGCGCCAATCCCGAGATCGGCTTGATCATCGAGCTGGTGGTCGACCCCTTCGACGCCGCGACGCTGTACGCCACCACCGAACAGGATCTCTATCGGTCGATCGATGGCGGCGTCAGCTGGCAGCCACGCAGCGAGGGGACGACCGGGATCTTCTTCCAGAGCCTGGTCATCGACCCTACGGACTCGTCCATCCTGTACGTCAAGACCACGGATCAGCTGTTCAAGTCGGTCGACGGCGCCCTCAGCTGGAGCCCGGCCAACAACGGCATCGACGTGCGGGACCCGATTAGCAATCTAACCATCGATCCCTCGAATCCCTCGACGCTGTATTTCGGTTCGTCCCGCGGCGGTTTTTTCCGCTCCACCGACGGCGCTGACAGCTGGACGTTCATCGACGGCATCGATACCAACAGCTTCATCGTGCGGCTGCTGGTGGACCCGCGCTCGCCCGACACCCTCTATGCCGGCACCAACGACGGCGTCTATCGCAGCACCAACGGCGGCGAGCGCTGGCGACAGCTCGGCGACGGGCCGGCCAATCGCTTCATCTCACGCCTGGTGCTCGATACCTCGGCAGGGACGAAGCTCTATGCCGGCACCTTTGGCGGCGGCGTCTACGATTTCCAGTCCGTCAGCGGCACCACCCTGATGGAGCTCCAAGGCGGCCGCTTTCACGTCGAGGTCATTTGGCGCGACTTCGGGTACCAGAGCGATCGCGGCACGGTCTCCGTGGTCAGCGGCGGGACCGGGGGTGAGGTCGAGCTACGCTCCAACGATTCGACGGTGGTGAGCTTCTTCGAGCCCGACAACTGGGAAATGCTCGCCAAGGTGCTAGACGGACGCGCCATCAACAGGCGCTTCTGGGTCTTCTTGGCCGCCGCCACCGACGTCGAGCTGACGACCACCGTCACCGATACGAGCTGCGGCACCGTCGCGACCTACC
>JBCCEE010000654.1:0-4204 GCA_039030415.1 Acidobacteriota bacterium
ATTCAAGGACATGCTCGAGGCCATGTCCCAGATTTCGCGGGCGCGCTCGAAACCGATCGCCAGATCGCCACCCATGCCGAGGTACTGGCTGCCCTGACCGGGGAACAGCAGCGCAACTCTCGGCTTCGCCTCGCCGTGTCCGTAATAGATGCCGGTGGGGGCAGAAAAGGTCTCGTCGGGCTTGGCTCGCAAGCGCTCGGCAGCCTGCCTGAGCTTATTGCGCAAGTCATCCTCGTCGCTGGCGACTATCGCCAAACGATGCGTCTCGTCCGCCGCCATTCCGAGCTGGCTAGCGGTTGCGAGCCAGCGCAAAAAGCCCGGCAGCTGCGATTCGTTGGCGATGCTGGCACAGCGTTCGGCCAGGGCCTGTGAGCTAACGCCGGTCAACACCACCAGCTCGGTCGGGCTGGGACGCCAACGCTGCGCTTGCGGACCTGGTCCGCGGTACTCTTCGAGCGCCAGGTGGAAATTCGAGCCGCCGAAGCCGAACGAGCTTACCGATCCACGCCGCGGGTGGTCGCCATTGCGGATCCAGGGGCGAGACTCGGTGTTGAGGTAGAACGGGCTGTCCTCTAGCTCGAGCTTGGGGTTGGGCTTTTCGATCTTGATCGTCGGCGGCAGCACTTTGTGATGCAGCGCCATGATCACCTTGAAAAGCCCGGCAGCACCGGCCGCCGACTTGGTGTGGCCAACCTGCGACTTCACCGAGCCCAGCGCGCACCACTGGCGCCGCTCCGAGCCGTTGCTGTCGCCATTGCCGCTGAAAGCCAGCTTCAGCCCCTCGGCCTCGGCCGCGTCTCCCGCCTTGGTCCCAGTGCCGTGGGCTTCCACCAGCTCGACGGTCTCCGGGCCGTAGCCTGCTCGATCGTAGGCTTGGCGCAGCGCACGAGCCTGGCCCGCAGCAAGCGGTGCGTAGACGCTCTTGGCGCGGCCGTCGGATGATGAGCCGACGCCCTTGATCACGGCGTAGATGCGATCGCCATCCCGCTCGGCGTCGGCCAGACGCTTGAGCGCCACCATGCCGAGTCCCTCCCCGAGCAGAGTCCCGTCTGCCTGGTCGGAAAACGGTCGACAGTCGCCGGTCGGCGAGAGCGCCGGCGTCTTGCTGAAACACATGTACATGAAGATGTCGTTCAGCGTGTCGACGCCGCCGGCGATCACCATGTCGCTATCGCCGAGGTGGAGCTCGTTGACCGCCATCGAGATCGAAGCGAAGGCGCTGGCGCAGGCGGCATCGGTAACGCAGTTGGTGCCGCCGAGGTCGAAGCGGTTGGCGATGCGGCCGGCGACCACGTTGCCGAGCAGGCCCGGGAAGGTGCTCTCCTGCCACGGCACATAGTGATCGGCGATGCGGTCGCAGATCTCGTGCACCCGCTCTTCTTCCATGCCGCTCTCGCGCAGCGCTTTGATCCAGATCGGACGCTGCAGCCGCCCGACCATGGTGGCGAGCAGCTCCTGCGCAGACGTAACGCCGAGGATCACGCTGATGCGGCTCTTGTCGAGGCGGTCGAACTGGCCTTGGGCGGCATCCTCCAGCACCTGCTGGGCGACGATCAGCGCCAGCAGCTGGGCCGAGTCCGTGGCCGGAGCGATGGTCGGCGGAATGCCGAAGGCCATCGGGTCGAAATCGGTGGGAGAGAGAAACGAGCCGCGGCGGGCATACGTCTTGTCGGGAGCCTTGGGGTCGGGATCATAGAAGTCGTCGATCAGCCAGTGGCTCTCGGGCACGTCGGTGATCAGGTCGCTGCCTTCCAGAATGTCGCGCCAAAAGCCACCGGCATCGGCGGAGCCCGGGAACAGCGCGCTGACGCCGACGATCGCGATCGGCTCGCGCGGTGCCGTCACGGTCAGAGAGTCGCCGGCTGCGGTGGCGCTGCTGGAGGTTGAGGCAGACGGGTCGAGGCTCGTGGCTCGGGGCTCGGACATGTTGGGGCTCCTAAGCGAGAGGACGGGGCTCGAAGTGAAAGGCGGCCGGCGGTACCGGCACGCCATAAGTTCTGAGCTGTTGGGCGCGGGTGATCACCGCCGCACCTTCCATCAAATTGCGTGCGATCTGTACCGCGCCGCGGTTCTGCGGTTCGGCGAGGAATGTACCGGCGGTCCAGGCGTTGAAGGCACCCATCGCCGGTCCGCACCAGATCTGGAAGTCCATGCGGCGGTTGGGCAGACCCTGAATCGCCCAATTGCTGGACTGACCGAGGTACGAGCGGAATACCAGCGCCATGCGATGCTTGGGGTCACGTTCGGCGCGCTCGATCTGTTTGGGATCGACGCGCTCGAAGAACTTCTTGGTGCTGTTCCACTCGTCTTCGATCGTGCCCTGGAACATCTCCTTCTCGAGCCGCTGCCGAACGTCAGCGGGAATCGCCTCTAAGGAGTCGTAGGCGCGATAGAGCTCGTAAAGTCTGGCGGCGCGGACACCGAACATGGTGCCACGCTTGAGCACCTGCACTTCGACACCGAGCTCGAACATGTCGGCTGCCGGCGCCATCACGACATCCGCCAGCTCGGCTTTGGCGAGCAGCGCCTTGCCGTCGTCCGACAGCCCCGACTCGATAGCGGCTTGATTGATGCTGCCGGTCAGCACGTAGGCGGCGCCGAGAGAGAACGCCGCCGCCACCGCCGACGGCGTGCCGAGGCCGCCCGCGGCGCCGATGCGGATCGGCCGCTCGTAGCCGTGCTGCGCCGTCATACGATCACGCAACGCCAGGATGGTGGGGAAGAGCGCGGTCAGAGTCTGGTTGTCGGTGTGGCCGCCGGAGTCGGCTTCGACGGTAAAGTCCTCGGCGATCGGCAGCCGGGTGGCGAGGTGCGCTTCCTTGCGAGTGAGCAGGCCCTGCTCGACCAGCGCCTGCAGCATATCTTCCGGCGCTGGCGCCATGAAACGCTGCGCGACTTCCGGGCGCGAGATCTTGGCGAACAGGTGGTTGCGACGCTGGATGCGTCCATCGGATCCGCCGCTCAGGCCGGAAGCCGCATAGCGCACCACCGTCGGCGTCAGACCCATGAACGCCGAGGCCGACACGCGCCGCACGCCGCGTCGCAGATAGAGGTCGACCACCGCCGCCTCGAGCTCGGGCTCGTTCGGTGAATGGATCAGGTTCGAGCCCCAGGGCGCTCCGTCCGAACCGAGCGCCGCGTCGAGCTCGTCGAGCGCTTTCTCGACCCGTTCGATATTGAGACCGGCGGAGCCGAAGAAGCCCAGCATGCCGGCCTCCGCCATGGCGATCACCAGCCGAGTGGTGGCGATGCCGTTGGCCATCGCGCCAGCGACGTAGGGGAAACGAACGCCATGGACTTCAAGGAACGATCGGTCGCCGAGCCATTCTGGAAACAGCGCCGGCATAGTCGCCAGCCAAGGATAGCTGGCCGGACCGCCGTTGACGGTAGCGGGTGCCTGGTGCTGGATCTGGCCTCCGAGACCGACGCCGACGCGGCCGTTTGCGCTCTCGCGTAGAACATGAGCTGGCTCGCGGAAGCGCGGAATAGTGGTCAGAAGATCGGAGGCATCGAAGGCAGGGGGAATCGGGCCTGGTGTCCAGGCTCCATTGGCAGCGAGCGCAGCGGCATGCATCGTTTTAGGGCTCGGGTCAGAGTTCAAGGCGGACTTGTAGCGAGACTCAAGTCTAACGATGGCCACTTGGGAGCAGGGTAAAAGCTACGTCACGTGCTGGTCACCAATGTAACGTCTGGGTCATAGGCCTCTGCAGCCAGGGATTCGCGGCAGCGACACCCATGGAATAATCGAGTCGCCTCGCTCGTAAGTAGTCGTTAGGAGGTGTATTCATGCCTGAACTGCTTGGTTTCTTGCTGCCGGACCTGATCGGATTTCTTTTTATCGCCCCTACGCTGCTGATGGTCGGTATGGTGTGGACCGATCTCTACGACTCGTGGGCGGCCAAACGCCAGCTGCGCCGCCTGCAGCGCGACGGTGAGCTGCCCCGCCACTGGTATGCCGATGATTCCGCGACCGAGCCGGCCTATCATCTAGTCGGCGCTTCGGGCTTTCAGTGCGATCGGTCCACCAGCACCCTCCGGGATCGCCACCGTCGACGACTCGAGCTCGCGCCGCGTGGACGCTTCGGCTTTGCGGCGAAGTGGTATCCCCAGAAGTGAGTATCAGCAGCGAACCTACGGCGTCGTAGCGCCTTGCTGCGGCTTCCCGAATTCGCGGTAGGGCACCGTCAGCAGCGAGCGCAGGTTG
>JBCCEE010000655.1:0-4183 GCA_039030415.1 Acidobacteriota bacterium
CCGAGGATGACGGTACCGGCCTGGATGGTCAGCACCGCCGGACCGGTGACGTTGACCGGCGCCTGCAGGAAGTAGACGTTGTTGCGGGTCCAGGTCTCGCTGCCGCCGATGGTGCCGGCCTTGCCGACCACGCCGTCGACGTTGTTGTACATCGCGTTGCCGCGGGCGATGACCTGGTTGCCGTCGCCGTCGCGGACCTCGAACACAAACTGGTACGCGCCGGTGGCGGTCGGAACCGAGCCCGGCAGCTGGCCGAGGGCGCCGCCCGCACCGAACAGATTGAAGTTGTCGAGGGTCGGGACCCGAACCTTGGCCGGGGAGCCCGGAACTCCAAAGAGATCGCGCGGCTGGTTGCCGAAATCGCCGGTCCGCAGGCTGTAGTAGCTGATGGCGCCGGACACGCGGTTCTCCCAGTAGAGCCACAGGGTGGTCGGCTGGTTGTAACCGCGGGCGGCGGTGGTGAGGTTCACCTCGGGACGCGCGAAGCCCGTGCCGGGACCGTAGACGTAGAAATCGGTCTCGAGCAGGATCGAGGGGCGGTTGCCGAGACGGGGCACCACCGGCGGAAACTGCTTTTCGATACCGATCGAGTCGACCTCGTGGCCGGCCCACGGCGCCTCGGGGATTTGCGCGGCCGCCGGCGACGACGTGACGAAAGTCGCGCCCGACGCGATCAGCGCCACGGCGGCGAGCATGACGATCCTTTTGCACTTCATCAAGAATTCCTCCTGGTTTGGGTGTGCTGTTGGGTACACGGGTGGCCGAGCCTCGGGCGGGCGGACCTCGGTCCGACCGCTCGAGCGCGACCTAAACGGGACATAGTTGTTGGGTTGCTAGGGAACGAACAGAGCTATCTGACTAACCGGTCTGACTGAGCTGACAGGTCTTACCGAGCAAACAGGTCATAGCTGAACGACGCGCCGACCGAGATGCCGGGATCGTAGAGGCGGAAGGTGCCGCCACCCTGAGTCCAGAGCCGCTCCTCGTCGAGCAGGTTGGAGCCCGACAGCTTGAAGCGCAGGCCCTTGGCCCAGCGGTCGAGGCTCTGGCTCCACACCACATCGATCGTGTTGCGGCTCTCCTCGATGATGTCCGGCAGGCCGAAGCCGCCAGCGAACGCGACTTTGTCGTCGACGAAGTTGTAGAGCAGGCGAACTCCGGAGCTGCGGCTGGTATTCGCCCAGTCGATGATCAGGTTGGCGACGTTGTCGGGCTGGCCGATCAAGGCGCGCTGATCGTTGGTCACCGCCGACACCGTCGGGTCGATAGTGATCTCCGACTCGACGAAGGCATAGTTGAAGATCAGGTTGACGTTCTCGAACGCCCCACCCAGCAGGGTGCCGAGGTTCTTGCGCGCTTCGAGCTCGAAGCCGAGGTTCTCGGCGCCTTCGACGTTGGTGAAGGTTTCGAAGCTCAACGAGCCGCCCAAGATCAGCTTCTCGATGGGATCCTCGAAGTCCTTGTAGAAGATGCTGGCGGCGAGCACCTCGTTGGCCGACGGGAACCACTCCCAGCGAGCGTCGAAGCTGGTGATCTTGGCACGCACCAGCTCCGGGTTACCGACCGCGGTGAAGCCACCGACGATGTGGGTGAACTCGAACGGCGCCAGCTCGCGATACTCCGGGCGGTTGACCGTCTGGCTGGCCGAGAAGCGCAGGTTGCTGTCCTCGGTGAGCTTGTAGACCAGGCTGAGTGACGGCAGCACGTCGGTGTCGGCGAGCTCGGTGATGAGCGGCGGGTTGTCCGGATCGTTGCGGTCGAAGGTGATGACTTCCTGATCGGAGTCCTCCACCCGCACGCCGCCGATCACGCGCCACTTGCCCCAGCCGATGTCGGCCTGGATGTAGGCCGCCGGGATGTCCCAGTTGCCGTTGTAGCTGTCAGTGGCGCGCGTCGCTTCCTGGATCTCGAAGCCGTTGGGCCGGATGTTGTCGTCGATGAACAACTCTTCCGGCGGCGCGGTGAAGTCGATGCCGCTGGTGCCGCGGGTAAAGAAGCGCAGCCGGCGACCGAAGAAGTCGCGCTCGTTTGCCGTGTGGGCGACGCCCGCCTTGACCGAGCCGAAGAGCTTGTCGCCCGTGAAGAAGCTCGTCCAGTCGACCTTGATGTCGTTGACGTCGTCGGTGAGGTCGTTCCAGTACATGAAGCCACTCTGCGAGTCCTCGCGGTAGAGCGGCTCGCCGTCGAGGATCACGTACAGCGCCTGGCGGCGATTCTCCTCGGTGGTGGCTTCGGAGACCGAGGCGCGCCACTCGAGCAGGCCGCCATCGCCGAGGTCGTTCCAGTAGTGGTCGCCGGTGAGCTGGAAGTTGGTGATCTCCTGCTCCAGGAAGCTGACCCGGAAGTCGTTGATGTCCTCGCTGACGTCGGAGAAGAAGCCCTCCTGGAAGCGGCCCTCGGCCTCGGTCAAGGTGGTCAGCAGGCTGCGGAACTGGATGTGGTGGTTGTCGCCGAAGCGGTAGGCGAGGTTGCCGGTGAGCGCCTGGCGGACCTTCTCGTCGGTGTAGTCGAAGCGGTAGGTGCTGTCGGGCTCGACGATTCCGCCGCGTCCCAGGCGGAAGAAGTTGCGGTCCTCGTCGCGGGTGCTGCGGCTGTTTTCGTAGGTGCCGGTGACGACGAAACCGAGCCTGCCGTCGTTGAAGGTGTTGCCGTAGGTGCCCTTGATGCTGCCGTTGGGCTGCGCGCTGCCGGAGATCAGCGGGCGCCAGCTGCCGACCAGCAGCTCACCGAACTCTTCGAGCTCGTCGGCCGGGAAACCGGTGTTCGAGAACGGGCTGAAGCGCGTCAGATCATCAGCCGGGATGCCGCCGGGCAGCGGCTGGCCACCGCCGCCGAAGAAGTCGACGCCGCCCGGGTACTCGAGCCAGTCGTCACCGGTGGTCTCACCGTTCCAGCCGAGCGAGAAGCCGATCGAGCCGGTCTGCTGACTCGGAAACTCGACCGTCGACAGCTCCACCAGGCCGGCCGCGAAGTCACCCGGCTTGTCGACGGTGTAGGACTTCGAGACCGTGATCTTCTCGATCAGCTCGGCCGGGAAGAGATCGAGCGGGATGACCTTCTTCTCGAACTCGGTGGAAGGAATCTTCGAGCCGTTGAGTGACGTCGAGCTGTAGCGATCCCCGAGGCCGCGGACGAAGACGTATTTGTTGTCCTGCAGCGAGATTCCGGTGACACGTTTTAGTACGCCGGCAGCGTCGGAGCCGGTGTTCTTGCTCATCTCCTCGCTGCCGATCGAGTCACTGATCTGGATCGCTCCCTTGCGCTCGGCGAGCAGCGCGGCTTCAGAGGAGCCGCCGGCCTCGGTGGAGACCGTGATCGTCTCGCCGAAGCTGACGTCCTCGCCGGCACCCGAGCCCGCGACCGGGTTGAGCACGGCGGCGAAATCACCGCCGGCGTCGGTCACCGCGATATCGGTCAGCTTCAGCCCCTGGAACTCGTCCTTGGTGATCGTCACCGCGTAGGTGCCGGGAGGCAGTTGGACCAGCACGAGTCCGTCGAGATCGCTGGTCGCGGTCACTTCGGTACCTTCAAACTTCATTTCAGCACCGCGCACGGGCTGGCCGGTGAGGCCATTGACCACGACGCCAGTGACCGTCGCCGCCTGTACGGCCGGAGTCATGGCCATACAAAACATGGCGGCAGCAATCAGCCACCGGCTGGATCTTGAGATTCTCATTTACAAACTCCTCTACGATCGTCTCGAGCTTGCCCGACTAGACCCTAGTTGCCTGGGGAGACCTTGGCAGCGAGCTGGGAAACGTTTAGTGGTTGCTTTTTCGAAATAACGCGAGAATCAGATTTTAGGCAAGATGACCGGCTGGAAGAATCAAGGTCATTAAAATAGTTTGTGAAGTCGAACGAAATTTATTTGAAGGAACCGTGAAGGCGACGGCCTCCTCAATGAGAATTAATCAAGGCAAGCCGAGAGATTTTTAAGCGAATATGAGGACCAACCCACCTAGGGTCTCGATTCCACGCTTCGCACACCTGTTTTATTAAGCCAAAATAAATCAGGTGTGCAAAGCGTGGAATCGAGACCCTGGGTGGGTTGGTCCTCATATTCGCTTGAAAATCTCTCGGCTTGCCTTGATTAATTCTCATTGAGGAGGCCGTCGCCTTCACGGGTCCTTCAAATAAATTTCGTTCGACTTCACAAACTATTTTAATGACCTTGATTCTTCCA
>JBCCEE010000656.1:0-4176 GCA_039030415.1 Acidobacteriota bacterium
CGCTGCGCCAGCTGCAGGTACTCTTCGAGCGCGGCGGTGGCGGCAGCGCGCTCGGTGATCTCCTCACCGAGCAGATCGAGCGTCGCCATCACCCCTTCAACTTCGAGCTCGCGAACCGTCCGGATGGCGTCGTCTCGAGTTTCCCCCGCCACGTAGCGGGCGGCGACCCTTCCGACGATGAACTTCGGCACGACGGGCAGCGTCGTGACGATCAAGCGGTCGAAGAGCGACATACAGAGCGTTCCGCCGCCGGCTCTAGGGCTGAGCCGGCGAGGCGGGTTCCACCATGGCCGACTCTCCGGCCACCCAGCGGACCGACTTCGAACAGGGACAAGAGCCGCCGACTCGACGCAGCGCCGGCATTTTGCGGCTTGCATCCACCGTGGTCAGCTCACCCGTCGCCACTTGCTTCAAGGTCTCGGCATAGAAGCGGAAATCACGACCCGCGAGATAGGACTCGGGCAGGTGCCGGCGCAGATGCTCGATGTACGCCTCCGCGGTGTCGAACGACTCGCCGTCCCAGCCCACCATGGCGAAGGCCGGCACGCCTCGCCGACGGAAGAAGTCGGGATGCGAGAGATGGATCAGGTCTTCCCAGGCGACGCCATGCTGCGGCATGCGCTCTTTCTCGATGAGCTTCAGCGCCTCGTCGGCTTCATTGCGACCGAGCGCCGGCACGCGCGCCCGCAGGTAGCGCATGTTGAGATCTTTCACCAGCTTCGCCACCTCTTCGCGGTACTCGCTCTGGGCCTCGGCGTTCTTCTGCGGCTTCAACCCCATGCGCACGTTCGAGCCGCCTCCGCGCTCGTCACCGAACATCTCGAGGCCGCGGGGCATCCATTTGTTGAACGCCTTCTGCAGCATGTCCATGCTGACGTAGACGTCGCCCTCGGCGGCTTCGGTGACCCAGCGCCGCATCGGCACTACGCCGGTCGCGAGGTGGAAGGCTTCTTCGCGCAGCATCTTGGGCATCGACTCGGCCATCGGCTTGTAGGCGCTGACGCGCTGCATCGCGAGCTGGTACTTGCCGACCCGGTCGATCAAGGCACAGAAAACGATGTTGTCGACGAACGAGTCGAAGTCGATGTTGAAGGCTCCCAGCACGTGAGAGCCGGTCTGCATGGAGAGGATCTCCTCCACCATGTCGGGGCCGGATTGATCCGAGACCGAGCTCCAATCATCGTCGAGCAGCAGGTGCAGCATCTGATATCCGTGACGCAGCTCCTCGGCCATCATGCGCAGGACCCAGACCTGGTCGGTCTCTTCCTGGGCGCGCGCCAGGGTCAGGCGATGCTGCTGGATCGAGCCGAACTCGGTCGACGCCTGAGCACGAATCGCCCCCAGGAGGTGATGGGCGCGTTCCGGCCCGAGCTCGCTCGGGCAGGTGAACTTCGGCTTGCCGGCATCCTCACCACATTCGATCTCGTTGCAGATGCCGAGCTCGCGAAAGGCACACAGCTTGAACTGCGGTTCTTTCGGGAAGTGCTTCTCCCAGTTCTCGGTCAAGAAATCAAAGTCTGGGATGAAGGTATCGCGCCACTTCACGACGGCGTCGTGATATTTGCCGGGCAGAAGCGCCTCTCTTGTCCGCATGGTGAACCTCCTGGCGAGCTACGGTCGAAAATCAGACTCAATCAAAACGGCCCATTACTGAGGTAGGCCGTGAGGGTCGAGCGATCTTGGAATCATCTAGAGTGACTTGACGAACGGCTTCAAGGTGGCCGGCTCGAAACCCAAGGAGCCGAAAAAGCCTGCGATATCTGGCATCGCTTCATCGACCAGCGTGCGCACCGTGACGGCACCTCGGCGCTTGAAATGTTCGAGCAGGTTTTCAGCGAGGCGGCGGCCGATCGAGCTACCCTGGTGATCGGGGTCGACCCCCAGCACCTCGATCCAACCGGTCGGCTCCGCCAAGCCAAACTCGCCGGAGCGAATTTCACCCAGCATGAAACCGACGACTTCACCGTCAATCTCAGCCGCTAGAGCGGCATCTGGATCACGGCGGAGATAATAGCCTATACGGCGCTCCCACTCTTCCGGATGATAAGCGCCGGTGATCTTCTCGTCGATGGCGATCACCGCACCGATATCGATCGTGTCGAGCTGACGCACTTGGACGTTCTTCTTCGTCACGTGGCGTTCTCCGGGGCAGTTAGGGTGGTGAGGCGGTTGGCCGAGTCCACCGGAGCGCGGGTCATTGCAACTCCTGAATTGTAGCTGTCGGTGCCCGGGCGTCGCAACGCCCGCTCGACTTTCGTTGGCCCCAACTGAGCGTTGGCCAAGCGCGGGCGCCAGACCGGGCTGGCAGGGCGCTTCCCACAGACTCGTTCGGCATTGGGTCTCGTTCGGCACTAGGTCTCGTTCGGCACTAGGTCTCGTCTCGTTCGGCATTTCCGCGGCGGGCATCCCATTGGGGCTCGCGTTGCCATATGCTCACACGTCCCCGAGACCACAACGCGCCGCCGCGCGAGCCACAGGAGCCTTGAACCTTGAGCCACCACGTCTATCTCTTCATCAAGAACCGCAGCACCCCCAGCGCCCCCGTCGAGCTGCTCGGCGGTAAGGGAGCCAACCTGGCCGAGATGAATCGGCTCGGCCTGCCGGTCCCCCCGGGCTTCACGGTGACCACCGAGGTCTGCAACCACTTCCTCGATCACGATGGCGAGTACCCCGAGGGCTTGCGGGCGGAAGTCGAAGACGCCTTGGGGGCCGTGGCAGAAGACATGGGGCTGCATTTCGGCGATGCCGAGCGCCCGCTGCTGGTCAGCGTCCGCTCCGGCGCCCGCCAGTCGATGCCGGGCATGATGGAGACGGTGCTCAACGTTGGCCTGACGTCGAAGACCCTGCCGAAGATGATCGAGCGCACGAGCAATCCGCGCTTCGTCTACGACGCCTATCGCCGTCTGATCACGATGTACAGCGACGTCGTGATGGAAAAAGGCGCCGGCATCGAGCCGGCCGAGGATGCCGGCATCCGCATGCGGCTCGACGCCATGCTCGAAGAGGTCAAGCGCACTCATGGCCATGCCAATGACGCCGATCTGACCGCCGATCAGCTCGCCGAGCTGTGCGAGCGCTACCGCGAATGCATCCTTGAAGTGCTGGGGCGCCCGTTTCCCGACGACCCGAGGGAGCAGCTCTGGGGGGCGATCGGCGCCGTGTTCTCATCGTGGAACGGCAAGCGCGCCAAGAGCTATCGCAGCATCGAAGGCATTCCCGACGACTGGGGTACGGCGGTCAACGTCCAGGCGATGGTGTTCGGCAACATGGGCCCGACCTCGGCCACCGGCGTCGCCTTCACCCGCAACCCGGCCACCGGCAAGAACGTCTTCTATGGCGAGTGGCTGCCCAACGCCCAGGGCGAAGACGTGGTGGCCGGAATCCGCACCCCCAACGCCCTCAACGAAGCCAGCAAGACCGAAACCAACGCCGAGCAATCGACCCTCGAAGAGTCGCTGCCCGAGGCCTACAGCAAGCTGTTCGACATCCGCACGACCCTGGAGCGCCGCTACCGGGACATGCAGGACATCGAGTTCACGGTCCAGGAGGGCCGGCTGTGGATGCTGCAGACCCGCACCGGCAAGCGCAACGGCGGCGCGGCCCTGCGCATCGCCGTCGACATGGTCGATGAAGGCTTGATCGACCACCGCGAGGCGATCCAGCGCGTTCGCCCGGCGCAGCTCCACGAGCTCCTGCACCCGATGGTCGATCCGCTGGCCGAGGGTCGCTACACGCCGCTGGCGCGCGGTCTGCCGGCGGGCCCCGGCGGCGCCGGCGGCAAGGTGGTACTCACCGCCGACCGCGCTCAGGAGCTGGGCAATGCCGGCGAGAAAGTCGTCTTGGTGCGCTCGGAGACCAGCCCGGAAGACGTCCACGGCATGCATGCCGCGCAGGCCATCGTCACCGCCAAAGGCGGCATGACCTCGCACGCGGCGCTGGTGGCCCGCGGCTGGGGTAAAACCTGCGTCGTCGGCTGCAAACAGCTGGACATTCAGCTAGCCGAGGGCACGGTCACCGTCACCGGCGCCGACGGGGAAGGAGATACGGTGCT
Organism: Acidobacteriota bacterium; assembly: GCA_039030415.1. GTDB lineage: Bacteria > Acidobacteriota > Thermoanaerobaculia > Multivoradales > J023 > JAAELT01. The sequence continues at coordinate 4,052 of JBCCEE010000656.1, forward strand.
GCGGGAAGGCGACTGGCTGACGGTCAACGGCTCGAGTGGCGTCATCTACGCGGAAGATTTGCCGCTGGTCGACACCGACCCGGAGAAGAACCCAACGCTGTCGACGTTTCTGGGCTGGTGCGATC
>JBCCEE010000657.1:0-4174 GCA_039030415.1 Acidobacteriota bacterium
AGGCAACTGAAGACGCCGAATCAAACTCCAAGTCTTCTTGTCCTGATGAGTCTGAATATCTTCATCCATGGTCTTCGGTCGTCAAGGCGAGCTCGACAACCTCGAAACGTGCCTCGAGAAGGCGCTGCTCGGCGAGCGCCAGATCGTCTTCGTTTCCGGCGACAGCGGCATCGGCAAGACGGCGCTGGTCGATAGTTTTCTGGCCCGGGCCGCCAGGGACTCCGAGATTCTGATCGCCTACGGCCAGTGCCAGGAGCTCTACGGTAAGGGCGAAGCCTACATGCCGGTGCTGGAAGCGCTGGAGCGCGTCGGGCGTGAGGCCGGCACCGGTCGCCTGGTGGAGCTGCTCAATCGCCATGCGCCGACCTGGCTGGTGCAGATGCCGTCGCTGGTCGACGAGCGCGCCCAAGAAGCCCTGCAGCGCCGCGTCGCGAGCGCGACCGCCGGCCGCATGCTGCGCGAGATCGCCCTGGCGCTCGAAGCGTTGACCGCTGAGATCCCGCTGGTGCTGGTGCTGGAAGACTTGCACTGGAGCGATTACTCGACGGTCGATCTGATCTCGTCGCTGGCTCGCCGGCGGGTACCGGCCCGGCTGCTCCTGATCGGCACCTACCGGCCGACCCCGGTCAACACCGACAAGCACCCCCTGCGGACCGTTCATCAGCATCTGCGGATTCATCGGCAGTGTGTCGATCTGGCCCTTGGCGGGCTCGAGCGCCAGGCGCTCGAGGAATACCTCGAGATGCGTCTGGGGGCCGGCGGTCGCTCGGACCATCTGGTCGAGATGCTGTGCCGCCTCACCGAAGGCAATCCGCTGTTCCTCCAGACGATGGTGGACGATCTCCTCGAGCGCGGACAGCTGGTGGCGGTCGACGGCTACTGGCAGTTCGACGAAGACGCCGAGGACATCTGCGTCGCCGACAGCCTGCAGCAGATGATCCAGGAAAAGCTCGAGACTTTGAGCGTCGACCACCAGCGTCTGCTCGAGGCGGCGAGCGTCGTCGGCATGGATTTTTCGGCTGCGGTGGTGGCGGCGGCGGTGGATCAAGACGTCGCCGAGGTCGAGCAGTGCTACCAGGCGATGGTCCACCAGGGGCAGTTCCTGCGCGCTCACGATGAGCGCGAGGGGCGCGAGCTGCATTTCGCCTTTTCCCATGCGCTGCACCAGAGCGTGCTCTATCAGCGCTTGACGGTGGCTCGGCAGGTTCAGCTCCATCGCAGCATTGGTGAAGCGCTGGAAGCGCTCTGCGAAGAGCGGCCGAACGAGAACCTGGCGGCGTTGGCCATGCATTTCGAGCGCGGGCGTATCCCGCGCAAGGCGGTCGAGTACCACGTGCTGGCGGCTCAGAAGACGCTGCGACGCTCGGCCTACCGAGAAGCCGTCGATCACCTCAACCGCGGCCTCGATTTCATGAAGCTGCTGCCGGACAACGACGCCTGCCGACGTCAAGAGCTGGCGCTGCAGGTGGCGCTCGGCAATTCGCTGGTGGCAATCAAGGGCTATGGCATCGAGGAGGTCGGGCAGTCCTTCACCCGCGCCCAAGAGCTCGCTCACCAGCTCGACGAGGCCGCCGACGAGCTCACCGCGCTGTGGGGGCTGGCGCAGTTCCGGGTCACCCGCGGCGAGCTCCAGGAGGCCGGCCGGCTGGGCGAGGAGAGCCTGGATCGCGGCCAGCAGCAGTCCGATCCCGAGCTCGTCCTGCTCGGCCATCGCATCCTGGGCATGACCTGCCACTACGCCGGCGAGCCGGCCGCAGCGCGTGAGCATCTCGAGACCGGGCTATCCCTCGACGCGTCTCCGAACCCTCGCCACGAGCCCGACGAGTCCGTGGTGCACTGCCGCTCCCTGCTCGGCCTGGTGCTGTGGCTCCTGGGTTTCCCAGATCAAGCGCTCGAGCGCTGCCACGAAGCGGTGAGCATCGCCAAGCGCATCAACCACCCGATGAGCCAGGGCTGCGCCCACCACCACCGCGGCATGGTGCTGTTCTTCCGCCGCGAGGTAGACGCCACGCGGCGCGAAGCCGAGGCCTTGCTCAAGCTCGCCGCTGACCACGGTCTGCCGCAGTGGTCGGCCTGGGGCAACCTGCTGCAGGGTTGGGTGCGCTCGCTCAGCCAGCCGATGGCAGCGGTCCCGCAGCTGTGCCGGGCGCTTGCCGCGTGGCGAGCGATCGGCGCGCGGTCGATGGCTCCGACCTATCTGGCGGTGCTGGCCGCCGCCTTCGAGCGTGCGGGCGACCCCAAGATGGGGCTTTCAACCCTCACCGAAGCGCTGGATCTGGTCGAAGAGCACGGCGAACGGTTGAACGAAGCGGAGCTCTGGCGGCTCAAGGGGCGCCTGCTGCAGACCCATCAGGCGGAAGAGGCGGAGTCCTGTTTTCGCAAGTCGATCGAGATCGCGCGCCGACAGCAGGCCCTGTCCTGGGAGCTGTGGGCGGCCACCAGCCTGAGTCGTTTGCTGGTGCTGCGCGGTCAGGCGCGAGCCGCGCGTGAGCTGCTGCGTGACGTCTGCGGTCGCTTCACCGAAGGCTACGAGACGCCGGACCTCAAGAGCGCGCAAGCCTTGATTCAGGAGATCGCCGTGCCGCTGCAGCTGCTCAAGCCGTGAGCGACCCGAGGTGCTAAACGTCGCTGAGCCGTCGTCCCTGGTAGACCTCGACCTCGCTGCCCCAGGCGAGGAAGGCCGACCTGGGCGGCTGCGTGAGGATCTCTCCGAAGGCGGTGCCGTACAGCTTGCCGGAGTGACCCGTGAAGCTCGCGTCTTCGAGCTCCCAGATCTGCCAGCGCGGATGCGCGACGCGGTACTCGAGGGTGCCGCCGTCGGGCTGTCGGGTGTAGCCCCAATAGTGCTCGGTGATGAACTCGGCCTCCGAGCCGGGGGCGCTGTCGCGCATCGCGCCCTGCGCCGTGCCGCGCAGGGTGTAGCGCGTTCCCTGGTGGCGCCACGAGTAGGAGACTTCGCCGCCCGTCTTCGGATTCAGATCCACATGATGATCCATCGGCACCGCCAGATAAGGCTCGTTGTAGCGCAAGCGGGCGATGGTGGCGATGATCCAGCGCGGCACCAGCTCGCGAATGAACACCACGGAGCGCCGAGCCTCGCCCTCGGGCGTGGTGCGCAGCACGTAGAAGCGGAGGTTGACCTCTTCGAAGGTACGGTGCCAGGGAAACCCAATGCCGGCCACCCGCGTGTCGCGGAACATGAAGCCGACCAGACTGACCAGCGGCGTGCCCTGCCACGGATCGAGCACCGTGCCGTGCGGCACCAGCGGCTCGAGCAGCTCGCGCGGGCACTCGTAGTTGAGCAGCAGCAGGCTCTCCCAGCGCGCCGTGAGGAAGGGGCGCCTGAGAGACTCCGCCAGCTCCTGTCGAACACTCGGTTCTGACGACACGGCCATGGCCTCAGCCTAGCAGAAAGGACATCTTGACATTCCACCCGACCTGCTGCACGCTATGAAGCGGCGGTGGTCCACGCCCAACCTCTTCGACCTTCCCCCAGCGAAGGTCTCCGCGAGGCAAAGGGGGGCATACTCCCGGATCGGCATTCACGAAACCTTCGCGTCGCCGTTGGGCTACGCTGCTGGGGAGCGCCGTCTGCGGCAGCCACGAAGGAGATCGCAATGCCGAAGAACAAAGACCTCAAGCGCCTGGTCCGTGCCCGCATGCAGAAGACCGGCGAGTCCTATACCGCCGCCCTGGCTCAGCTGCTGCGCAAGGGAACCGAGCTGAGTGAGCCCGACTATCCCGAGCTGGCGGGGATGAGCGACCAGGCGGTGGAGTCGAAAACCGGCCGCACCTGGAAGCAGTGGACGCACGAGCTCGATCGCGTCGACGCGGCGTCGAAGCCTCACCGCGAGATCGCCAGCTGGGTGGGGGAGCACTACGATGTGTCGTTGTGGTGGGCGCAGTCGATCACAGTCGGCTACGAGCGCATCAAGGGACTGCGAGAGATCGGGCAGCGGCGGGAAGGCAGCTACGACGCCAACAAGAGCAAGACCTTCCCGGTTCCGCTGGCCAAGCTGTACGACGCCTTCCATGATGAGGCGACCCGCGCCCGCTGGTTGCCGGATGCGGCTCCCGCGGTTCGCACGGTGGCAGGACCCATCGGCGGCCGGCAAGCGCGCTGAACTGATGGAGGCGCTTGCCCGGGAAATGTTGGCGCACTCGGAAACAGGAG
>JBCCEE010000658.1:0-4172 GCA_039030415.1 Acidobacteriota bacterium
CACCCATCAAGGCGCGGTAGTCGCCCTGACGGGCGCGATCGATGATCAGCGGCAGCACGCGGCTCATGCCGGGCGAGTAGAGAATGGCGCGCAGAGCGTCTCCGAAACGCCGCGCCGTCAGGATGTAGGTCGCCGGCTCCCCGGTCAACGGATCCGCTAGGGTGACGCTCACCCCATCCTCGCCGAGCTCGTCGAGCAGCTGCTGATAATCCGCTTCGAGCTGCGGGAACGCCTGGCTGCAGTCGGCATCGGCGGCGCAGTCTTCGAACGTCCGGCGCAGCGCGCGATCGCCGTCAGCGCCGGCATAGAGCGGTGCCGTATTGCGCAGCGGCAGGCTGCCGTCCAAGATGACGGTGCGCACCTGCTCGGGGTAGCTATGGGCGTAGAGCTGAGCGGTTCGGGTACCCCAAGAAACCCCCATGAGGTTGACGCGCTCGTATCCCAGCTTGGTCAGGATCTCGTGCATATCCTGGTTGGCGAGATCCTGGGTGTAGAGCGTCACGTCCGCGTCCAGCGCTTCGAGGCACGACTGCAGCAGCTCGCGAGTCAGCTGGTCGAGCTCGTCCTGCGACATATCCTGCAGGCTGTCCTCGGGAAAGTCGCAGTCGAGCGGGTGGGACGAGCCCATGCCGCGCTGGTCGACCAGTACGATGTCGCGCTCCTCATTGACTTCGGACAGCACCAGCTCGACAAACGGCGCCAAGTCCATCCCGGCCTGGCCCGGGCCGCCGGGCAACAGCACCATCGGATCTTCCTTCGCCGCCTCGTCGACCGCTGGGATCACCGCATAGCGAATCTCGAGCTGTCGGCCGCTGCCCGCCGCGCGGTCTTCGAAGACTGTGTGGCTGCCGCACAGCACTTCCTGGCTGTGCCCTGGGATATGACAAGGCTCGAGCTCCGTCGCACTGACGGCCGGAGCCAGCATGCCGCCGAGCACTAGCGCCCACGCGGGTCTGAATGAGCTCATTGATTGAGGCCTTTCACGTTGTTTCCTTCCTTCGGATAACGCTCGCCGAGACGCTCTCGGTCAGCGGTGGGGGTTTTCTGGGGTGTACTTATCGCGATGTTCCGTGCGATGGTTGTGCACTACGCTCGGAGTCGAACAAGAATTCATTCGGCCTGCGATTCCGTTCACTGGGGCCGGAAATCAGTCGCCAATAGACCGGCTCACAAGCGTTTCTCGAACCAGTGATCAGCGTGGGGATCGTCGTTGAAGGCGGCGACTTCGAGGTAGCCGTTGCGCCGGTAGAGCGCCTGGGCTTCAGCCAGCACGCGGTTGGTCTCGAGCCTCAGGGTGTGGAGCCCGAGGTCGCGAGCCTGCTGCTCTAGAGCGGCGAGCAGGCGCCGGCCGAGGCCCAGCCCCCGCGCCTCCGGCGCTACCCACATGCGCTTGATCGAGCCGACCCCTGGCTCTGAAGTCTTGAGCGCACCACAGCCGACCGCACGCTCGTCGAGCCTCGCGATCAGGAAAGCGCCGTGGGGCGGACGCGTCTCCTGCGGCTCCGCCGAGATGGTCTGCCCTAGATCGAAGCCCTGCTCGAACCGCCGGTCGAGCTCCGCAAAGTACTGTTCGACGCACCAGCGGGCTTCGGCGGTGGTGGCCTCCACGAGCTCGATCGTGGTCGCAGCCGCCGCCAGCAGCAGCTCGACCTCGGCCATGGCGCGGACCATGCGCTCGCGCTGTCGCTCACTGAGCGGCTCGAGCAGCGAGCGTGCGAATTGATCTCCTCGCTGATCGAGCTCCTCCAGCTCACGCTTGCCGGCTTCGGTGAGCGCAGCCCGCCGCTTACGCCGATCGCTCTCTTGGCGCTCGACATCGAGCAGGCCCTGGCGTTCCAGAGAGCGCAGCAGCCGGCTCATATAGCCCGAATCGAGATCGAGTCGGCTGCGCAGCTCGCGCACTTCACAGCCGTCTCGCCCAATCTCGAAGATCAATCGCGCCTCGGCCAGCGGTCGATCCCGCCCCAGGAAGCGATCGGTAAAGATCCCCACCCGCTGGGTTACGGAGCGGCTGAAGCTCCGGACGATGGCAATCGCGTCGTCGCGCATTACCTGACTTTAGTCAGGCAACGCTCTGATGTCAAGCACGCTTGACTAGACTCGACCTAAGACACGGCCCGGAACGCGGCCCGGTAGGCGCGCGGTGTGGTGCCGAGGTGCCGCGCCAGGTGGGCTCGCAGATTGGCTGCCGAACCGAGGCCGGACTGCGTTGCGACCTGCTCGATGCTGTGATCGGACGATTCCAACAGCTCACGCGCCCGCGCGACGCGCTGCTGCACGAGCCACTGGTGGGGGCTCAGCCCGGTGATCTCTCGGAATCGACGCTGGAAGGTGCGCAGTGAGAAGCCGAAACGACGGGCGACCTCTTCCATCGCGAACGGTTGATCGAGGCGCTCGACCATCCAGTCGAGTACCGGGCCGAAGCGGTCGTCTTCGGTGACGCCAGCCGGCGACTCGGCATACTGCGACTGTCCGCCTTCACGGTGCACCGGCGCGACCATGCGCTTGGCGATGGTATTGGCGATCGACAGCCCAAAGTCCTCGCGCACCACGGCCAGGCAGAGGTCGAGCCCGGCGGCGCAGCCGGCTGAGGTCGATATCTGCCCCGGGCCGGTGCGATCATGCAGGTAGAGGGCGTCTTCTTCGACCCGGACCGTCGGAAAGTGGGTGCGCAGCAGCTCGGTGTGTAGCCAGTGGGTCGTCGCCTGCCTGCGGTCGAGCAACCCGGCATGGGCGAGCGCAAAAGCACCGGTACAAATCGTGAGCAGCCGGCCACCACGAGCGTGGACGCTGCGCAGCGCCTCGAGCAGCGGCTCTCCCGGGCTGCGCAGCAATCTCGGCCAGCCCGCGATCAGCACACTGTCAGCCTGCTCGAGATCTTCGAGCGTGCCGGGCGGACGAATCTCGAGCCCATGGCTCGAGTAGAGGCGGCCGGGCTCGACCCGGCAAGGCAGAAACTCATACCAGTCCTGCGTCAGCTCGCGCCGGTCACGACCGAGGATCTCGCGGGCGATGCTGTACTCGAAGGCGATCAGGCCATCGTAGACCGCGGCGGCGATGCGGTGGACCATGGGCTACGCGGCTCCTTCGTCGAGCACCGGCTTGGAGGAGCTTTCCGCCGCGGTTTTCGACGCGCGATCTCGGCTCAACGTCAGCAGAATCACCGCCCCGACCACCGCCGCCGTCGCCAGGAAGACTCGCGGGCCGAGCTCTTCTCCCGCCAATGCCCAGCCCAGCACCACCGCTACCACCGGGTTGACGTAGGCGTAGGTCGCAACTTTAGCGGGCGTCGACACCTTGAGCAGCCACACGTAGGCCGAGTAGCTCACTACCCCACCGAACAGCGACAGGTAGGCCAAGGCCCACGCCGAACGCTCTGAGACGGCAGCAGGGTCGAGACGCTCGCCGAAGGCGTAGCCGCCGACCAGCATCAAGGCACCGCCGATCAGCATTTGCATGCCGACGTTTTGGAGCGTCGAAGGACTCTGCGGCGCGCTACGAGAGTAGATCGAGCCGAAGGCCCAGGAGATCGACGCCAGGCAGATTGCCAGGGCGCCGACCAGATCGACCGGGGCGCCGCCGAGCTCCGCCGGACCGATCAAGATAGCGATGCCGGCCAGTCCGAGCACCAGCCCGAGAATGATCGCCGGGCCGGGCCGCGAGCCGCCGGGAGCAAAAGCATCGATAACCACCATCCACAGAGGCACCGTCGCGACGATCAGTGCCGCGACGCCAGACGCCACGTACTGCTCCGCCCAGGTCAGCACGCCATTGCCGGATACCAGCAGCAGCACGCCGATGATGGCCGCCGACCGCCAGTGCGACCCGGCGGGTCGACCCGCTCCCTGCCAGCGGGCCACGGCAAACAGCACAACGCCGGCGGACAGGAAGCGAAGTCCGGCCATGATGAAGGGCGGGATCGTCTCGATCGCGAAGCGAATGCCGAGATAGGTCGATCCCCAGATGAAGTAGACCGCGCCGAAGGCGGCGAGCACTGCCGGCAGTGACGGTGCGGCATCCTTCGAGACCGTGGACTTTGCGGTGGGATTCGTTGGAGTTGCCATGACCGATAGCATCGCGTTGTACGCAATTCATCACAAGTGGCATTTTCGTCAACTTCCGCAAGGATTACGCCAACCCTGAGAGCTCGCCGATGTCGCAATCGTTCAGCG
>JBCCEE010000659.1:0-4172 GCA_039030415.1 Acidobacteriota bacterium
CAGGTAGGCGCCGACGTCGGCGCCGCCGTAAACGATACGCAGCACTCCCCAGTCGAGCAGAGCCTGAAAACCTTCGGCGAGAATCGGCCCGAGGTAGGCGTTCAGCGGGTGCATCTTGAGAATCACCACCCGGTTCTCCACAAACAGCTTGTAGAGCAGATCCATAGCGCCGATCGATGAGACGTTGCCGGCACCGAGCACCAGACAGACGCCACTCGTCGGCTCGGACGTCTTGTACGCTACGGCCTGGGTTTCCGCGAGGCGATCGGCGGTCACTCCAGGTTGCATCCAGACTTCGGCCGAGAAACCCGTATAAAACAGCCGGTCGGTAAGTGATTGAGGAAACACTCGCGCCGTCACCTGACCGTTCGGACGGGTCTTCACCGGTCCCGGAATACGCGGCTGCCCCTCACGCTCGATCTCCATCAGGGCCCGCTCGAGCAACTGCAGATTGCGCAGCACCATGTAGGGACCGGCTAGCCACTCTTCAGCAGCAGTCGACGTTTCGGCCGGGATGCCCTCGGCTTCGCGACACGCCTCCGCCCAGCGTCCAGCGATCCCAGTTGTGTCGCGAATCAGCTCGGCGAGGATCGCACGGCGATCTGCCAGACCGAGCTGCACCCACTCCTCTTTCTTGGCGCGGAGGTCTCTGAGCGCGGCGTCCATATCCGGCCGTGAGCTGTCGGCGAGCTCACTCGGGATCTCTGTGTGCTGTGGAATGCCCGCCACCGTGGGCGCGCTCAGTGTCGCGGTCGTCATGATCGCCTCCTGTGTGATGAGCCGACGAAGTTACCACACCGTCGCCCCCCGCTCCGCGGTCGTGGCATTCAAGGTGCCGAAACCCCCACTGGGGCCGCCACCTTCTCGGCCGCGGAGGGCTCGAACGCCTGCCAGCCACCCCCCAACGCCTTGTAGATCGCGATCACCTGGGTCGCCAGAGCCGTATCGCTGAGGGCCAAGCGGTCCTCGACGTCATTCAGCGTTCGCTGGGCGTCGAGTACAGTGAGCTGATCGGTGAGACCGCGACTGTAGAGCACCTCCGCCAGCTCGACGGCGCGGCGGCTGGCCGCCACCGCCTCTCCGAGGCGCTCGCCAGCCTGCCGCTGGCGAACGTAGCGCTCGATCGCTGACTCGGTTTCTTCGACCGCCCGCAGTACAGCCTGCTCGTACCGTGCCAACATCTGCTCGGTGCGGGCCTCTACCGCTTTGATATTGGCCCGGATACGGCGCTGGAAAATCGGCAGCCGGAGACTCGGCTGCAGCAGCCAGGTACGGCTCGCCGACTGCAGAAGGTTGGAAACCGAGGCGCTCTCACCGCCCACCGCACCGGCCAATACAAAGCGCGGATAGAGCTCTGCCACGGCCACCCCGATATCGGCGGTCGCCGCCGCCAGCCGTCGCTCGGCCGCCCGCACGTCGGGCCGGCGACGCAGCAGCTCCGAGGGCAAACCGATAGGCACTAGCTCGGGAGGCAGCGGCACCGGAGCAGCAGCAGCCAGCTCGTTCGCCAGCGCCCCGGGCTCCTCGCCCAGCAGCACCGCTAGTCGATAACTGCTGATTCGCCGCGCCGCTTCGAGGGTCGGGATCGACGACCGGGTCGCCGCCAGCAGAGCGCTGGCGCGCACCTCCTCGAGTCGCCGCGACAGCCCCGTCTCGACCTTGTTGGCGACCAGCTCTAGGGTCTCACGCTGAATGCGGATGTTGTCTTCCGCCACTTGTAGGCGACGCTCGGCGCCACGCAGCTCGACGTAGCTGCTCGCGACTTCCGCCAGTACGCTCAGCAGAACTCCGCGACGCTCCTCGTCCGCGGCTCGAGCCCGCGCTTCGGCACCTTCGACGGTCCGTCGAATACCGCCGAAGAGGTCGAGCTCCCAGCTGGTGTCGACCCCCGCCTGAAAAAAATCGTCTTCCTGATTGACCAGGCCTTGCTGGGAAGCTACGGAGCCGATACCGACACCGTTGCGACTCAGTCTGAAACGCGTCGCGTCAGCCGATCCATCAATCTTTGGAAGCTGCTTGGCCGACGCCACGCGACGCTGCGCTCTCGCTTCCCGCACCCGCGCCTCGGCGACCCGCAGATCATGGTTCGACGCCACAGCTCGAGTCAGCAGCTCGCTGAGCAACGGATCCTCGAGCCGCGTCCACCACTCGGCGAGGACCTCGGCTCCGGGCTCGAGGCTCGGGCTTTCTCGGGCAACCCAATCAGCCGGTGCAGCAACGGTCGGAGCCTGGTAGTCGGGACCTACGGTACAGCCCGGCAGAACGAAACAGGCAATCATCAGGATCGCCACGGTAACGACCTGACGTCGCCCAACGCTTGGCTTGGGACTCATGATTCCACCTCCGCCGGGGTCAAAGGTAGGGTCGCGCCGGACTCGGCCGCCGGCCGGGTCGCGCCACGGGACGCCGGATGCATGAAGGCATAGGCCGCCGGCACGAAGAGCAGCGCCAGAAATGTCGCACCGGCGACGCCCCCGGCGATTACCACCGCCAGCGGCGGCCAAAGCACACCCCCGGCCACCAGCAGCGGCAGGAACCCCCCTGCCGTTGTCAGTGTGGTCGAGAAAATGTGTCGACTGGTACCCATGACCTCGTCAACAATCGGCTCGACCTCGCCCTCGGCAGCTTCGGGTCGAGCTCGGATCGCAGCCAGCACGACGATCGAATCGTTGATCGCCACGCCGATCAGGCCGGCGGTGCCGATCAGCGCCATGAAACCGTAGGGTAGGCCAGAGATCCAGATCGCCAGCACGCCGAGGCCGGCCGACAATAGCGCCACCACCCCCAACAGCCCCGCCAGCTTCACCGAGCGAAAAGACAGCACGATAGTCGACACCATCAACACCAGCAGCACCGGCGCGTAGGTAAAGAGATCGGCGATCGCCTCGCCCTGCTCTTCCGCCTCACCACCAAACTCCATGCGATAGCCGGGCGGTAGCTCGAAGCCCTGCGCGGCTAGGCGATCCGTGAACGCCTTGGTGACTTCCGGTGGCAACGCGCCGGCTAGCAGATAGCCTTTGATGGTATTCAGCCGCTCGCCATCGCGCCTCGGGATGCCGCGCAGCACCGAGGTCAGCTCGAGCTCGCCGAGCCCGCTGAGCGGCACCAAACCCGGCTCCCGATCCGCTTCACCCGCGGCACCTGAGACCAGACTAGGACGCAGGTTGAGCGAAGCGATGTTGCCGAGGCTCGAGCGCTCACTGTCAGCGTAGCGTACCCGCACCGGAAGGTTTTCGGTCTCTTCGAGCACCGAGCCACCGATCCGTCCCTCGAGTGCGCCCTCGAGCTGGCTCGCGACCTCGACCAGGCTGAGGCCAGCGAGCCGCGCCTCGTTCTCGTCCGCACGCAGCTCCAGCTTGGGCTCGCCAGCCGCCAGGGTCGCCCGCGTGTGAAGCACCTCGGGAACCTCGATCAGCCGGCGTCGCAAATCGTCGCCGAGCTCGCGCAGCTGATCGAGGCTGGGTCCGTAGAGCCGGATCTCGATCGGCGCATCGACCGGCGGCCCCTGGCCGAGCAGCCGCAGCACGATCTGGGCCTCTGGAAAGCCCGCGTCGAGCTCGGCCTGAAGACGCGGAATCGAACGACGCATCGCCGCATAGTCGGTGGCCTGGATCAGGGCTTGGGCGTAGTTGGCAGCGCCGTCCTCATTCATCAACATGTTGTAGTAGAACGCTGGCGCGCTGCCGCCGACCACCCAGTCGACCCGGCGGATCGCGGCGTCGCGCCGCAACACCTCCTCCACCGCCAGCGCCCGATCTCGCGTGCCGGTGATCGACGACTCCGAAGGCAGCCACATCTGAAGGTAGAACTGGTCGCGGTCGGCCGGCGGGAAGAATTGATTCTCGAGCCCGGCAGCGCTGGCGAAGCCGATCAAAGGCAGAATCGCCGCCGCCACTAGGCCGAGCACCGGTCGACGGACGGCGAGGGTTACGGCACGGCGGAAGCCAGCCGCCAGCCGCGGGCTGTGGAACCCGTTCTGCCACCAGCTGCGGGCGCTACCAGACACCCGCCCGAAGACGCCCACTAGCGCTGGCAGAATCGTCATGGCGATGGTGAAGGACGACAGCAGCGCTAGGATCACGGAGACTGCAATCGTATAGACGAATTCGCCGACGTTGCCGCTGAGCAAGAAGATCGGCAGAAACGAGATGACCGTCGTCAGTGTCGAGCCC
>JBCCEE010000660.1:0-4158 GCA_039030415.1 Acidobacteriota bacterium
AACTTGCACTCCACCGAGCCCGAGCCGTTGAACACCCGCACGGAGTCGCCGCTGCTCAGCCCGCGTGCCTCGGCGTCCCTCGGGTTGAGCTCGACGGCGATCTGCTCGCGCACCAGCTGACCGAAGGTCGAGCTGACTGTGCGGTTGGTGGAGGGTGAGATCAGGGCCAGTGGGGCCTGGTCGGTGGCGGGGTCTTGCTGGTAGGTGTAGAGGCCGTGCGGGGCTTCTTCGTCGAGCGCTTGGGGTACCAGGTGGACTCTGCGGTCTGGCGTGCCGGGGAAGTGGTCGACGAACTGCACGGGGTTTGCGCCGAGCGCCGGGTAGGCGATGCCGGGATCGTCTAGGGCGGCGCGCAGCTCGGGGCCGCGGTCGCTCTGGGAGAGGAGGCCCTCGACGAGCTCGGCGGGCGTTTCGGGATCGGAATCGCGGGTCAGGCCTAGGCGACGGCAGAGGTCGCTGAAGACTTCGTAGTTGGGGCGCGACTCACCGACCGGCTGGATCACCGGCTTGCCTTCCATCATCGCGAACGTGCCGTAACCCCGGCGCATCTCGTGGTGCTCGAGGAAGGTGGTGGCCGGCAGGATGACGTCGGCGTAGCGGGCGGTGTCGGTCATCACCTGCTCGAAGACGACGGTGAAGAGGTCCTCGCGCTCCAGGCCGGCGCGCACCTTTTCCTGCTCGGGCAGGGTCATCAGCGGGTTGGCGTTGTAGACGAAGAGGTGGTGCACGGGCGGCTCACCGCGCAGCAGCACTTCGCCGGTGTGATTCATGTTGACCCAGCGGGTCTCCGGCTCGGCCTCGCCGTCGAGGGCTCCGGAGTCGAGATCCCAGGCGCCGGAGTTGGAGAGGGTGAAGCCGCCGCCGCGCTGGCCGAACTTACCGGCGACGGCCGGCAGCGCCAGGATGGCGGCGATCGCCGAGCCGCCGTTGCGGTTGCGCTCGGGACCCCAGCCGCAGCGCATCACGGCGGGGCTGGTCTCTGCCCACAGGCGCGAGAAGGCTTCTAGGTCGCTGGCGGCTATCCCTGAGACTTGGGCGGCGCGCTCGAAGCTCCAGCCCGCCGCGCGACGCCGCAGCTCTTGGGCGCCGGTGGCGTGCTCGGCCAGGAACGCCTCATCGGCGGCGCCGGATTCGAACAGCCAGCGGATGACGCTGAGGGCTACCGGCAGGTCGGTGCCGGGATGCGGCGCCAGGTGGAGATCGGCCTTCTTGGCGAGGGGCGTGCGACGCGGGTCGACCACCACCAGCTTGGCGCCGTCTCGCTGCGCCTGCTGGATGATCGGTACCAGATGGATGCCGGCCGCCGAGGGATTGGCGCCCCACACGACGATAAGGTGGGAGTGCGCGAAGTCTTCAAAGGAGACGCCGGGCATCTTGCCGTAGAGGCCGGCCATGGCGCGTCCCGTCGCCGCCGCGCATACCGTGCGCCCCAGGCGCGAGGCACCGAGGCGACGGAACAGACGGGCGTCGGTGGTGTCCTGGGTCAGGTAGCCGTTCGAGCCACCGTAGTACAGCGGCAGGATCGCCTCGCCACCGTGCTGCTCGCGGACGGCGCGGAGGTTCTGGGCGATGCGGTCGAGCGCCGTGTCCCAGTCCGTACGCTCGAATTCGCCGTCGCCCTTCTTGCCGGTGCGCAGCATCGGGTAGTGCAGGCGCTCGTCGCCGTAGACGTGGCGGGTGAAGCGGCGCACTTTGGAGCAGATGAAGTCAGCGGTCAGCGGATTGAGTCGCGTGCCTTCGAGTTTTTCTACTCGGCCCTCGGTGACGGTGATCTCGAGACTGCAGGTGTCCGGGCAGTCCAGGGGGCAGGCGCTGGGAAGGATCTCGGTTTCCATGGATCGCATCGTAGACTCCTCGGCGGTCGAATTCGGGGCCCGCTGGACCGGCACACGCAGGGACAGGCAGGCACCGCAACAGGGTATCTCGCGCTGAGGGGGGACACGAGGCCCATTATGCGCCGTTTTTTGGGTACCAATCGCGTTTTTGGAAGGCCCAAGCGGGTGTTGCTACACTCCGCGAAACTTCTTGAAACGCGACAGATCAAAGGGGCTCGTCGATGCAGCGAATCCTGATGCCGGTCGCCAGCCTGGTGGGGCTGGTGGTGCTATGTATTTTGTGCCTGCAGTGCCATGCGCCGCATATCGAAGCGGATCTGGCGGAGCGTGGCCGCCAGCAGCTGGCTGAGGCTGGCCTGGATCCTTCGATCCTCGGGGTCGACGGTCGCGACGCGACGTTGATCGGGGCGGTCGAGTCCGAGGAGCAGCGCGGTAGGGCTGCCGAGCTGATCCGTGGGGTCAACGGTATGCGAGGGGTCGACAACCGCCTCGCTTTGGGAGAGCTGGGGGCGGGGACGTCCCAGACGGCTGCCGGAGCTTCTGGCGATTCGACGGGCAGTGGAGCTGGCGAAGGGGCTTTGGCGGATCCCGCCTCGGGTGCTGAGGGAGCTGGCTCGGCGGGAGCCGAGCCGTCGACGGGTGAGGCGTCTGCTGCCACCGGGGCTTCGACGGGAGAAGATCCCGCGGCGAGTGGTGCGGGAGCGGGCGGTACGCCCGGAGCCGGATCGACCGGAACGGCGTCATCGGGTAGCGGCACGTCCGGCGCGTCGGAGGGCGGCACGACTGCGGGAGCCGCTTCGGGCGGCACGTCGGAGGGCGACACGAACGAGGGTGCCGCTTCCGGCGGCACCGCTGCTGGCAGCACCGCGACCCAAGCGAGTGGGGAAGCGGCTCGTCAGCTCCAGACGTCGCTCGACGCGGCGCTGCGTGATCGTCGGGTCGAGTTTGCGACCAACAGCGATCAGCTGACGCCGCGGGGTCGCGCTGCGCTCGACGAGATCTACGAGCTGCTGGCGCAGCGACCGCAGTCGCGCATCGCGATCTCGGGCCACACCGACCTCACGGGTCGCTCTCAGTACAACCTCGAGCTGAGCGGACAGAGGGCGCGTGCGGCGCGCGATTACCTGGTTGCCAAGGGGCTCGCTGGCGATCGCTTTACTACCGAGGGCTATGGCTCGGATCGTCCGATCGCCGACAACGATACGGAAGCTGGCCGTCAACGAAACCGCAGGATCGAATTTCAAGTGCTGGAGAATCCGCAATGACCTACCTGATGACTCAGATGCTGTTGTGTTTGCTGCTCGCCTTCTTGCTCGGCGTGCTGTTCGGATGGTGGCTCGGGCGGCGCGGCCTGAAGGAGCGGATCCAGGAGCTCGAGGATCGCGGCGAGCGTCGCCACGACGAATGCCGCAGCGAGCTCGAGTCCTGCCGCAAGGAGCGCGACCGCTGCGGGGAAGACCGCAAGGCGCTCGAGAAGCAGCTCGCGACCTGTCAGGCGGAGCTCGAGGCTTGCCGCGAGCAGGTGCGCATGGCGGTCGACGCGGGACGAGCGTCGGGTGGGGGAGGCTCGCAGCCGATGGGGTTGGCGGACCTTGGCCCGACAGAGACCAGCCCGGTAGAGACCGGCCCAGTTGAGACTAGCCCAGTAGAGAGTAGCCCGGTGGAGACCAAGGAGATGTCGGTCGCCGAAACCGCCGCGGCGGTCGCGGCGGCGGTGGATCCCAAGGCCAAGGACGATCTCAAGAAGATCGAGGGCATCGGCCCGAAGATCGAGAGCCTGCTGAATGCCAAGGGGGTCAAGACCTGGGTGCAGCTGGCGGCCGCCGAGATCGCGTTCCTGCGCTCGGTGCTCGACGAAGCCGGCCCGCGCTTCCGCATGCACGATCCCGGGTCCTGGCCGCGCCAGGCCGAGCTCGCCGCTGCCGACAAGTGGGACGAGCTCGAGACGCTGCAGGATCAGCTCAAGGGCGGTCGCGAGGCCTGAGCCGGCGCTGAGTCGAGCGGGCCGCCGCCGGCCCCCGGCGGGCGGAGTCGCGGCGTCTCGTGCTGGACGTTGTACTCCTGGCTATTTTGCTGTCAGATGCCGTTCCAAGAAGGCTGGGCGGCAACATAGTTGGCAGCTCGAGGGGGGCGGATACGCGGGAATCGCCCTCTCCAGCTCCGAGCTGCCAACAAAGTTGGCGATCCTAGGGAGTGGCGACACTCGGGTTGACGGAGAATTGCCAACAAAGTTGGCGATTATTGGCGCTTTCGCCGTGCCGTCGTCCCCGCGCTGCCAAGCAGGCAGTTAGTCTCGCTAGGAGTTACGCCTCCACAGAAACCG
>JBCCEE010000661.1:0-4155 GCA_039030415.1 Acidobacteriota bacterium
CCCCTGACCAGGCTGGACGTCGGGCCACTAAGGCACCATTGAAAATTCGGTCTTTAACTGCCGAACCGCCCTACAGTAGCCAAAGGGGGATGTTTCTTGGCGATGAAGCGCCAACTGGCGTGAGAGCTGGACGGGATCAAGAGGCTACTACGCCGAGCGGCCGAACGGTGCCTTCTTGGCTTCGAGCTCTTCGAGGGTTTTCGGCCAGTCCTGCTTCATGAGGCGGGAGAGGGCGCGGTCGGCGAGTAGGCGGCCGGAGGTTTGGCAGGTGGGGCAGTAGTTGGCTTCGTTCTCGGCGTAGATCACGCGCTGGACGGCGGTGCCGCACACCGGGCACGGCTTGCCGAAGCGACCGTGGACCGCCATTCCCTTGCGGAAGGCGGTGACCTTGTCCGGGAAGCGCTCGCCGACCTCGCGTCGCGTTCGGTCGATCCAGGTTTCGAGCACCTCGCGGGTGGCGTCGAAAAGGGTCTGCCACTCGTCGTCGGACAGCTGGGCGGTGCGCTTGAAGAGCGACATGCCGGCGCGGAGCAGGATCTCGTCAGAGTAGGCGTTGCCGATACCGCTCAGCAGCCGTGGATCGGTGAGGGCCCGCTTGAGGGTGTGGTTGCGGCGGGTGAGGGCCTCGCGGAAGGCTTCGAGGTCGTGCCCCAAGACTTCGAGGCCGCCCGGGTCATGTTCGGCGACGGCGTCTGCGCCGCGCACCAGGTAGAGCGATGCGCGCTTCTTCGAGCTCGCCTCGGTGAGCGACAGCGTGCCGTCCGCGAAGTCGAAGCCGGCGAGGCCGTTCCTGCGCGGCAGCTTGAAGCCCGCCGGCTTCCAGCGCAGGCGGCCGGCGATCATCAGGTGCAGCACCAGGAAGAGGTCGTCCTCGAGCTCGAAGACGATGCGTTTGCCGAGTCGTCGTACACGGAGCAGCTTGCGCCCGTGCACCTCGGTGAGTGGCGGATCATAAGAGCGCAGCAGGAAGGGGCTGACGAGACGCACCCGCTCGAGCGTCTTGCCGACGGCGAAGCGTTCGAGGGCTTCGAGATAGACGATGACGTCCGGTAGCTCGGGCATGTTCGATCAGCCTACCACCGCTTCGCGGCAAGCCTGCCTAGGCCGTTTCCGAAATCGGATCGCTTGACCTGTCATACAACGAAACCTCTGACGCGGTTTTGCGCGTATAGTGCGACAGCTGCCGTCAGCATTCCCGCCATCGTCCCCGCCTGTCAATTGTCGCACTTCTGACTCCCTCCGCTCTCGCCATGCGCTCGCAGACCAAGACCAAATACTCCCTGATCGCCACGCTCTACGTCTCGCAGGCGATCCCGCTAGGTTTCTTCATCACCGCCATGCCGGTGATCCTGCGCGACTCCGGCCTGTCGCTCGAGAGCATCGGGTTGTTTAGCGCCATCGCGGCACCGTACCTCCTGAAGTTCCTGTGGGCGCCGGCGGTGGACCGCTACGGCTCTCGCAAGCGTCACTACCTGTCGTGGATCCTGCCGCTGCAGATCGTGGCGCTGTCGACGGTCCTGGCGATGTCGTCGCTGGAGCTGTCGACTCAGATGACGGCGATCCTGGTGCTGGCGGCGATCTTCATGTTCGTCGCCGCCACCCAGGACATCGCGACCGACGGTCTAGCGGTGCGAGCGCTCGCGGAGCACGAGCGCGGTCCCGGCAATGCCCTGCAGGTGGGCGGCTACTACCTCGGGCAGGTGCTGGGTGGCGGCATGATGCTGGTGCTGTTCTCACGCTTCGGCTGGACGACCGCGCTGTGGGCGATGGCTGCCCTGTTGGCCCTGCCGCTGCTACCGGCGTCCCGCTTTCGTGAGCCGACCCTGCAGGAGACGGCGCCGCGCCGGTTTGATTTCGCCGCCCTCGGCCGCTTCTTCCGCCGCCCCGGAGCGTGGAGCTGGACGGCGATTCTGCTGCTGTTCCGCAGCGGTGAGACCATGGCCACCTTCAGCTTCAACCAGATGCTGGTCGACCTCGGCCTTGGCCTGGCGGACATCGGTCTGCTGTCCGGCGTGCTCTACGCGCTCGGAGCGCTTTCGGGCTCGCTGCTGGGCGGCCTGCTGCTGCCATCGCTCGGGCGCCGCGTCGGGCTGACGGCGTTCGCCCTGATCCAGGCGCTGGCCGTACTGAGCTACCTGATCCCGGCGAGCGGCTTCATCGGTCTGCCGGTCGTAGGCGGCGCGGTGTTCACCGTAGCGTTTGCCGGCGGCTTGGCCACCACCGCTTTGTACACCAGCATGATGGACGCGAGTCGCTCCGAGACCGCCGGCACCGACTTCACGCTGCAGCAGTCGCTGTGCGCCGTCGGCCCGGTGATCGGCACCGGCCTGTCGGGCTTCAGCGCCGCGGCGTTCGGCTTCTCCGGCCACTTTGTGCTGTGCGCCGGCGTCTCGCTGCTGGCGTTGGCGCTGGTGATCCGTTCGAGCCTGCCTTCGGAGCAGCCGGCCGTCGGCCTGCCGGTCAGTCCGGCGGCGACCCCGCCCGCCGCTACACCGCCTGCCACATCATGACGGCGCGCTCATGACGGCGCGCTGAACCGGATCGAGGCCGTGTCGCGCTTCGTCGGCGATGGCGGCGTCGAGCTCGGGCGATATACATCACGCTAGACACTACCGATCCCGCCGCCGTAACACCAAGTGTCAGCGGCCACGCGGGATCCTGCTCAGGCCCTTCTCGAATCCATGAAATACCGACCGGCCGATACCGGTCCGAGGAGGCCATCCATGCAAGCGTACCAGCGCCCCGTGCCGATGCCGTTCACCTCCCGACGCAGAATCCGCGCCCAGCAGGGCTTCGGTCTGCTCGAATTGTCGATCGCCGTAGTGATCATCGGCATCATCTCGACCCTCGCTTTGCCGAATCTGCTCGAGTCGCTGGATCGCGGTCGGCAGAGCTCCACCAAGGCGGACATGCGCTCGATCGCCACCGCGCTCGAGCGCTTCGCTGTCGACCACCAGGCCTACCCGGTGGTCGACGACTTCGCCGAGCTGCGTCCCGATCTCGTGCCGAAATACCTCAAGGAGCTGCCGCTCACCGACGGCTGGAAGCATCCCTTCAGCTTCGAGACCGACGAGCACGGCACCACCTATACCCTCAGCTCACCTGGCAAAGACGGCACGTTCCAAGAAGGTGAAGTAGCCGACGCCGAGCTCGGCTTCGGTCTCGACATCGTTTGCGTCGA
This sequence comes from Acidobacteriota bacterium, assembly GCA_039030415.1. Classification (GTDB taxonomy): domain Bacteria; phylum Acidobacteriota; class Thermoanaerobaculia; order Multivoradales; family J023; genus JAAELT01. The sequence continues at coordinate 3,182 of JBCCEE010000661.1, forward strand.
CGGCGTGCTGCTCGATGCGTCGTCGACGCGGCAGGAACAGACGGGTTGAAAACAAGTCCGTGTTGAAAACAAATCCGTGTTGAAAACAAATCCGTGTTGAAAACAAGTCAGTGCTGAGAACAAGTCTGCGCTGAGAACAAGTCTGCGCTGAGAACAAGTCTGCGCTGGGCGGCGTATTGGGTGGATGTTAGGCTCCCCGCCTGGCGACCCTTCGGAAGCCGAGATCCACCATGAAGCTTCGTACCCAGCTGGTCATTGCTATTCTGCTGCTCGCGGTCCTGCCGCTGGCCGGCATCGTGACGTATTCGTACCTCACGTCGCTGCGGGCGGTGCGCCAGACGGTCGCCGAGGAAGCGGGCGAGCTGGCGACCGAGATGAACGATCGTCTGGCGGCGGTGGAGGGCGACATCCAGCGCAGGGTCGGACGGTTTCAGCAGCTGCCGCTGAGGCGGCTACTGCGCCAGAGCGGCGGCGATCGCGAGGAGCTCACCCGCCGCCTGCTCGACGAGATGGGCGACGCGGCACCGCTGGTCGAAGCCTTCGAGATCCGGCCGGCCCCCGGGGCTCCGCGGCCGCCGCTGCCCCCCGGCGAGTCGGGCGCACCCTTTCCTCCCGCTCCGAAATCCGATGGATCCGAAGAGACCGCGGAGGAGATCGAGGCCATCGTTCTCCGGGTCACCGACGAGGCCCTCCAGCGCATCGAGAGTGGCGAGACCGCGAATGCCGTGCAGTTTGGCCAGCGCTACGGCCAGGAGGTCGGTCTGGCGGTCGCCGAGATGTTCTTGAGGCGCTTTGGCGAGGGCGGGGAACCGCCGCCGGAAGCACGGCCGCCGGAAGCACGGCCGCCAGAAGCACTGCCGCCGGAGCTGCGGGAACGGCTGATCGAGGCCGACGCGCCACAGGTGGCGCAGGAGATCACGATCATCAGGGACGGTGAGGACGAGCTGCCGCCGGAAGAGCTGGCGCGCTTGGTC
>JBCCEE010000662.1:0-4146 GCA_039030415.1 Acidobacteriota bacterium
CAAAGGGTGGCCCTGTGTGCTCGCGCCGGAGCACTTCCGCCTGCACCGCCAGCGGGCGCCGCCGGTCGATTGCGAGTGCGGCGCCCCCGAGCTTCAGGATCTCGAGGCCTTCGGCGAGCAGCTGTGTCGCTTCCTCGAACCGCCGCTGCTGACGCCTACAGGATGCCAGCAGCAGCGTGGCCTCGACCGTCAGCCAATGATCCGGTCGCTGTTGAAGCAGGATCTCCAATGCCTCTTCGAGCAATGATTCGGTAGCCTTGAGATCCTGCCGCTTCAACGTCACGCGTGCCTGGAAGACCAGCGGTGAGGCGATCCGCCCGTGACCGGCCGGAAAGATCTCACGACGCAGCGCCAGGGCCTCCCGGTAGGCTGCAGCGGCGGCGCTCAGTCGCTCCTGCTCGAGCAGTGAGTGGCCAAGCCGCATCCACAGGGATGCCAGCATTGGGTGATCTGATCCGAAGACTTCTCGACCGAGCTCCAAGGCTTCACGGTCGAGGAGCTCTGAGCGGGCAGCGTGTCCCGAAAGTCGCAGGTTCTCGGAGTGGTTGGTCAGGCTCTTCAGGAAGTCGACCGGCTGGGTCGACGGATGGCGCCGGAAAATCTCTACCGCTTCGGCGAGGTACACCTCGGCGGCTGCATACTCTCCGTGACCGCGCAACAGGTTGCCGAGGTTGGTGAGGCTGCGGCCGACGGTGGGATGATCGTCACCATAGATTCGCCTCCGGATCTCCAAGGCGCGACTGAAGTAATCAACGGCCTCGATGCCATCGCCGATCCGGGTGTGGACCGCACCGAGTGTGCTCAGCGTCTCGGCAACAGCCGGGTGAATCTCGTCGAGCTGCATCAGTTGGATTGCTAGCGCTCGCTCTAGCAGGGGTAGCGCCTCGGCCGGCGCACCTCTCGAGTAGCGCGCTGTGGCTACATCATTGAGACTGGCGGCGATCGCAGGATGCTCACCCTCGAAGTGTTGCTGCCGAATCTCGAGCGCCTGGCGGAAGTGGTCCTCAGCGCGTTGGGGCTCGCCGCGAGTGAAGAAGAGATCTCCGAGCTCGGTCAGCGTCTCGGCAACCAGCGGGTGGGTGGTTCCCAACTGCTGCCGCCGGTGCTCGAGGGCTCCCAGGTAGAGGGCCTCGGCGGCCTTGTGCTCACCGGTGGCCGCAAGCCAGCGCGCCCGCAGCAGCTGGCCCGCGATGATCTCCGCGTCCTGGCTATCGTAGAGCGCATCTCTCAGGGCTTCCGTCTCCTCGATCAACGGTAGCGCTGCCTCAGCCAGCCCCAGGCGCAGGTAAATGGCAGCGATCCGGTGCAGCAGCTTGGCAGCTAGTGCCGGCTGGTCTATGAGCTCGGCGCGGATTTTGAAGGCGCCGACGTCCAGCAGCTCGCGAGCTGTGACTTCGTCTCCCAGAGCCTGCTCAGGATCGGCGGCGTCAAACATGCTGGTCAGCAGCTCGGCTACTTGAATCGCCTCCTGCTCACCGCGCTGCGCCCGATCGCGCTCCGCAGCCAGTCGATAGGTATAGAAGCTGATCAAGCCGGCGATAACCAGCGTCACGGCAATGGCGACCGCCACGCCGCGGCGGTGGCGCCGCACAAACTTACGGGTGCGGTAGGCCAGCGTGTCGGGACGAGCGCTTACCGGTCGGCCGCCGAGATGACGCCTGAGATCTTCCGCCAGCTCGGCAGCCGAGGCATAGCGCCGCTCCGGCTCTTTGCGCAGCGCCTTGAGCAGAATGTTGTCGAGATCGCCACGCAATCGTTTGGCGAGCAGGCGGGAGTCACCTGCGGAATGCGGAGGTGCGGGCTCTGCATCCACTGGCTCATCTAGATCGCTGCCATGCGGTCGCAGCACGGCCGTGCTGGGCTGCGCCGGCGGGGTTTCGCAGATCGCGCGTTCGAGAGCCAACAGGTTCTGCCGATCGATCGTATAAGGACGGCGGCCTGTCAACAGCTCGTAGAGCATGACGCCCAACGAGTAGATGTCGGTTGCTACCGACAGGGACTCACCGCGAATTTGCTCGGGGCTGGCATACTCCGGAGTCAGCAGTCTGAGGCCTGGCGCAGTCGGGGTGGCGAGTGCCGTCGCAGGCGGCAGGTACGTCTCGGGTGCTTCCGGTGCCAGCAGCTTGGCGATGCCGAAATCCAGTAGCTTGGGCTGGCCGTCCGAGGTCACCAGGAGGTTTGAAGGCTTGAGGTCGCGATGAATGACCAGCTTGGCATGCGCATACTGCACCGCGCCGCACACCTCGACGAACAGCTCCAGGCGCTCGTTGAAGCTGAGCCTGTGGCGATCACAGTAGCTGTCGATCGGCTCGCCTTCGACGGCGTCGAGCACAAAGTAGGGGAGACCGTCTTCGGTGCTGCCGCCGTCGAGGAGCTTGGCGATATGCGGATGATCGAGGCCGGCGAGGATTTGTCGCTCACGGCGCAGGTGTAGATGGAGCTCTGCATTTTTGGGGCCCTCACGCACAACTTTGAGAGCGACTCGCTGCCGGTAGTGCTCGTCGTCCCGCTCGGCGAGGTAGACGGTGCTCATGCCTCCGTGACCAAGCTCGTCGACGATACGGTAGGGACCAATTCGTTGGCGCGGAGTCGGCGGCTTGGGAGCTGCTTGTGCGTCGATCTTCAGCGCAGCAGCCAAGATCACGTCGTCGAGGCGCTCGGTCGCACCATGATCAGCGGCCAGCATGCGCTGGACTTCGCGACGCCGAGCAAGGTCCGTACCGCAACGCTCTGCCAGCAGGCCCTCCTGCTGGTCGGATGGCAGATTCTGGGCCTGCTCGAACAGCTCCGATATCTGCCGCCAGCGCTCAGCGGAGAGATCCAGCGTCGGGTCGGAATCGCTCACCGATTTGCCAGGCAGCCGGCTCAAGAGTCGAGCGCCTGGCTCAGCCAGGCCTTGGCGGTGCGCAGCTCACGTTCGACGGTGGCATGTGAGATGTTGAGGACACCAGCGATCTCAGCGATTTTGAGGCCACCGAAGAATCGTAGCTCGACGGCGCGCGCCTTACGTGGATCCACCGTCGAAAGTTGCTCGAGCGCGGCATCCAGCGCCAGGAGATCGACGTCTGGGGCAGCCTCGATTCGCGCCTGATCGTCGAGATCCTCCAGCGGGAGATCTCGAGCGCCGCCGCCACGCTTCTGGCTGGTGCGTCGTCGGGCGTCGTCCACCAATACCTGGCGCATGACGGTAGCTGCGATGGCGAAGAAGTGCTCGCGACCCTGCCAGTCTGCGGGCTGGCCGGCGAGACGGAGGTAGGCCTCGTGTACGAGTGCGGTCGTCTGCAGCATGCCGGCCTTGCTGCCGCGCCTCCTCATCTGGCCCCGCGCCAACCGACGCAGCTCGTTGTAGACGATCGGAGTCAGGCGTTCCAGCGCCTCCTCGTCGCCGGCTCGCCATTCGAGCAGTAGGTGCGTGACCGCATGCGAATTCGCCGTCTCCGAGATCGCTTCCCTTGAAGCGGCATCACGGCGAGTGCCGTCTTTCGTGGAGTTGTTCATAGCAATTGAGCCAGAGAATTATAGCCGCAGTGCCAAGACTAAAAGTTTCTCAGATGTTGAGGGATTCTCGACGCGGTTTGCGAAGGACTGGTTCGAACAGGCACACATCACGAGCCTGTGACGCCGTCGGGGTGGTCGCGCCGCCCCAACTGATCACGGCCCCGCCGCGTGAAACAACCCTACGAGTCTGCATCGAGGCGGTGCCCCAGCAAGGAGAGCTCCCATGTACCAACGCCCTGCCAAACCGAACCAACCTTGGACACTAGGTCTGCTTTGTGCTCTGCCATTGCTAGCGTCGACGGCCGGCGCTCAGCCGCAGGTCTTTTACTCGATCGACTTCCAGGGTCCGACCATCGGCATGCTCGACGCGGTCACCGCAACACCGATTACCGCGGGTGACTTGCTGATGCCGGCCTTCGGCACGCCGGCCAAAGTGGTCCCCGCCTGGGTCGCACCTTCGGCGATGACGCTGCAGCCCGAGGTCGATGCACTCTCGTTCGGGCTGGATCAACCGCTGGCCGCGACCGGTAATCCGCCCTTCGTCTACTCGACTGATGAGTTCGCGCAGGGCATCTTTGGTGCTCCAGGAGTCCCCAACGTCACCAGCGAAGGCTCGACCGGCAACCTCGAAGCGTCGGCTGACCTCTA
>JBCCEE010000663.1:0-4137 GCA_039030415.1 Acidobacteriota bacterium
CGAGCTGCGCGAGGAGCCGAATCAACTGCACGTGCGGGTGATCGACACGGGCTGCGGCATCGCGGCAGAAGATCTGCCGCACATCTTCGATCGCTACTACCGCTCGCGCTCCGGCAAGGTCTCGGCGCAGGGCGCCGGCCTCGGGCTAGCCATCACCCAGCGGATTCTCGAGCTGCACAACAGCGAGCTCAGCATCGAGAGTACCGTCGGGGTCGGGACGACAGCCGCGTTCACGCTGGTGGCCGAGGCCCGGACCCATCAGTTGGCGCTGACTCGAGAGACGATTGCTCAGCTGCTGAAGCCTTCCTAGGCTGCCGGGCCCGTCTGGCGTTTGGCGTTGCTGAGTTTGCTCTAGGTCTAGGCTGGGTCGCGCGCTGCCAGGCTGACGACCGTACAGGCAGCGGACGCGCTGCTGCTATCGAACTGTAGCGCAGAGCACATCACCAGCTTGGTGCGTAGTGAGCTGAGCGAGTACAGATAGCCAACAAACGCGGGTTACCGTCGAAGTGGACGGCACTCAGGTTGTGGCCAAGCTCATGCGCAACCAGAGTGTGCATCTGTGAAGCCGAGAGACTCTGGCCATTCGAGAGACTCTGGCCATTATCGTTCTTTGAGTCCAGGAGGGCTGTGATACTTCGGTGAACTTTGTTTGTCCTTCGTGAGAAAGCGTCTGGTGACCTGTGAGATTTCACAACAGAAAACGTGAGGAACCGTTGACGAGCACGTGACGCGCGACCCTCACAATCCTCAGTGTTGACGCGGGGGCCTCGTAGGAGGGGGCCACGCCCCGGGTTGTCCGAGGCTTCCCGTCACAGACTAAAAGCAACATAAACGAGGATTAGCGATGTTCAAGAATGCGATCAACAAAGCGATGGTTCTAGCGGTGGTTCTTTCGGTGTTCGCGGTTCCCGCCATGGCCGTTGAGGTGACGGTGACGATCGAGAACCTGGCGCCCGCCAGCGGCAATTTCCTGACGCCGGTGTGGGTGGGCTTCCACAACGGCATGTTCGACATTTACGACATCGGTGCACCGTCGACGCCGGGACTCGAGCGCATCGCGGAAGACGGCAATACCGGTCCGATCTCCGGCGAGTTCCTCGGCTCGGGTGCGGGCACCGTCGACGCCACCATTCCGGGACCCAACGGTCCGATCGCCCCTGGTGATACCGCCACCATGACCTTCGATCTCGATCCGAACAGCAGCCAGAGCCGCTTCTTCAGCTACGCCCGCATGATCATTCCTAGCAACGACGCCTTCGTAGCCAACGCGGCCGGCAACGCCCACCAGGTGTTCGACGAGCTCGGCAACTTCGTCGGCGGAAGCTTTGTCCTCTACGGTGACCGGGTGCGGGATGCCGGCACCGAGGTGAATGACGAAGTGCCGGCCAACACCGCATTCTTCGGCCAGATGGCTCCGAACACCGGCCTCGACGAGAACAGCACCGTTCAGATCCATGACGGCTTCCTGCCGGTCGGCAGCGGCGGCATCCTCGACTCCGACATGTTCTCTGGCGCCGACTTCACCCAGGACGGCTACCGCATCGCCCGCATCACCCTGTCGGTCGTCGAGGCCGGCACCGAGACCCTCGACCTCACCGGCGATCGCTTCCGGGTGTCGATCAACTGGAACACCGCTGACGCCAACGGCACGGGCCTGGGCAACGAGCTGACCGGCGACACCGGCTACTTCTACTTCTTCTCGCCCAACAACGTCGAGGTGGTGGTCAAGGTGCTCGACGCCTGCGACATCAGCGATCGCTTCTGGGTGTTCGCGGGTGGCCTGACCGACGTCGGCGTCGAGCTGACCGTCGAAGACCTGCAGAGCGGCGAAGTGCAGACCTACAACAACACCTTGGGCACGCCGTTCGCGCCGATCACCGACACGGACGCGTTCGCCACCTGCCCCTGATCTCCTGGTAGAGGCGCCGTCCCCTCCCCACGGTGCCGGGACCCGGATGCGCGTGCGGCGCGTCCGGGTCCTTTTTGCATTTCACTCTCATGAGCGGCGCTCGTCGCGGATAGAATTCGCGGCGGAGGTTGAAGATGAGCGAAGCGCATTCACGGATCGAGCGGTCGCGAGCAGTTGGATGGATAGCCAGTCTGGCTATCGCAGCGATCCTTGCCGGCTGCGGCGCACCCGCCCCGGATGGCTCCACGAGTGAGCCCTCAGGTCCGAGCTGGGTCGCCGACCTGCCGGCTAGTCCGGCAGATCTGACGGATGGTCAACAGGTGTGGGCAGTAGTACCCGTGCTCGGTAGCGAGGCAGCACGGCTGGTGACCTACCGCGCCAGCGTGACCGAAGCCGGCGCAGCGCTAGTCGATTCGCTCGGCAACCGCTTCGAGGAGGTACCCGCTGGACTCGTCCACATGCTGCCGGAGGGTAGCGAGCTGGCGGTCGGTATGCCGGTGCTGGCCAGCCGCTGGGACACCGGACCGGTCGTCGGTAGGGTTGCGAGCCTCGAAGGTGCCGCGGTTACCGTCAGCCACGACTGGAACGGCGTCACGGTAAGCAACGTGATGGACAGGATCGTCCCACTGACCGCGAAGGACGAGTCGCCGCTGCTGCGCTGGGTTGCTTATTCCGAAGGAGAAGGGACCGCGTGGCGCAAGGGCCTGTGCTTTGCGCAGCATGACGGCCGCCTGTGGCTCACCGACGGCAGTGGCTATGCCACCATCGTGGCCCAGGACGCGGCCAACGTGCTGACCGATTTGGGGCAGCTCGAGCCCGCGGTGGGGGACCGCGTCTTCGCCTACACGTCGGGGGCCGGATTTCGCGCCGGTGCCGTTACCGAAGTGCTGGAGCCGAATCTGCGCTATGCGGTCGCGCTCGATGACGGTGAGAGTCTGGCGGTCTTCTTCAGCGAGCTAACCCAGATGCTCTGAGCAACGCACTGTAAGCAGCAAGCTACTCGTTGATGTCGACGGGCTCCAGGCACTGAGGGCGCTCGCCGCAGCGATCTACTCGTTGATATCGACGGGCTCGAGGCACTGTGGAGCATTATTCGAGGGGCGGTTGACCATCTTGCTGACCGGCGTCAGCTCCATCTCGTCGGCCTCGAAGGGCTGCAGTAGCTCAGTGAGCTGAGAGGCGTCGCTAAGGCTGGGATCGAGCCAGGTATCGATCGCTTCTGGCGGCAGGATGACCGGCATGCGATCGTGGACGAAGGCGACCTTGTCGTTGGGTCGGGTGGTGAGAATCGTGAACGACTCGATCGGATCGATCGGCCCTTTGTCCCATCGGTCCCACAGGCCGGCGAAGACGAATGGTCGTCGGTCTTTCATGTGGATGTGGTAGGGCTGTTTGCCGCCGTCGACCTTCTTCCACTCGTAGAAACCGTCGGCCAGGACCGCACAGCGCTTGCGCTTGAACGAGTTGCGAAACGCCGGCTTGCTCGCGACGGTCTCAGAGCGGGCATTGATCATGCGATTGCCGATCTTCATGTCCTTGGCCCAGAACGGAATCAGCCCCCAGCGCAGCGGCGCCAGCTCGCGTCCGCCGTCTTTGGCCGCACGCACCGCCGGCATGGTCTGGGTGGGGGCGACGTTGTAGCTCGCTCGGATTGGCTCGGTGTGCTCGACGCCGAGCTCGGTGAGCAGATCGCCGGGTTTCGAAAGCGTGTAGCGTCCACACATAGTATTTCCTCGGGCGTTTCCTCGGGCGTTTCAGGGAGCGGTTTCGGAGGGCTCCAGGGTCGAAACCTCAGGCGAGCTGCTGGACGCGATCAAGCCGCGCGCCAGCTCGATGCCGTCGTCGAGATCAGCGAAGTTGCCGTCGAGCTGGGCTTCGAAGATGGTGTCGAGCAACTGCTTGAAGTGCGGTCCCGGCGTCAGCCCGAGATCGATCAGGTGGCGCCCCATGACGATAGGCTTGGGCTGGTTGTCGGCGACCCTAAGACTCTCGGCCTGCTGTAGCAGCCACTCGCCGGCGGGATAGCCGTCGAACGGCAGCGGCGGGCGTCCGCCGTGGTCGGCGCGTCCAACCCGCACCAGGCGGTCGATGCGGCCGACCCGTCGGGCCAGGCGCCTTATGGCGGCAGGTCCAGCCTTGGCGTGAAGCAGCACGGTCGGCTTGAGGTGTTCGCGCACCAGCGGCACCACTTGCTCAACTAACCGCTGCTGGTTGCTCATGCGCTCGAG
>JBCCEE010000664.1:0-4128 GCA_039030415.1 Acidobacteriota bacterium
CAGGAGATACGGTGCTGGTTGCGGGCGGATCATATCGCGTTGGCGGCGCTGTGATCCATGGGACCCTGACAAACCGGGTTGCGATTACCAACCAGATCACAGTCCGGAGTCTGTCCGGCCCGGAGGTGACCACCATTCGAGGCGCGGGGACAAACGGAGCCGGGGCTGTTCGCGGCGTCTATATCGGCCATGACTGCGCGTTGTCCGGTTTCACCGTCGTAGGGGGAGGGACTCTTGACACCGGCGACTTCATCGAGGTCCAGAGGCGACTCAGCAGTCGGCCGATTTCCCTAGAGCACAAACATCTTGGAGATAAGACGATGAGTGAAGCCTGGATCATCGACGCTGTCCGCACCCCGCGCGGCCGGGGCAAGAAAGACAAAGGCGCGCTGTCGGGCATCCACCCGCAGGAGCTCCTCGCTCAGACCTTGAATCAGTTGGCGGACCGTACCGGCGTCGTCAAGGGTGACGTCGAAGACGTCGTGGTCGGCTGCGTCAGCCAGGCCGAGGAGCAGGGGGCGAACATCGCGCGCAACAGCGTGCTGGCCGCCGACTGGCCGCAGGAAGTCACCGGCGTCACCTTGAACCGCTTCTGCGGCTCGGGCTGCCAGGCGATCAACTTCGCGGCGGCCGGCGTGATGAGCGGTCAGCAGGAGCTGGCGATCGGCGGCGGCGTCGAGAGCATGTCGCGGGTGCCGATGGGCACCGACCGCGCCGGCATGGACGGTGACAACCTCCACCTGCGCGACAAGATCTTCCAGGTGCCGCAGGGCATCAGCGCCGACCTCATCGCGACCCTCGAGGGCTTCACGCGCGACGACGTCGACAACTATGCCGCCGAGTCCCAGCGTCGCGCTGGCGAAGCCCAGGCGAACGGCTACTTCGATCGCAGCCTGTTCTCGGTCAAGGATCCGGCCACCGGCGAGATCGCGCTCGAGCGCGACGAGCACCCGCGTCCCGGCACCACTGCCGAGGCTCTCGGCCAGCTCGATCCGGTGTTCGTCAAACTCGGCGCCATGGTGCCGAACGGCAACGGCAAATCCCTCGATCAGATCGCCCTCGATCGCTATCCGGAAGCCGGCGACCGCATCGAGCACGTGCACACCGCCGGCAACTCTTCGGGCATCGTCGACGGCGCCGCCGCGGTGCTGCTGGCCTCGGACCGCTATGCCAAAGCGCACGATCTGAAGCCGCGAGCGCGGGTGCGCGCCATGGCCACCGCCGGTGCCGAGCCGCTGATCATGCTCACCGCGCCGACGCCGGCTTCCGAGCGGGCGCTGAAGAAGGCCGGCATGGAGGCCGCCGACATCGACCTGTGGGAGATCAACGAGGCCTTCGCCGCCGTGCCGCTGCAGACCATGCGCAACCTCGGTATCGACGCTGATCGCGTCAACGTCAACGGCGGCGCCATCGCCCTGGGCCATCCGCTGGGAGCCACCGGCGCCGCTCTCATGGGCACCCTGATCGACGAGCTCGAGCGCCGCGATCTGTCCACCGGCCTGGTGACCCTGTGCATCGGTGGCGGCATGGGCATCGCTACGATCATCGAGCGGGTCTAGCGCTCTTCGAAGGCGTTGTCGGGGGAGAGAATCCCCCGACCGTCCCCACCCGGTTGCGAATTCGGCGCCCGGCGTGTCTCATAGGGGATGAGAGCGCAAGGAGCAGTCCATAGCGAACCGGGAGCAACAGGGATGGAGCCGATGAACGAAGGCCATCTGCTCGGGGCCTTGGCGTCCGGAGACCGCGCGGCGGCCGAGAAGCTGGTCGACGAGACCTACCGTCAGGTCTTCGCCTCCCTGGTGCGCCTCACCGGCGGCGACGCCGACGCCGCGGCGGACCTCACCCAGGAAACGTACCGCAAAGCCTGGAAGTCGCTGCCGAAGTTTCAGCGCCGGTCTCAGCTCTCGACCTGGCTCTACCGCATCGCCTACAACACCTTCCTCAACTCCATCCGTCGCCCAGTACGACTCCAGCCCATCGACGAAGCCTACGCCGCGACCGTCGAAGACCCCGAGCCGGATCAGGAGGAGCTGCTGCGACGTCGCGAAGTGGCGGCACGGCTGCGGCGCGCCGTCATCGGCCTGCCCGAGCCCTTTCGCTACACCGTGACGGCACGCTTCTGGGGCGGCATCTCGGTCGAAGAGATCGCTCGCCAGGAGCAGGTGACGGGCGCCGCCATCCGCAAACGACTCAAGACGGCGAAACGTCGCCTGCGAGATGCCCTCGGGGAGAACGCGCTATGAGACAGCCGACGGATCGAGAGCTCGAGCGCCTGCTCGTCGAGGGCGAGATCCCGGAGCCTCCCGCTGGGCTGGCGGCACAGATCAAGCGCGACATTCCCGTCGACCTGGCTGCTGGCCTGGAGCCCCTGGAGGTCACCGTCGCTCCGGAGCCGGCGAGCTCCCGGCGCATCTGGCGGATGGCCGCGAGCCTGGCGGTGGCGGTGGGAGGTGGCGTGATCGCCGCCATGCTGTGGGGGCGGCTCGACGCGCCGGAGACCGCCCTGGAACGGCAGGCGGCGGACTCGATGTTGGGGCCTCAGCCTGCTGAGGTAGCGGCCGGAGCCGCGGAAGCCCCGGATGACGCGGAAGCCTGGGATGACGCGGAAGCCTGGGATGACGCGGAAGCTCCAGCTGCCGCGGAGGTCGCGGCCGAAGCTGAGGCCGTGGATGTCGTGGATGCCGCGGAGGGCGCAGGGCCGCGGGCCGAGCTCATTCCCAAGCCTCAGTCCGTCGCAGCGAAACGCCAAAGGCCTAGGCTCCGCCAGGAGGCCACCGCGACTGCCGTCGCTCCCCGGCGGCTCGAACCCTCAGTAGACGAGCCCGTGGCAGACGAGTCCCCGGCGGACGTACCGGATACCGCTGCGTTCGACGCGCCACCCGCGCCACCCGCGCCGCCACGACGCGACGAGCCGCCGCTGCGGGACGTCGAGGAAACCGAAGCGTTCGAGCGGGTCGACGCGACGGTGATGCTGTCGTCGCCGGTCGCGGAAGAAACCGCGGCACCCGCCGAGAGCTCTTGGGGTCCGTGGGTCACCGTCTCTGAAAGGGCGATCCCCTTCGACGGCGCCCCGAAATTAGAAGGCGTCGAGGCCACGTCGTACCTTGGGCTGCGGCGTATGCTGGAGCGCGGCAGCCTGCCTGCGCCAACCGACGTGCATGTCGGCGAGTGGATCCGTCGCTTCGGAGCTTCCCAAACGCGCGAGGCCGAGCACAGGGTCGAGCTCGGGCCGCCGCTCGATCCTCTCTCGATCAACTCCGTGCTGCTGCGCATCCACTGGTCACCGCCTAGGCGTGATCAGCTCGGACGTGGGGCTGCTAAACCCTCGCGAGGTGGTGCCGCACGACAGGGCGCACCCGCGTCGCCCGCGCCGAGATCATTCGGTGAATCGGCCCGGGGCTCGCGCAGCTTCGCGCTGCGGAAGCTGGCCGCTCCGGGGCTGCCAGCTGCGTCCGGCGCGACAGGCTGGCTCGAGCTCGATCCGCAGATCGTGGCGCGAATCCGTCCCCTGGGTTTCGAGCTCGGAGATACGCTCCTGCGCAGCGACCCGTTCGCCACCGCCGGCGCCGCGTCGCGCCGGGAAGCTAGCCGAGAGGGAGCTCGCGACACGACCCTACGCTCCGAGGGCACCGCTCCGGCCTCCGAGGGCGTGACGGCAGTCGCCGGGACGCTATCCTCTAGGGACCTATCCACCGAGACCATGCTTGCCGAAACCGTGGTCGCCGGGACCCTGCTCTTCGAGCTCGACCTGGAGCGTCGCCCGGCACCCGGCGAGACCCTCGGGACGATCCGCTGGCAGGACCTCGATCAGGAGATCGTAGCGACGGATGCACTCGGCAGCTGGGACGCGGCTTCGCCAGGCTTTCGCCTCACCTCCCTCGCCGCACAGCTCGGCAGGCTCCTCGCACGTCGAGACCGCGGCGCGGGGCCGGAGCTCGACGAGCTGGTCGTCCGCAGCCGCGCGCTTGCCGAGGAGCTAGGAGGGGATGCTTCAGCGACCGAGCTGGCCAACGTCGTCGAGAAGGTGGCTGAGCTGGTCCGGACTGGCTCTGGACGTTAGACTCGCGGGACTCACCCCAGCAACTCCCGGAGGTTCCGTGACGGCAGTGCCCGCACCAGAAACGCCCG
>JBCCEE010000665.1:0-4120 GCA_039030415.1 Acidobacteriota bacterium
CGGTACCGACGCCGGCCTCAATCGTTGGGATCGCGAGCGCGACGTGTTTCGCCACTATCGCCAACGTGACGGCTTGCCGAGCGATCGCGTGGTGGGCCTGCAGCGCGACCGCGCCGGGCATTTGTGGCTGGCCACGGCTGGCGGCCTGAGCCGCTTCGATCCGAGCACGGAGCGCTTTCGCAACTATGACGTCGGCGACGGGCTGCACGGCACCGTGTTCTACATCGGCTCGAACACCCAGAATGCGCGCGGCGAGCTGTTCTTTGGCCGCGGTGGTCGGAGGGTACGTCAGCTCGCATCGCAAAGAGCTCCGTCGCGAGCGCCAGGCGGCCGAGCGTGAGCGCCAGGTCAGTCGCCGCCTGCGAGAGGTCGACCGACTGAAAGACGAGCTCCTGGCCAACACCTCCCACGAGCCGCGGCGGTAGCGGCACCCGAGCAGGCTCCTGCCGGATCGCCGCGCGTCCTGGTGGTCGATTACGAGCCGGTCAACCTGCAGGTCGTGCGCAACTACCTCGCCGTCGAGCGATTCCACCTGACCCTGGCGTCGAGCGGGGAGGATGCGCTGCGCCTGCTCGAGACCGAACGATTCGACCTGGTGCTCCTCGACATCATGATGCCGCGGGTCTCGGGCTACGAAGTCTGCCGACGCCTGCGCGAGACCCACCCGCTGGCGGATCTACCGGTCATCTTCTTGACGCGAATGAACCCCGAGGCAGCGAATCGAAGGCCGGGGGGCGACTGATCCAGGAGGGGGGCGGGGGCCGCCGGGTCACCTGGGCATCGATCCTGTCCCACTCGGCGCGATATGATGGGGAGGTAGGTCAACGGAGGCCGTTTCGGCTGGAGTCACTATGAAACAAAGCAGCTCACAGCGGATGTCGGGTGCGACGGTTCTGGCGGGCGTGTTCGGTCTGATTGCGTTTGCGCTACTCCTCGGCTGCAACGCTACGACCGCGTCGACAGACGACGCATCGGCGGCGGCAGCGCCCGCTCCGGGAGCTCCCGATCCCGAAGCCCCCGAGACAGCGGATTTTCGACTGCCGGACTTGGAAGGTAACGAAGTCGGCCCGCCGGATTTTCTCGGCAAAGTCGTGGTGGCTGAGTTCTGGGCAACCTGGTGCGCGCCGTGCCGGGTCCAGGCCAAGATGCTGGAGACGCTCTACCACGTGGTCGACCCAGAAGCAGTGCAGTTCCTGGCGATCAACGTCGGCGAGGCCGCCGAGACCATCCAGCCCTACCTCGACGAGACCCCCTTCCCCTATCCGGTGCTGCTGGATCAGCAGGACGAGCTCATGGCCGAATACCGGCTGATCGGCCTGCCGACGATCCTGGTGATCGATCCGGAGGGGAAGATCACCTACTCCCACGTCGGGCTCGTCGACTCCGGCACGCTGCGCCTCGAGCTGATCAAGGCGGGAATGCCCGCGGAGCCGGTGCAGGCGGCTGCGGGCTAGCCTGAAGCTGGCTACATGAACCCGAACATCCGCAGAATCTGATTGTGGAAGGCCTCGGACCACTCAGGATTCTCCGGCAGCGGATAGTGTGCCGAGACGACCTCGCCGCGGTCGTTCAGGAGAAAGACCATCGGCGTTTCGGTGACCTTGTTGAGCTCGCCGAACCGGTTGTCCTCGTCGAAGTAGAGTAGCGACTGGACGGCGTTGAGGCGCGCGTAGTTGCGCACGTAGCGCGGGTTGGTGGCGTGGGCGACGATGCGCACGCCGTCACCGCCGGTGACGTCCACCAGGCTGTTGATGAACTGCGTCTCGCTGTCGAGGCAGGTGTTGCAGCTCAGCTCGCTGAAATAGAGCACCACGCTGTGGCCGCCGAAATCCGCCGGCTCGCCTTCGCCGATGATCTTCTCCATGCCCTCCGGCCACTGCAGGATCTTGCCCTCCTGCTCGGTGGAAGAAGCCTGGGCCTTGATCATCGTATCGAGCTGTCCGACGGCGCTCGTCCTGAGCTGATCCGTGGCCAGCGTTCGGTTGGCGACGTCCTGCTTCAAAGCGTAGCTCTTGTTGATATTCCAGGCGCATAGAGCGACCAGCATCAGGGTCAGCCCGGCCCACTGCCAGCGTTCGGATCGTTTCGAGCTCACGCGGAGGCCCCTTCAGGAAATTTCAGTTTGAAGAACATCACGATCGGGTTCTCGGTGACGTCGTATTCGATACCCTCGAGAATCGGATAGCGATCGCGATAGCGCTCGATGCGCTCGGGATCGTCGACGACACCCAGCAGACCCTGCTCGTAGGAGCCGGCGATCTTGTCGATCGCGAAGTAGTCGCCGTCGCCGTCGCCCGTGAAGACCAGCTTGAGATTCGGGTATTGGTAGAGCACGTCGCGATCCGGGCTGAACATCGAGTAGCGCAGGATGCCGCGCTTCAGGTTGGACTCGAACATGTAGAGCCCGTCGCCAAAGCCGAGCAGCGTCTGAATGCGGTGGACGCCCTGCACCAGGTTGGCGCGATCGTCCGCCGTCAGCTCGGTGCGCTCGCGCTGCCACAGCGTGGCCAGCTCGGCGTTGTGGTTGTCGAACTCGAGCACGGCCAGCGCGTTGCCCTTTGGGTCGTAGGCGGTGACGCGATAGTCGTAGTAGTCGGTGACGTAGATCTGCCCCTGAGCGCTTCCCAAGCTGCGCTTGGGCTGAAAGCCGAAGAGATCGCGCCGCGCATCGTAGGCGTGAAAGCTGCCGCGCTTTTTCAGGTTCGAGTCGAAGATGAACACCGAATCCTTGAGCACCTTGCGGCCCTTGGAATGGCCGCGAATGTAGATCCGGTCGCCGAGGGTGAGGATCTCGTCGGGCGCGAACTCGAAAAACACCGTGTCCACCAGCTCGCCATCGAGCTCGAAGACCAGGCCGCGATTGCCGGCGACGATCAGAATGCGGTCGTCCGGCATGCGGGCAACGTCCGAGAGATAAAAATAGGGCGAGTTTTCCGACGCGGGATCGCCGTACATGGTCAGGAAGCGGCCGTCGCGGTCGAAGCGGTAGGCGCGCTTGCTGGAGCGGAAGTCACCGATCAGCAGCTCGCCGCTGTCCGGATCCACTTTGATCACGTCGACATTGCCGAGCAGCACATCCGGGCGCGTCTCGAGCGCCACCAGCCGCTCGTAGTCGCCCCATGACGACAGCTCCTGCGTCTCCAGCGCCACCACCTCGGGTTTGACTTGCCGTGTCTCGGGAGCTTGCTGGCAGGCGCCCACCAGCATCGAGCCCGCCAGCGCCGCGAGCGTACCGACCTTCCTGGGTAGCGCCCGTCGCGAGCCGCGGCCGGCGTCTCGGGAGGGGAGGGAAACGGACGGGGATTGCCTGCCGGCAACCCCCGTCCAAAGCGAGCCGAAGAGGCTCTGGATCGTCAGCAGTTGCACTGAGTGAACGGACCACAGTCGTTGTACGTGCTGAGCTCACAGACCCTCTGGCAGCACGAGTGGCCGTCATCGCAGGGGATCCACACGTTGGCGAGGTAGAAGCCTTGGGCGTCAGTCTCGGGCACTGCCGGGCCGAGCGTCGCTGTCGCCAACAGCAGGATCACGGCGAGCGAAAACACACCTCTCTTCAACATACTGCAACCTCCTTTTCGTTGTTGTCTCCCACGACCCGAAGGGCCGCGGCACATAGCGGACTCAGAAATGGGGTTTGCGCAAATCCACTGTGCACACCATACGTTCGTGACATATAGGCGGTCAACGATGGGATAGGAGTGTGGGATAGTCTGTAGGAAAATGATGACAGGCTGGAGGCAAGCCGGGGCAAGATGGAGAGCCCGATCGGTGCGTCGCCCGGCGGCAGGCGGGAGCAGTCGGGGACTGCGTACCAGCGTATTCGCACAAACACGCCCCGTTCCGCGTTCGGCTCGCGGGATCGATTTCCCATTGGGAAATCGCTTCGACGAGGCTCGTCGAATCGATTTCCGTTTGGGAATACGACTCCGCGAGCCTCGCAGAACCACTTTCCCGTTTGGGAATACGGCTCCGCGAGCCTCGTCGAGACGATTGCCGTTTGGGAAATCGATCCCGCGAGCCTCGTCGAAGCGATTTCCCAATGGGAAATCGATCCCGCGAGCCGAACGCGGAACGGGGCGTGTTTGTGCGAATACGCTGGTACGCAGTCCCCGACTGCTCC
>JBCCEE010000666.1:0-4116 GCA_039030415.1 Acidobacteriota bacterium
AAACGTGGTCTCTGCACCTTGCAGACACCACGATTGACGCTCAACCCTACTCTCGCACCGTGCAGAGACCCCGATCGAGGCAAAAACGTGGTCTCTGCAGCTTGCAGAGACCGCGATCGACGATAAAACCGGGTCTCACCACCGTCAGGAACGTGCGATCGACGCTCCGGCGAGCCCCGGGAGGTCGCTCGGGCCGGGCCGTTCTTGTGTGACGGTGTGACGGTGTGACGGTGTGACGGTATTTCTTACTCAGCTCAGAATCCCGAAGGCATCGGGAACAGCGCCGCGAACAGCTGATCCGTGCGGTTGCGCCAGCTCGACCAGCCGCTGCCGTCCGGCACCTCACCCCCCGCGATGTCGACGCCTTGGGCCTCGAACCGCTCCACCAGCTGGCGGTGGGAGGTCACGGTATCCCAGTTTTCGTGCGGGTTGCGCATGTCGTAAGTGCCCCAGTCCATGTAGATCGTAGGCGGCTTGTCGCCGAGGTTCTCGATCAGCGGCTGGATCATGTTCTCGAACACGGTCAGCAGCACCAGCGACTGCGTGCCGGCGGCGCCGAACGTGTCGGGATGGCTCAGGGTGGTGACCAGGGCGGTGATGCCGTTGAAGTTGGTGCCGACGTTGGCTCGAGCCTCGGGCGTCGCGCGGGTGCGGAAGCTGCTGTCGATGAACGGCACGACCTCGCCGACGAACGCCTGGTCATAGAGCGGTCCCTGAGCCGGCAGGTTGACGAAGACGACGATCGTCGGCGCGACGCTCTCGCCCATCACGTTGTCGAGGCTGTTGGGCATGTGGCCGCGCTCGACGGCGACGTTGCCGTCGTGCACGTAGGCTACGGGGTAGCGGGCGTCGCCGTCGTCGTCATAACCCTTGGGCAGGTAGACCTGGAGCGCGATCTTGGTGTTACGCGGCGGCGCCCCGGGCCGCGCCGGCGCCTCTTCCAGCGTCTTACTCTCGAGCTCATGGTCTTCGAGGCGACCGCGGGCATCGGCCGGAGCTGCTTCGAGGTGGGCCGGAGACCGCCAGTCCGGCATCGCCAGCCACGACATCGCCATCTCCTCACCGGAGCTTGAGATCTCCATGTCTTTGCCGACGATGATGGTGCTGGTCTGGCGCGGATTCCGCGGGTCGAGGATCTCGCTGTAGTCCTCTAAGAACATGTAGTTGACGCGCGCGTCCGGCGCGAGCTCGACGGTGGCGTAGAAGAGATCGGTGCCCGATACCCGCGTCATCGGATGCTCTTGGCGGGCGCCAAAGGGATCGCCGGCGACGGCGACGTCCTCGGCCGGCCCGCGGTAGATGAAATGCACCTGTCGCTCGCCTTCGACGATCGGGAAGCGCTTCTGGGCTTCGAGATAGCGATCGACCACGGCGGCTTTGGCGTCGTCCGCGGCGCCGTCGACTTCGGCCAGGAAACGGCCGAAGGCGGACGACTCGCTGCCGCGGGAGGCGACGTCGATGCCGGTCGCCAGCTCGCCGCCCGCGAAGTCGATGCGAGCGATGCCGTCGAGGCTGCGGGCGTAGATGCTGCCGCCCGAGAAGCTCGGGGCGCTCCAGGCGAGGTTGTTGAACACCGGCGTCGCGGCGAGCTCGCGATAGCCCTCAGGGGTGGCCTCGGCGAGATGAACGGAGCCCTTCTTGGTGACGATCACCAGCTTGCCGCCGACGCCGATGAGGAAACCGTCTCCCGGCTCGCGGGAGCGCCAGCGGCTCTCGCCGGTGGCCGCGTCGACGCAGGTCAGAAAGCGACTGCTGAACGCGTAGATGTGGCCATCGTGAAAGATCGGCACGTTGTAGCTGTTGCGGATCGAGCGCTCGGCCCAGGCCGCTTCGATCGGCGCGGCGTCCTCCTTGGGGCGAAAGGCGACGACGGTCGAGGAGTCGTTGCGGTGGGCGAGCAGGATGCGATCGTCACCGAGCGGTACCGGCGTCATGCTGTGAGCGCCGCGACCGCCTTCGCCGCCGTGCGGCCACTCCCACAGCAGGCTGCCGTCCGCGGTGTCGAAGCCGAACAGCTTGTTCTCGCCCGCGGCGACGATCTGGCGGGTACCGTCGAGCTTCATGGGCACCGGTACCTGATAGCCGATGGTATCGCTGCCGGCACTCCACTTCAGCTCGCCGGTCGCCGGGTCGAAGCCGGCCATCGCCTGGCCTTCGCCGCCGAGCTGCAGCAGCAGGGTGTCGCCTTCTAGGATCGGCGAAGTGCCGAAGCCATAGTGCGGCTTGGTGGCGCCGTGGTCGTCCGCCAGGTGGCGCTTCCACAGCTCGCGCCCGGTGTTGGCGTCGAGGCCGAAGAACTGACCGCGGGGTCCGAGGCCGAAGACGCGGCCGTCAGCGATCAGCGGCGTGGCGATCGGCCCGTCGTGGGAGCCGTCGTGGCCGGTGTAGATCGGGGCGAAAGCATAGGTCCACAGCTTGCGCCCGTCGCGGATGTCGAACGCCGCCATCACGTCGGATTCCCCCTCCGAGTACATCGTGACGGCCTTGCCTTCGGCCACCGCGATGCCGGAGTAGCCGCTGCCGATCTCGGTCTTCCAGGCGACCTTCAAGCCGAGCTTGCCGAAGTCGCTGAGCTCGTCCTGGGCGACGCCGATCACGCCGGGGCCGCGATAGCCGGCCCACTGCTGTGCGCCGTCCTGGCTTTCGGCCGCAGCAGGAAAAGCGCTGCTGCCAAGGAGCAGCGCCGTCAGGGCAGCCAGGAGTCGCGAGCCGCTCGACGCGAGCCGCGAGTCGAGAGAAAGGGGACGATGGATCCTCATGATGCCTCCGGAGCGCGAGTCGTGAAGTGAAGCGCGTGCCGCCAGGGCAACGCGCTTCACGGATTTGACGATTCGCGCCAGCCTACCGCATCTCGGGATCCTGGCGTCAGTAGATTCCTACCTCCCTGGGCTGCATCCAAGGCAGCCTGCTGAGCCGTGAGGTCGCGCTGGTGGAGCGAGCAAGGGCGAGTATGTCTGAGCAGAATCTGCGATAGGCCTGCCCATGCAGTCGTTTATCCCAGGGCGCTGAGTCACTCACAGGCGCCGAGGCGAGATACGCAGCCCGGCGCAGCCCATCCAGCGCGACCGTCTATCGTCCGTTCTTGGATGTGACAGTCTTCAGGTCTTATCTTCGAAATAGGGCTTGCAGGCAGCGAGCACCTCGTCGAATTCACGGTTGAGCTCGTCCCACTCGGCGGTGCCTTCGAGGCCATCGCTATCTTGGCGCATCTTGGCGATCTGGGTCCGCTTGCTGACGCAATCGGCCTTGGCCTGCGCCCATTCCTTGCGGTTCTTGGCGTAGCCGGCCATCTCTTCGGCCCGCTCGCTTTCGCCGGCATCGCGGAACGCTTGGGCAGCCAGATCGAAGTTTTCCTGACCGCGGTAGGACCAGCCGCGCGCGGAGTGAATCTGCACCGCGAGGTCCGGCTCCGGCGATTTGCTCAGCGCCACGTCGAGATGCTCGAGAGCGGTTTCGTAATCTTCCAGGCCCTTGTAGGAGCTGCCGAGGTAAAAGCGCACCCAGGCGCCATCAGCGCCCTGTTTGATCCGCTTTTCGAAGCGGTTGACGGCGTCCTGGTATTGGTGGGTCTTCATCTCCGCTTCACCGACCCGCATGAGATTCTCAGAGGTGGGGAACTTCGTTGCCAACGGCTTGCCCACCTCGGCCGCCTTGCGGTACCACTCGAACGTGCCAGCGTGGTCCATCTCGGGCAGCTGGGCCATGGCTATGGCGACATGAACCGCCTTGCGGCCAACCTCGGCGTCGCTCGGATCGAGCTCGAACGCCTTGGCGAGCGCCGAAAACTTCTCGTCGGTCCGGTTGGTCCGGTCAGCCACCTCGGCCAGAGCCACCCACAGCGCCTTCGAACTGCGATCGACCGCCAGCGCTTGCTCGATCAGGCTTCGGGCCTGGGCGGCTCGCCTGGAATCGGAGAGATCGACGGCGAGGGCCAGCAGCTTGTGATGATTCTTGCGCTGTTTCTCCGGCACGTCGGCCACCGTCGCCAGCGTTTCGAGTGCGGCGTTACCCTGCCCGAGCTTCACCTGAGTCTGCGCCAGTGCCAGACCGCTGTTGGTGTCACCCGGTCCGAGCTGGTGCGCTTCGAGGAGCGGATTCAGCGCTTCGCGGTAGCGC
>JBCCEE010000667.1:0-4115 GCA_039030415.1 Acidobacteriota bacterium
ATTGGTTGCGTCTAGACGGCCGCCCAAACCCACTTCCAAAAGCAAATAATCTGCTGTGCTTCGAGAAAAAGCCAGATCCGCCGCGAGCTGCTCGACCGAGCTGTAGCGGTGGCGTGGCGCCGGCCTCAGCGCTTTGAGGACGATGGCGTCGAGATCACCCTGGAGCTGCTTGCGCTCGACGACGGCGCTCGGCGGCAGCGGCTCGGACTCCATCTGCTGCGCTTCGATGGCCTCGGGCGAGCGACCTTCCAGACGGTAGGGTAGCTGGTCGGTCAGCAGCTTGTAGAGCAGGACGCCCAGGGAGTAGACGTCGCTCGCCGTCGTCACCAGGTGCCCGCGCAGCTGTTCCGGACTGGCGTAGCCGGGCGTGAGCATGCGGTGCAGCGTCTGGGTTGGCTCGTCGCCCGCGGCGGCCTCGGGGCTGAGCAGCTTGGCGATGCCGAAGTCGAGCAGCTTGGGCTCGCCGTCGGCGCCGACCAGAACGTTAGAAGGTTTGATGTCGCGATGGACGACGAGATTCTGATGCGCCACCTGGACCGGCTCGCACAGCTTGCGAAACAGCGCCAGCCGTTCGTCGAGAGTCAGCTGGTTGTGATCGCAGTAAGCGTCGATCCGCTCGCCTTCGACGAATTCCATGACGAAGTAGGGCAGACCTTCGTCCGTGCTGCCGCCGTCGTAGAGGCGGGCGATGTTGGGATGGTCGAGGCCCGCGAGAATGCGGCGTTCGGTCTCCAGCCGATGCAAGACGGCCTCCGACGCCATCTCCGGCCGCACCAGCTTGAGGGCTACGCGACGGGGAAAGATATCGTCTGCGCGCTCCGCCAGATATACCGTGCTGGTGCCGCCTTTGCCGCAGGGTTTCAAGATGCGATAAGGGCCGAGGCGGGTGCCGGCTTCGAGCACTCCGGCATCGGGTGCGGGGCTGCGACTGCCGGAGCCCGAACGTCCATCCGACGCGACGGGCTGGTCGAGAAACGACTCGGTGACGCGATCTGCTGCCAGTAATTCCTCTACGGCCTCGAGCAGGCGGGGGTTGCCGGCACAGCGCTCCTGCACGAGCGCAGCGCGCTCTTCGGGGGCTACCTGAAGCGCCTGATCGAAGATCTCCCAGACTTCCTGCCAGCTCGCTTCCGTCATGCCGTCTCCTGAGGTCGACTCGTCGAAGCGCCAATTATCCCACGGCTCAGAGGGCCGGCTGAGCGGGCTAGCCCTGGGGCTCTGCGGTCTGAGGCTGCTAGGCTCGCGGCGACACTGTGCTGGCCACGCTGCTAGTCACCCTGCGAGTTACCCGATGAAGATTTTCTACTGTGATCATTTTGTGCTGCCGCTGCCCGAGCACCATCGCTTTCCGATGCTCAAGTATCGGCTGCTGCGCGAAGCGGTGGCGGTAGCCGAGCTGGGCCAGCTGGTGGAGCCGGCGGCGGCGACGGATGAGGAGATTCTGCGCGTGCACGACGCGGACTACTTGGAGCGGCTGGTCGCGGGGCGGCTCTCAGAGCGTGACGTGCGGCGCATCGGCTTCCCGTGGTCACCGCAGATGGTGGAGCGCTCGCGGCGTTCGGTGGGCGGCACCCTCGGGGCTTGCCGGGCGGCGTTGGACGACGGCGTCGCGGTCAACCTGGCGGGTGGCACGCACCACGCTTTTCGCGATCACGGTCAGGGCTTCTGCGTACTCAACGATGCCGCCATTGCCGCCCGCGCCCTGCAGGCAGAGGGCTTCGCCCGTCGCGTGCTGGTGATCGACTGCGACGTCCACCAGGGCGACGGTACCGCCGCCCTGTTCGAGCGCGATCCGACCGTGTTCACGATGTCGATGCACGGCAAGCGCAACTTTCCGTTCCAAAAGCAGCACAGCGATCTCGACATCGCCCTCGAAGACGGCACCGGCGACGCTGCCTATCTAGCGGCTCTGGCGAAGGGGCTGGACCAGGCGTTCCGCGAGGCCGCAGCCGACCTGGTGATCTATCTGGCCGGCGCCGATCCCTATGAAGGCGATCGCCTGGGGCGTCTAGCGCTCAGCGCGCCTGGGCTCGAGCAGCGCGATCGCATGGTGCTGCAGCGCTGCCGCCAGCGGCGTCTGCCGGTGGCGGTGGTGATGGCGGGCGGCTACGCACCGGACGTCGACGACATCGTCGCCATCCACCTGGCGACGGTCCGGACCGCAGCGCGTTTGGGCTAAGGCTTCGGCATGAAGCGTAGCGCTAGCTCGTAAGTGCTGCCGTCCGGGGCGCTCAGCGAGGCGGTGATCTCACCGGTCGCCGGGATCTCCAGCTGCTCGACGCTGACGCCGGTGCCGTCGTCGGTGGCGCGCAGCAGGGCGAGCCGCTGGCCGCCGGGGCTGGCTCCGAGGGCGATGAGGGCCGCCATCGACGCCGGGTGCCTGACGTTCGGGGGGGTGACCATCAGGGTGTTGCCGATGCGGCTTTCGAGGGCCGTATCGGAGATAGCGCGCCGCTCGCGAACCCCTGATTCACCGGCGTCGTTGGCGCGGTAGAAGGTCACCTCGATAGCGCCGCTGGGGGAGCCCGCGCAGTTGTCTCCGCCGCGCGTTTCGCTCGAGGGTGATGCCTCGCCGACCAGCTCCGAGAGCTCGACGCTCGCGCCGCGCCACTGCCGGCTGGTGGCCTCGGCGAGCGGTACCCGTACCGGCTCCAGCATCTCCACGGCTTCTCCGGTCGAGCTACAGTGCGCGAGGGTCGGCACCACCAGGTGCAGCTCGGGATTGAAAGGCACCCAGCTCAGGCGTGCCATCCAATACTCCCCATCCTCGGCGAGGTCTGAGGTCGAAACGGCTGAAGTCAAGGTATGCGTCGGCGCCGTCCAGTTGAAGCGCAGTGCACCTTCGATAGGTAGCGAGGCGGTCGGCGTCAGGAAGTGCACCGCCAGCGTGCGATCCCTGGCGCCGGCGGACGGCTGCTGCTGCAGCACTTTCACCCGCGGGCTGATCGTCAGCTGTCCTTCGTGGACCGTCCACACGCAATCCGCCTGGTGACAGACGTCTTTTGCCGCCTCGCGCCATACCACGGGCGAGGCGGGCAAGCGCACCTCGGCTTCCGCGTCGAACCCCGGGCGGATCTCGAGCGTGAGCTCGAGCCGCTCGGCCAGCAGCTCGGCGGCTCGGCTGAGAGGCATGGTGGCTTCGGGCAGCTCGACCTCGCGCTCCGGGCTGCGGTCGCGCGCCTGCACCTCGAGCTGCGTCGGTGCCCCATAGGTGAGCTGCCAGACGCAGTCGGCGGATTCACAGAAGCCGTTCATCGCTTCGAGCCAGTTGGCACGCCGCAGGTCGACGCTGACCCTACCGGTCAGATCGTTCGCCAGCTGGACCTCCGGCTGGCCCAAAGGGCCGAAGATCGGCAGGCTAGCCAAAGCGTTGACCGCCTTTTCAATGGACGCTTCGGCGAGCTGCAGGTCGACGCGCCGAGCGTCGCTCGTTTGTGCCGCAGGTCGGATTTGCAGGGTCTGTCCCCAGGTGATCGCACAGCCCGAGAGGTTGCAGATCTCTTCCAGAATCACCGTCCACGGCGCAGCGCCGATGTTGATCGTCACCTTGCCGCTGACGGCGTCGTCGATCACCACGTCGCGCTGAGTGATGACGGCGAACGCCTGCAGCGTTTGGCGCAGGTCGGCGTCTTTGAGTACCAGGCTGATCGCCTCGACATAGCCCGGGACCGCGGCGGCACCGTGGCTCTCGGCGGTTGCGCGCACCCGCATCACCGGCGGCTCGGCTTCGAGGATCTCGCAGTTGAGACCCTGGTCGAGACAGATCTGGCTGAGGACGTCGGTCCAGCGCGCGGCTTTCATGCTGATGGTGACCTGGCCGCGGATCGATGGATCGATATCGAGGGTGCTGCCGCTGATCTGGGCGAACGACTTCAGCGTCTCCACCAGATCGGCGCGCTTCAACTCGAGGTTGATCAGCTCGTCGGGGTCGAGCTGGGAAGCTGACGCCGGCTCGGTGACGGGCAGGCAGAGGGTGAGGAAGCAGAGCACGGTGGCCAGCAGGTTGGCGGGCCGGTATGGACAATTCACGAAGCACCTCCGAGAAGCGGATCGGGTGATGGATGTTGCGATGGAGAAGTCGGGGGTAAGAACAGCACCTTCGGTCCGGGGACGGC
>JBCCEE010000668.1:0-4110 GCA_039030415.1 Acidobacteriota bacterium
AATCGCTCCACGGGCGGCGCGCTGTTCGAGATCTCTTTGCCCGAGCAGTCCTGATGCTGCAAAGGCTGGCGCGCGGGCACCAGCCTCGAGACAGCCATCGATTTCGAGCGGGCCAAGCCGCTGCTAGCGATGCCAGCCGTACCCGAGAAGCCGAGAGTTGGCCTCCCGAGTCAAGCTGCTGGCTCAGCCGTCTGAGATGGACCGCGGATCAGAACTTGTAGGCCAGGCCGATGCCCGCGGTCAGCGGATTGACATCGAGATCGATGCCGTCAACCTCGACTGATGCGTCCATATAGCGGGCTCCGAAGTGGACGGCCCAGCCGCGTTCGCCGAACGGGACATCGACGCCCAACTGCACACCGATCACCGTGTCAGCCTCGTAGGAGCGCCTCTGATTCTCTCCGAGGACCCGGAAGCTGGCGTCGCCAAGCACCGCGTAGCCGACGAACGGTCCGAAGTAGACGTCGACGTTCTTGTTGGGGGTCAGGTGGAAGTTCGGCCCGATCAAGAAAGCCAAGAGGCTGGAATCGTCATCGTCCTCGGCCCAGTCAGAACCGATGTCGAAGAACAGCTTCGACTCGACCGCGGCATAGAGGATGCTGGCTTCCAGACCCACTCGATCGTTGAAGTGGTACTCCAAACCGGCACCCGCGCCACGCCCCTTCTCGAACTTCAAGACCGAGCGCTCCAAGAGCCCATCCGGCCGGATTTCGCTCTGGTCCAAGGAGTCGTCGTCGAGATCCATCGAGAGCCCAAAGAACCGTGCCGTCCATGCTGACTTCACTTCGACCGTGACCGGCGCACTGTCTACGCTCTTGGCGCACTTGCCGGGGAGATCCTTGCAGCGGACCGCGGTGCCGTTGAACTGGTACGTTCCAGACTTCTTGAACGATACGGCGCCCGACTCGGTGAGCTCGCTGATCGACTGCCCACCAGAGTGCGCTTCAACCGCTTCACCGTCTTTCTCGAACGTGACCTTCGCCGAATCGTAGGTGCCGGAGATGTTGACCTGAATCTCTTCTCCTCGCCGGACCTCGGCCGGCTCTACCGTGACGTTCAGAGAAGCCGTACAGTCGGCGACTTTGACCGAGGCACTTTCGCTACAGGTCGAGACTTCACCGGGCTTCTCTTCCTTCTTGTGTCCAAGATAGGCCAGGTTGAGGCACGCCTTGGGAATCACGAAGGTGTGCGTCGTGACCATCTTCGTCCCCTGCGCCTGCGCTTTGGCGGTCACGGTGTAGCTGCCAGGAGCTCCGACCGTGCCGCTCCAGGTGGTCGAGCCACCCGAGAGAAGCGACTTCGAGCCGCCCGGCCCGCTCATCTCGGCGGTCACGCCCTTGGAGCTGCCCGTGGCGTCGACCTTGATCGGCTCTTCGACGCAGGCACCGCCAGAAACGGCGAGTGCGCAATCGGCCTTCGCCGGCTTGTTCTCTTCTTCGGTGACCAAGATCTCGTAGGCGCTATAGCTCTTGCGGGCAGCGAAGCACATCGGCCCCAAAGTCGTCGCGCCGCGCCGCTTGCGAAACGTCATCCACTCGAACACCTCTCCGCGTTCGAGGTCTCGCTCCGACAATCCGTCGCCACTGGCCACCGCCGAATAGAGCGCGTCTACGAGATGGCCGACGCCCTTGTCGCGCATGATCGTCTCGATCTCGCTGCGGTGGGCTTCGAGCTGCTTGTGGAGATCAGCCGGTGAAGCGACCGGGTCCTTGGAAAACGCGGTACGTCCCCCCAGACGGCCGATGCGCTGTTTCCGGTCGAATCCTTCACACACCGCCTCCTGGGCGGAAGCTTCCTGGGGAACTGCTGTCATGCAGCCCAGCACGAGCACGGTGAGTGCCAACAGTTTCAGGGACGATCTATAGAACATCGTAGAGCTCCTCTACACCTGGTGTAACTCGAAGGACGGCTCGCCGCTTGGACGAACAGAAGGCCATATCGACAAGTCTCCATCGTAGCATCAATCCACAGAGTGCAACACCTCGAGCCGACGCGGCGTCACCACTCATCCGCCTCAGCCGGCCAAATCCGCCAGCAGCTCTCGCAGCAGCCGATAGAACTTGGCGGTAGACGAGATGCTGGCCTTCTCGTCTGGCGAGTGTGCGTTACGAATCTCCGGGCCGATCGAGACCGCATCCAGCCCGGCAATCTTCTGGGTCAGAATGCCACACTCCAGCCCGGCATGCACGGCTTTGATGTGCGGCGTCTCACCGAACAAGCGCTCGTAGACGGCGACGGTTCGACGCACCACCGGCGAGTCGGGGTTCGGCTTCCAACCAGGGTAGCCAGCTTCCTCTTCGATCCTGCCTTCGGCGAGCCGAAAAAGCGCTCGCAGAGCCTGCAGGGTGCCGGCCAGGGCTGGCGTCACGGACGAGCGAATCGAGCACAGCACGTTGGCGGAAACGCTATCGGTGGTCACGACCGCAAGATTGTTCGAGGTCTCTACCAGGCCGGTGACTTCCCGCGACATGGTCAAGACGCCATGCGGCACCGCGAGGATCACCCGCAGGAGCCGGTCCCGATCGGTCTTCGAGATCGGGTGATCCGCTGACGGCTCCGCTGGGGGGCGCAGCTCGACCATCAGCTCAGGATCGATGGCGCCGAGCTCGGATTCCAGCGCTCCACTCAGCTCCTGGATCAGCTCCTCAAACCGCTGCCGAGCCGCCCCGTTCATCGCAAGCTGCGCGAAGCACTCGCGAGCAATCGCGTTGCGTTTTGAGCCACCTTGAAAGGAGATCAGATCGAAATCGACTCCCCCATCGATGGCGGCGACCAGCAACCTGGCGGCGACCTTGATGGCATTGCCGCGATTCTCGATGATGTCGACTCCGGAGTGCCCCCCACGGAGCCCCCTAATCGCCAGCTCGAGCACCTCACCCTGCGCTTCCTCCGCTGCCATACGCTCGAGCCCAAAGGTGGCTTCGATCCCAGCAGCACCGGCGCAACCGATATACACCGAGTCGTCTTCCTCGGTATCCAGATTGACCAGGATCTGGCCGGTGACGATCGCGGGATCGAGCGCGCTCGCACCGTTGAGCCCGGTTTCTTCGTCGAGGGTGAACAGCAGCTCAAGGGGTCCATGGGTGACTTCAGGATCTACCGCCATCGCCATCGCGGAAGCGGCTCCCAAGCCGTTGTCGGCGCCCAGTGTCGTGCCGGCTGCCGAGACCCAATCGTCGTCGACCTGGACTTGGATCGGGTCGTTCATGAAGTCGTGCTCGACCCCTGCGTTCTTCTCACACACCATGTCGAGATGGGCTTGAAGGACGACGATCGGCGCCGCCTCCTTGCCCGAGCTCGGCGGCACCTCGATCACGAGGTTGCCGCTAGCGTCGG
The DNA here is from genome assembly GCA_039030415.1 of Acidobacteriota bacterium. Taxonomy (GTDB): domain Bacteria; phylum Acidobacteriota; class Thermoanaerobaculia; order Multivoradales; family J023; genus JAAELT01. The sequence goes on from JBCCEE010000668.1 coordinate 3,337, forward strand.
AGCGCACTCCGAAACCATGCTCTTTTGCCCATCCCCGAACGTAGTCGGTGATCTGTCCTTCATGCTTCGAAGGACGCGGCACCTGGCGAATCGCGTCAAAATGCTGCCATATCGATCTAGGCTCTAGCTGTTCCAGGGGACTGGGCATGGATATCGCTCCGTAGGGGTTCGGTTGCAAGGGGTGCGGGTTCGGATCTGAGGTCACCCGAGCGTCCACGCTATCAGCCTAGAGAGCTTCTCCCAAGCGAGCGAGTGCCAGGGCGAGAGCATTCATTCACTGGCGCAGGAGCCAACCGAGGAGCTGGCCTTCTAGACCTCTGGGGGCTTCGGCTTCGCCAAGATCGAGGCCGGCCGAGAATGCCAGGTGACCGCCGCGTGAGACCCAGCGCAGGTGCCAGTGATCCGGCGCCCCGTCGAGCCCTCTCGAGATCGCTTCCCTTGGCAACATGGGATCGTGCTCAGCTGCTACCAGGAGAGCCGGCACCCGCAGCTCACCCAGACGGCCACCGACGCCGGCTCGCCGATAGTAGTCCTCGGCACTGGAGAACCCGAATCGAGGGACGATAGTGAGCCGATCCCAGTCTCGTATCGTCCGGATTCGGCGAGCTTCGGCCACCGACAAAGGCAAAGCGTGGCGCGCGGCCACATGAGCGTACGTATCGCACAGCCCGTTGAGCATGTAGCGGCGGTAGAGCCAGCCGGACGGGCGATCGATCGCCGTGACGCTGCAGTCGAGATACAGCGGCGTGCAAGCCGCACCGACCGCCCCCAAAC
>JBCCEE010000669.1:0-4094 GCA_039030415.1 Acidobacteriota bacterium
CCGAAATGACCGCTGCATCCGATGTTCCGACGATTTTGGCGTCCGAAATGACCGCTGCATCCGATGTTCCGACGATTCTGGCGTCCAAAATGGCCGCTGCATCGCCCGCTGAGGACCGCCCGCTGAGGACTGTACGCTTCCAAGCTCGCAGCTTCGCTCACGAAGCGCGCGAGGTACTCTGGACTCAGCAATTTTATCGAACTTCTAGCCAAGACTAGCCCAATGAGCAGCCTCTCACGCCACCGCAGTGCCCAGGAAAGAAACGCTCATTCCACCGTCTGCCGGTTCAGCTCTCTCAATATCCTGTCACTTTAGAATGGCGGGAACCGGCTGACTCCAACGTATCAAACCGGTATGAACATTCGCACCTACACCCCCGAAGACCTCGACGCGGTCGTCCGCCTTTCGCTGGCGGCGTGGGCGCCGGTTTTCGAGTCGATCGAACAGGCGATGGATCCCGAGGTCTATCGCGTTTTCTACCCGGATTGGCGGATCACGCAGCGCAAAGCCGTCGAGGAAGCCTGCGCGACGGAGGGGATGAGCGTCTGGGTGGCGATGGTGGACTCCGAAGTTGCGGGCTTTGTGGCGACGCGCCTGCACCAGGACGACAGCATGGGCGAGATCTACATGGTGGCCGTCGATCCAGCGTTTCATCGCCAGGGGATCGCCGGTGCGCTGACGGAATTCGCCACCGAGCAGCTGCGTCAAGCCGGCATGTCGGTCGCCATGGTCGACACCGGCGGTGATCCAGGCCACGGCCCGGCGCGCGCCCTCTACGAGTCGCAGGGGTACCGCAAACTGCCGGTCGCGCGCTATTTCAAGAAGCTCTGACGATTCGGGGGCAACGCCTCAGGATCTGACGCCGGTGCGCGCTGCAGTGTGCCCGCGATGGATCGCGTCCCCCGGCGTAGCTGGGTTCCCGGCATGGGATAACCTTCCCGCGCTTCTCAACGTTGATGTCAAAGGTGGGCTACGAATGAAGTCTCGAAGCGAGCGATCTCGACTTCGCGAATCACCCCAAGCGGAGCTCGCCCAGTGCCGCGCGATCGAACCCACGCCACTCCATCGAAGGTTTCCGCTGCTCGAGGTGTTACACGGGTAGCCATGATTCCCAGGAGATCTCCATGAAACCCAGCTTCTTCCGACACCCGAGCCATCACCACCGATCCGTGCAAACCTTCTTCTGGACCCTGGTGGCCGTCGCTTCCGCCACCTTCGCCCAGGGCGGCAGTGCGACCCCCGAGGAGCCTCAGGTCGCTCCTGCCGGAGTCAACGCAAAGCGACTGCAGTCCGCCGTGCGCTGGGCGCGCGACCACGGTTCGAGCGCCTTCCTGCTGCAGGTGAACGGCCGAGTCGTCGCGGATCACACCTGGGAGGTCGACACCAGCGACCTGCCGCGACGGCAGCAGATCGCCTACTCGCGCCTGAGCCGTGACGCCACCGCCGACGGCCAGCCGGTGGAGGACGTGGCCTCGGTACAGAAGAGCGTGGTGGCGATCCTGGTCGCGATGGCCGAAGAGCGCGGTCACCTCGAGCTCGACGATCCGGTCCACGAGCATCTGGGGCCCGGCTGGAGCCGAGCGTCGCGCGACCATGAGGAGAAAGTGAGGGTGCGCCACCTGCTGGCGATGAGCTCGGGGCTCGACAACCGGCTGCAGCGCGAGGCGGCGCCCGGCGAGACGTGGTTCTACAACACGCCGGCCTATCAGCTGCTGCACCGCGTGCTGCGCGAGGCGACGGGCAAGCCTTCGAATCGCCTGCTGCAGGACTGGCTCGCCAAACCCCTGGGCCTCACGCACTCGAGCTTCGAGCCACGACGCAACCCGCGGCGGCCGGATCAGCTCGGCCTGGTGACGACCGCGCGGGATCTGCTGCGCATCGGCGAGCTGGTGCTGCGCGACGGCACCCTCGACGGCCAGCGCCTGGTCGACGCGCGCCGCCTCAGCCGCCTGCTCGCTCCGAGCCAGACGCTCAATCCGTCGTACGGCTCGCTATGGTGGCTCAACGGCCAGGACTCGGGCACCCTGCCGCGCGGCAAGCAGTTCACCGGCTCGATCTATCCCAGCGCCCCGGACGACCTGGTGATGGCCCTGGGCGCTCTCGACCGTCATCTCGCGATCTCCAAGGAATACGGCCTGGTGATGGTGCGCCTCGGCGCCCCCGTCTCCGGGCCGGGCAGCGAGCAGATCTTCGATACGCTATGGCGCCGGATCATGGCGGCGCTCGAGATCCGCTCAGACAGCCGGTAGGCCGGCCGGCGAAACCTATGAAGGAATCGGACCTCTACCCGCCGCTCAAGCGTCTCCTGGAATCCCAGGGTTACGAGGTCAAGGGAGAGGTTCAGGACTGTGACGTCGTGGCGGTGCGCGGCGAAGAAGCGCCGGTCGTCGTCGAGCTCAAGCTGACCCTCAATCTCGACGTGGTCTTGCAGGCGGTCGAGCGGCTCGCCTTGACGTCGAAGGTCTACCTCGGCGTCCCCAAGCGCAGCAGCGTCCTGAAGCGTCGCCGCAAGCCGGTGCTCAAGCTGCTGCGGATGCTCGGGCTCGGCCTGGTGACGATCGATCCCAGCCTCAACGTCGGCAGCGTCGATATCGTCCTCGATCCCGGCGAGTACAAGCCGCGCAAATCCAAGCACCGCCGGGAGCGACTGCTCGGCGAATTCCTGCGTCGCGTTGGCGATCCCAACCTGGGCGGCACCGCCAAGCGTCGCGGCATCATGACCGCCTACCGCCAGCGCGCCCTAGCGATCGCCCAGCATCTGCGCGAGCAAGGCCCCACCAAAGCCTCCCGAGTCGCCCAGAGTCTCGGCGAGCCCAAGGCACGGGACATCCTGTATCGCGACGTCTACGGCTGGTTCGAGCGCCCGTCGCGCGGGGTCTATGCGCTGTCGCCTCGGGGGGCCGAGGAGATTGAGCAGTGGGAGCCTGGCTGACCTAGCAGCCGCGAGAGTAGAACCACACCGCGGGCTCACCGCGCTCGCCGTAGGCTGGCACCCAGCCGCTGAGGATCACGCGCGGGGGCTCACCGTCGCAAATGTTGGACTCGAGCAGCTCGACGCGAAACCATAGGCTCGAACCGATCTTACGGCTCTCCAGCACCTGGGCCGCGTAGCGCGGTCGCTCCGCGGGACCGATGCGCGGGTGACGTTGAGGCAGGCCGGCACCGAGCTCGGGCCACACGAAACCGCTCCAGTGTTCGTTCAAATAGGCGAGCCGACGAATCGGCAGCTTGGCGTACGGCCAGTAGGTGCCGGCGTGCTCGGCGGGCAGCCAGCCGAAGGCACCCTCCTCGAGGCGCAGCTTGTACCAGCCGTCGACCACCGCATAGACCACCGCGGCGGCGACCTCGTAGCCGGATTCGCGCTGCACCAGCGCGTCGTAGCCCTCGAGCTTTGCGACTTCAGTCGCAGTGGGGTTCGGCGCGGCGTGGAGCGGCACGGTACCGCCATGGGAGAACGGCGCGATGTCCAGCAGGCCGACCAGGCGCTCGCTCTCGGGGTCGTTCGGCTTTGGCTCGCTGGCGGTGACGCGGCGCAGCACCTCGAGCCCGGCGAGGCCGTTGAGCTGCGACGCCACGAAACGTGGCGGCACGTCTTCAAAGCCCTGCGGCTGACGCCCGGCCGCCAGCAGGATGCGGGTACCGCTACAGCTCGAGAGCCAGGACGACTCACCGTCCGGATCGTGCTCGGCGAACACCACGTAGGTCGCGCTCGGCAACGCTTCGATACCGCAGGACGCGGAGGACTTGTGGCTGACGAATTGCCGCTCGCCCTCGCCAGACGCTTTGTGGCGTGGGGCGTCATCAAACGTGAAGACGTTACGCTCGCCTTGGGTAGCCACGGCGTCGAGCCGGGCGATGAAGACCTCGTCCGCCGCGGCAAAGTACTCGGCCAATGGACGGGGCTCACAGCGGCAGGCATGGGCGGCGTTGGCCGTCGTCAGCAGGCCAAATAACACAGGAATCAACTGGCTCAAGCGACGGTTTCGCACGGCCAGAGTATAGCCGCGCGGACTGAGCGCAGCCTGCGATCAGTCCCAGCACACCTCAAAGCCCCCGACGGCGAAAGCCAAGGCCTGCAACAACAGAGCGGCGCC
>JBCCEE010000670.1:0-4092 GCA_039030415.1 Acidobacteriota bacterium
GTACGCCGGTCCACCCGCTTCTCGAGCTCTTCGTTCATCCGGTTCAGCTGACCGTAGAGCCGCGCGTTCTCGAGCGACACCGCCGCTTGCGCCGCCAGAATGTCGAGGATACCGAGCCGCGCCTCGGTGAAGGCGCCCGCCAGCTGGGAATGCTCGAGCAGCAGCATGCCGACGATCCCGTCCTGGCGACTGATCGGCATGCAGAGCAGAGACCTCACCCGGCGGGACGCGACGAAGTCGTCCTTCATGAACGTCGGGTCCCTGCTGGCGTCGCTCAGCACCACCCGCTCGCCGGTGCGCCGCACATAGTTCAGAATCTGCTCGGGCCTGGGCTCCGCCAGCAGGACCGGCATGGTGTCGACGCTGCACCGCGCCTTCAGGGTCAGCTGCCCCTGCCGCTGCTGAAACCAATACCCGCTCTGGGCTCCGGCGCTCTCCACCATGATCTCCAGCATCTTCTGGAACAGGCGGTCGACGTGCAGCTCCTGTGAGATCGCGCGCGTCGCCTTGACCAGCGTCATGGCGTCGAGGCGGCTGGCCATCGGCTGGTCGCCCAGCATGACGCTGGCTCGGCCGCGATCCCGACGGATCGGCGGGTAGGCCGCCTCCAGATCTTCGACGCGACTGCCCGCTCCCCAGCGCGCGTAGAGATCGCGAGCGCTGCGCAGATGGGCCTTGGCCGCCGTCGCCAGGCCCAGCGAGGCACAGAACTGGCCGGCCAGCTGGTGGGCCAGTGCCTCGTTGTGCAGGAAGCCGTGCTCACGCGCCAGATCGATCGCCCGCTCATAGCGCTCCAGGGCGTCACCGGCTCGCTGGTCGAGCCGCGCCAGCTCAGCGCCGATCAACAGCTGCTTGTGGCGAAAATTCTCCGGGCAGGCGTCGGCCCACTCCGCGATCCGCTGCAGGTTGCGCCGGACCGTAGCGCGGTAGCGCTGCTGCCGCTCAGCGTCCAGGCCGTCCATCCGCCGGCAGAGACTGATCGAGTAGTAGAAATAGTGTTCGGCCAACAGCGGCTGCGCGGTGAGGAAGTCGAGCGTGTGCTCGGATCGACAGCCGAGGACGCAGGCCTCCGGGTAGCGCTCGTGGATACACAGCACCATCATCTTCAGCACGTGGTAGCGAGCCACGCCGGCACCGTGGCTGCGCGCCTCGAGATCGCGCAGGCAGGCGTCCTCGTCGAAGCCTTGGCGACTCAGTGACGCCCGATCCGCCGTCGCCCCCTGGAGATTGAGCACCACGTTGCGCACGATCTCCTCGAGATCGGCATAGGTCTGGTTCTTGGTGCGACGGAAGAAGGCCAGGGCGTCGTCGGCCTCCTGCAGGGTCTTGGCCAGCGCCTCGCCCGACAGCAGGCTGCTGATCACCAGGTAGTAGTAGGCCCAACTGCCGAACACATAGTCGCCCGCCTCGAGACCGTGCTCGATGCTCTTGCGCAGCAGCGGGATGTTGGAGCGAATCGGCCGCGCCCAGTGGTTGTTGAGCCCGCCGAGGATCCAGTACAGCTTGCAGTACAGCTTGGGCTCCCGCAGCCGCTCGGCCAGCGACAGCGACAGGTCACCCAGCTCACGGCCCATCTGATGAGCCCCGTGGAACGTCCCCAGGATGACGCCGAGGTAGCCGTAGGCGAACGGCGAGACCCGCGCGTTGCCGTGCTCGAGCGTGCGGTGAACCATCTTGGCGACGATCAGCGGAAACCACTCCTGGTCGGCGATGTAGGTCTGGGTGGTCAGATCCATCATCAGCTGCATGCTGTCTTCCACCGCCTGATCCGTCATCAGGGGCAGCTCCAGCAGCTCGCTCGGCTGGCGGCCGCCGATCAGCTCCTGAATGCGGGCCAGCTCGCGCTCGATGGCGGTCGGCAGATCGCCAGCGTCGTCGCTCAGGCTGATCCCGTAGTGCGCGAGGCCCTCGAATCCCGCGGCGATGGCGTCTTTGAACCGGCCGACGCTCGAGTAGAAGGCGATGCGCAGGCTGTAGATCTGGGTCTTGCGGTGGCGGTCGTGGGCTCTTCCGAGGAGCATGCCGGACAGCGCCTCGGCACGTTCGAAATTGCCCAGCAGATAGGCGTACTCGGTCTCGGCTTTGTGCAGCTCGAAAGTCAGCTCGTAGGCGCTCCCCCAGGCGTCCTCCGGCAAAAACCCGATACCCGCTCGTAGGTAGGCCAGGGCGGAGTCGTAGGCCGTGGCGCTCTTGGCCTTGACGCCCGCCGAAAGATTGAGCCGCGCCATCAGCAGCCGATCGTCCGCGCCGTCGACCAGCTCGGCGCCGAGGTTGACGTGGTTGACCAGCTCGAACAGCCGCTCCTCCACCGCCACCACGGTCTCCAGCAGACGCCGCCCGACCAGCAGATGCACGCGCTGCTTTTGCGCGTCATCGATCAGCGAGTAGGCCGCCTGATGAATGCGGTCGTGGACGAAGCGGCAGGAGACGTCGGCGGCGTCGAAGCCCGACAGATCGAGATCCCCCTGGTCCACCACTTCGAAAGAGTCGTCCGGCAGAATCAATCCTTCCTGAAGCGCCGGCCACAGCCCCGCCATCACCCGGGCAGCCGACTGCTCGGCGACCAAGGCCAGCGTCTCGACGTCGAACGCGTTGCCGATGCAGGCCGCCAGCGTCAGCAGAGCACGGCTCGGCCCGGCCAAGCGCTGGATCTTCTCCGCCATCAGCTCGACCACGTTGTCGGTGATGCCGACGGAACGGATCTCCGCGAGATCCCAGCGCCAGGCGTCCGCCGCCGCATCGTAGGTCAACTGGCCGGAAGCGTGCAGCTCGCGCATCAGCTGCCGGACGAAGAACGGGTTGCCGTGGGTGCGCTCGTGGACGAAGCGGGCCAGCTCGGCGGTCGCCTCGCCGGACTGCCGCAGGGCGTCGCCGACAAAACGCTCGACCTCTTGGCGCGCCAGCGGCTCGAGGTGGATGACATCGAGCCGGGTACCGCTCGCTTCGATGCGCTTGAGCGTCAGGCTCAAGGGGTGGGCGGCATCGACCTCGTTGTCGCGGTAGGCGCCGATCAAGAAGACGTGGCTGCTGGCAGGATCGGTACACAGCAGATGCAGCAGCTTGAGCGTCGCCGAATCGGCCCACTGCAGATCGTCGAGGAATAGCGCCAGCGGGTGCTGCGGACCGGCGAACACCCGCACGAAGTCCTGCAGCACCTGGTTCAGGCGGTGGTCGGCGGCGGCCGGGTCGAGCTCGGGCACCGGCGGCTGCTGGCCGATGATCAGCTCGATATCGGGCAGTACCTCGATCAGCACCTGGGCCTGCTCGCCCAACGCCTCGAGAATGCGCTGCCGCCAGCCCTGCAGGGCATCCTCGCTCTCGGTGAGCAGCAGACGGACCAGCTCGCCGAACGCCTGGATCAACGAGGCGTAGGGAATGTCCCGCTGGTACTGATCGAACTTGCCGGAGATGAAAATGCCGCGGTGGCGCACGATCGGCTGGTGAATCTCGGCGATCAAAGAGGTCTTGCCGATCCCGGGATGCCCGATCACCAGCATCATCGCCGTCTCGCCGGCGCTGACCGCCTCGAAGGCTTCGCGCAGGGTGGCGACCTGGGTATCGCGGCCATAGAGCGCCTGCGGCAGCTGGAACGTCTGCGAACGGTCCCACCGCCCCGGCACGAAATCGTCGTCGACGGTCATCTCCTGGCACGACACGAGATCGCGCAGCAGGCCGGCGGCACTCTGGTAGCGGGCCTCGGCCGACTTGGCGAGCAGCTTCATCACCACCTGATCGAGGGCGTCAGGGCAATCCGGCCAGGCCTGCTGGACGGCGGGCGGCGTCAGAGCGATGTGGCAGTGCACCCACTCGAGCTCGTCCTCGGCCTCGAACGGCAGCTGGCCGGTGAGCAGCTGATAGAGCACGATGCCGAGCGAATAGAGGTCGCTGCGGTGATCGATCGCCCGCTGGGCGCGTCCGGTCTGCTCCGGCGAGATGTAAGGCAGCGATCCTCCGAGCCCCCGCGTGCCGGTGACCCGGGGAATCTCTTTGCGCAGGCGAGACGCGATGCTGAAGTCGACCAGGTGGGCCTCGAGGGTGCGAGGCTGGACCAAGATATGGCGCGGATTGAGGTTCTTGTGGATCACCCGCGAC
>JBCCEE010000671.1:0-4092 GCA_039030415.1 Acidobacteriota bacterium
CAGCATGCCGAGCTGGCTGACCCAGTAAAACGTCCAGGTGCGCAGGGTGGTGAGTCCGGCGACCAGGTTGATGACGGCGAACGGCACCACCGGAATGAGGCGCAGGGTGAAGAGGTAGAAGGCGCCGTCTTTCTCGATGCCCTCGTTGAACGCCCGCAGGCGTTCGCCATAGCGTTCCTGAATGGCGTCGCGGAACAGGTAGCGCGACACCAGCATCGCCAGGGTGGCGCCGAGGGTGCTGGCGAACGAAACCACCAGGGTGCCGACCACGAAGCCGAACAGCACGCCGCCGGCGATGGTCATCAGCGCCGCGCCCGGCAGCTGGGCGGCCGCCATCACGATGTAGGCGACAGCGAAGCCGAGGATCCACAGCGGCTTGTTCTCCTCGGTGGAGTCTCGCAGCTCGTCCTGGCGCGATTTGAGGTTCTCGAAGGTCAGCTGCTCGTGCCAGCCCATCTGAAAGAAGAGGGCGATGACGGCACCGAACACCAGCACCAGTGCGAGCTTCTTGAACGTTCCACTACTCTGACTCATGGCGTACGTCTTCTAGGGTCGTGAAGGGGGGCAGCGATCTACGAGGTAGGTCGATTGGGAGATCGCCGGAGGGATCGATCGCGTTGATGCTGAGTCTACGGTCTTTGCGACCCCGCGGATTGGCGACCGCACTCCGCGCGCAGCCCATCCGGCACGGCCGAGCTCGATCGCGCTCAGATCATGGCCACAAAGCCTGGCGCAATTCACTGGGGATCGCGCAAAGTGGTCTCTGTAGCGTGCAGAGACCCGGATTGAGGCAAAAACGCGGTCCCTGCAAGGTGCAGAGACCGCGATTTACGAAAAAGTGGGGTCCCGACACCGTGCAAGTATCCCGATTGAGCCTCAATCGTGGTCTCTGTAACGTGCAGAGACCGCGATTGACGATAAACCCGGGTCTCTGCACGTTCAGGAACGTGCAATCGACGCTCGGCTTTTGCCACTGAGCGACCCTCATCGAGCCGCGAAGCGACTTGGTGGGCCCGCTCGCCGCTTACCTGCTGCGATCGGGGGAGAAAATCCCCCCTCGATCCCCCCTTTTGCAAAGTGGGGAAGTCAGAAGCCCTTCGGTCGGAGGATTCTGGCCCTCCCCCTTTGGAAAAGGGGGAGCTGGAGGGGGATTCTCTGCGTCCGCTGGGATCGATGGGCTTTGATCACAGCAACGAGGTTTTGTTTCTCAGAAACTCTAGTTGCCGCTCGCGTCGCCGGCGGTGGCTGCGCCGGTCGTCTCGCTGAGGGCGTAGAGGTGCTTGGCACCGCGGATCAGGAGATGGCCGTCGGAGATGGCGGGGGTGGTCATCACCACTTCGCCGAGCTCGCTGCTGGCCAGCTCCTGGTATTCGGTACCGGCCCGCACGACGTAGGTGGTGCCGTCTTCAGAGGTGAAGTAGAGCTTGCCGTCGGCGGCGACCGGCGAGCTGCTGTAGCTGCCGGCCTTGCCCACCCGGCCGCGGTAGTGGAGCTCTCCGGTCTTGGCGTCGTGGGCGGTCAGGCGGCCGTTGTTGTGCAGCATGTAGAGGATGCCGCGGTAAACGATCGGCGTCGGGATGTAGGTGCCACCGCGCGACTGGCTCCACATGATCGTGTCGCTCGCGGTCTCGCCTTCGGGCAGGGTGAGATCGCCGCGGCCTCCGGGCCGGATGGCGTAGATCGGCCGCACCGGCGGGTAGCCACCGGTGACGTAGGCGACGCCGTCGGTCACCACCGGCGAGGCGACGGTGACCTCCGAATTCGGGGCGAGACGCCACAGCTCTTTGCCGTTTTCGGCGTGATAGCCGCGGATGGTGGTGCCGTTGGTAATGATCTCGTCACCACCCGCGGCCGGCAGCACCACCGGCGTACCCCAGGTGGGGATCTCATCGCGCTCGGTCTTCCACAGCTCCTTGCCGGTGGCGAGGTCGTAGGCGGCGATGAACGATCCCTTGTCGACGTCGATCTGCGTGATCACCTTGCCGTCGTGCAGGATCGGCGAGCTGCTGAAGCCCCATTCGTAGGTCGAGTCGAAGAACCAGCCGCTGGCCAGCACGCCGAACGGCTTGTACCACAGCTGATTGCCCTCGAGGTCGTAGCAGTACAGCCCTTCCGAGCCGAAGTGGGCCACCAGGTACTTGCCATCGGTGGCCGGCGTGGGATTGGCATGGGTCGCCTTGAGGTGCCGCTTGGATTGGGGCACGCCTTCGGTGGCGGTTTTCTGCCATAGGATCTCGCCGCTCGCCTTGTCGAGGGCAAAGACCTTCCAGACGTGCTTGGAGTCGTCGTCCACCGAGTCGACGTCGCCATAGAGGCCGATGCGGAGACTCTCGTCGCCATCGTTGGTCACCGCGCTGGTGAGGTAGATGCGATCGTTCCACACCACCGGGCTGGCGTGGGCGAGACCGGGGACGCGAGTCTTCCAGGCGACGTTGCGACCGCTCTCCGGGTCCCACTCGATCGGGGCGCCCTGGCCGTCGCCAATGCCGCGCGCGCCGTCGCCACGGAACCTGGCCCACTGGATCGGTGCGCTGCGCTCGGCTTTGGGCAGCGGCGGCGGCGCCGCGACCTCGGCCTGCTCGACTTCGCCGCCGGTCTCGACGCGGGCGAAGGGAAATTCGCGACCGCCCTGGCGCAGCACGAAGTTTTCGATCAGACCGCCTCGACCGCCGAAGGTCACGTCCAGATTGGGGACGTCGCGAGCTGCGAAGACGTTGTTGCCGCGGGCTTCGAGGGTCATGGCTTCCTGGCCTGGCGACTGCATCTTGAGAACGCCATCTTCCACCGAGACCTTGATCTGCACGCCGACATCGTTGTTCTTGAAGTCACCGACGTAGGTGGCGAGCACATCGGGCGCCAGCTCGACGGCATTCCCCGGTTCGGCGGCGGGCGTACGCGGCTCGAGCAGGGCGACGATCTCCTGATGCTCGCCTTCCTTCGCCGCCGCCAGCGCCGCGCGCAGGGCATTGGCCTCGAGCTTGCTGTCGTCGATCTTGTCGCCGTCACTCGCCCAGTCGACCACCGCCTGCACCATCTCGAGGTCGCCCTGGCGCGCCCCGAAGCTGAGCGCCGCCGGCGCGTTGGTGGAGCCGTGCTGTACCAGCAGCAGCACGACGTCGCGGTGCGGTTTGGACTCCGAGGCGCGGAATAGCGCCCAGGTCAACGGGTTGGCGTTGTAGAAGGTGTCGGTGACGTCGATCTCGGCGCCCGACGCCAGCAGCAGCTCAGCCAGCTCGACGTTGCCCTTGTCGCTGGCGAAGAACAGCGCGGTGGCGCCATAGCGCGACTTCGAGTTGACGTCGACGCCGTCGGCCAGCATTTTGCGCACCGTATCGAGGTCCTGGCGCTGCGCCGCGGCGATCAGGTCTTCACCGGCGTCAGCTGCGGCCGGGGTGACGAGTGCGCCGAGGCTGAGGCAGAGCCCGGCCAGGGCGATCAGGGGTGCGCGAAGTCGGGGTTGGGGAGCAGCTGATAGACTGATCTGAAGCTCGCAGTGGTTCGCCATGGGGTCCTCGAAGAGAAGGTTGGAGTGAAGGCTTCCAACCATCATATACGGGACCGTGAGCTCAAAGATTGAGCCGTTCGAGGGCGGCGTGCAGATCTTCCAGAGACACCGGTTTGACGATGTAGTCGTCCATGCCGGCCTGCAGGCAGCGCTCGCGGTCGCTCGGCAGGGCGCTGGCGGTCATGGCGATGATCTGGGGGCGCGACTCGGGCTCCTGACGGACGATGTGGCGGGTGGCGTCGATGCCGTCCATCTCGGGCATCTGAATGTCCATCAGCACCACGTCATAGCTCTGGCGTCGCACCGCTTCGATCGCCTCCAGTCCGTTGGCGGCGACGTCGGCCTGGTAACCCAGCAGCTCGAGCAAGCGGCGGGTGACCATTTGATTGACCAGGTTGTCCTCGGTCAGCAAGATGCTGAGGGGGCGGGTGTCGCCGGGCAGAGGATCGCCCGGGCGGGGGACGTCGGTGCGCGAGCCGCGGCGCTTGCGGATGGCGAAGAAGATCTCGAGCAGGGTGTCGTGCAGCAGCGACAGCTTGATCGGCTTGGCGAGCTGAGCCGCGAGGTCGGCACTGTCCAGGTCGGAC
>JBCCEE010000672.1:0-4073 GCA_039030415.1 Acidobacteriota bacterium
GGTCAGGGTGCGCGCGTGGTGATCACCGAGATCGACCCGATCTGCGCCCTGCAGGCCGCCATGGAAGGTTATGAGGTCAAGCCCCTCGAGTCCTTCATCGAGACCGCTGACATCTTCATCACCACCACCGGCAACAAGGACATCATCACGGCCGAGCACATGGCGCGGATGAAGGACAAGGCGATCGTTGGCAACATCGGCCACTTCGACAACGAGATCGACATGGCCGGCCTCAAGAAGCTGCCGGGAATCGAGCGCGTCAACATCAAGCCGCAGTACGATGAGTGGCAGTTCGAGGACGGCCACAGCGTGCTGGTGCTGGCGGAAGGCCGCCTGCTCAACCTGGGCTGCGCCACCGGCCATCCGAGCTTCGTGATGTCCGCGTCGTTCACCAACCAGGTGATCGCTCAGATCGAGCTCAAGAAGAACGCCGACAGCTACGAGAAGAAAGTCTACATGCTGCCCAAGAAGCTCGACGAAGAGGTTGCTCGCCTCCACCTCGACAAGCTGGGCGTCGAGCTCACCGAGCTCACCGAGGACCAGGCCTCCTACATCGGCGTGCCGGTCGAAGGCCCGTACAAGCCTGAGCACTACCGCTATTGATTGCAGTCTGATCGCTCACCGGATCGAACAGAAAAGGCGGGCTCCGGCCCGCCTTTTTTATAGCCTCCAGCGTCGGGAGGAATACTAGAGTCGCGTCGTGCGAGCCAGTGGCGGCGTGATCGAGATTCCGCTGCTCGGGACCTTGACAGCCGACGGAGAGCCAGCAGGCTTCGGCATGACCTCAAGCCCCAAAGCGGCGGCAAACTCGGCAGCGAGCTCGCGCGCCGAGGGCCTGCGATCCGGATCTTTCTCGAGCGCTCGCTGCACCAGTGCCGCCACCGCATCGGGCAGCTCGGGACGCAGGGTCCGAAGACTCGGCGGCGCATCGTATTGATGCATCAGCGCCAGCTTGATCAGGTTGCCGTCCGAGACGGCGAACGGCAGCTCGCCGGTGAGCATCTTGAACACCAGGACGCCGAGGCTGTAGACGTCGGCCTTGCCGTCACAGGTCTGCTCCGAGGCGAAGCGCTCCGGCGCCATGTAGGCCGGAGTCCCCGGGCCGACGCCGCCCAGCGTCAAACTGCGTTTCGCCACCGAGTCGCCGATCAGCTTGGCGATTCCGAAGTCGAGCACCTTGACCACTTCACCCTGCGGCGACTGGTGCAAGAAAATGTTGTGGGGCTTGATGTCCCGATGCACGATGCCCAGGGAGTGCGCTTCAGCCAGCACGTCGCAAACCGGTAGCAGGATCTCTGCGCAGCGCGAGGGCGTGAGATCTCCCTGTTCTTTCAGAAGGGCTTCGAGCGTGTCCCCGGCCAGCAGCTCGGTGACCAGGAACGGCACGCCCTCAGGAGTGACGCTAGCGTCCAGAACAGAAACCGCGTTCGGATGCTCGATGCGGCACGTCGAGCGCCCTTCGCGCAAGAAGCGCGCTCGCAGCTCGGCGTCGTCCTCACCACCGGTGCGCAGCAGCTTGACCGCGACCTTGCGGTCGAGCTTGACGTGCGTCGCCTCGTAGACTTCAGCGAAGTTTCCACGGCCGATGTGGGCGTCGAGTCGATAGCTGGTGTCGAGCACCGCTCCAGATTTGATCGTCGACCAGGGGTTGACGTCGGTCGGCGTCAGGCGATGGGAACGCCGTGGGATCCTCGAGCGCAACCGCGAGTGGAGGCGAGCCAGCACGATGGGAAAGTCGAGAGGTTTGGTGATGTAGTCGCTGGCACCGCACTCGAAGGCCTCGATGATCTGCTCGCTGCCGACGCTCGCCGTCGCCATGACGATGACCAGATCCTCTTCGGAATGCCCTTCGCGCAGGCGCCGAAGCACTTCGAGGCCGCTCATTCCGGGCATCATGACGTCGAGGATCACCAGATCGACGTCTTCCTCTACCCTGCGCAGCGCTTCTTCGCCGTCCCGGGCCTCGATCACGATGAAGCCTTCGAGAGTCAGGAAGCGAGCTAGCGGCCGGACGACAAACTCGTTGTCGTCGACGAGCAAAATGGTGAAGGCATTTTCGGTCATACGTGCGCTGGTCTTGTCTGCGCTATCCGAGTTGCGCGAGTGTCTTCGACCAACCGGCCGGAGGGTACGCGTTGGGAGAGCAATGGGTCGAACGGCAGCCGGGTAAACAGCATCCAGTCAAACAGCGGCCGTATCCAATGACGTTGCAGTGCTCCTGTCCGATATCGAGACGCCCCTAACTCTGATCGCTCTAAACCATCGATTGAACTATTGTAGGCGAGTCATATTACGGCGATTGTTACGATTGCAGAATGACACGGCAGTCGCCCGCGTGGCGGCCGAGTTTCTGAGCCATGCCCGAGCCTCAACGCAACGCTCCCCGCCTACCCCTAGCAGTGCTGGGGGCCGTCTCGCTGCTCGGCTACGTCTTCGCTTCGCTGGGACTCGCCGGCTCGGGTTCGGCGGAAGATATCCGCTACTTCTTGACGCTGTTTGCTGGCTTGTTCGCGCTCTACTTCTTGGCCCTGAGCTGGGCCCGACGCGGAGCTATCACCGGCGCCAGGTCGCTGGTGCCGCAGATTCTGATGTGGGCGGCGCTCTTTCGCCTGGCGATGCTTCCCGCCGGCTTGCCGCAGGATTCGTGGCCGCGGGATCTACTCGCCGACCTCCGCTCGCAGGAGGTCACGTATCGCAGCCACTTGCTCTACGACAACGACGTCTGGCGCTATCTGTGGGACGGCCATGTACTCAGCCATGGCCTGAACCCCTACGCCACCTCCCCCGCCGAATTCGAAGCCCGTCTGGATGATGAAGAACCCATCGCCGTCGACCTGTTCGAGGACGAGCTATGGCAAGATGTCTTTGATCGCGTCAGCTACGGGACCTACCACACGGTTTACCCACCGGCCGCGCAGGGGCTGTTCGCACTCTCTCACCTGCTGGCTCCCGGCAGCATACTGCTATGGAAGCTGATCCTGGTGGTGCTGGACCTCGCCACCTGCTACTTGCTGGTGAGGCTCTCGAGGTCACGCGGCCTGACGCCCAGCAGCGTGCTGCTCTACGCCTGGAATCCCTTGCTGATCAAAGAGATCGCGGGCTCGGGACACCTCGACGCAGCGATGATCTACTTTCTCGTCTTGGCGGTCTATGGCGTCGAGTTTGGCAGACCGAGGCTCGGCCTGTTCGCTTTCGGAATGGCGACCCTCTCAAAGATTACGCCGATCCTGCTTCTGCCATTGTTCCTCGTGCGGTCCAGGCCCAGGCATTGGTGGGTCCTGGGGGTGACCCTGGCGGTCGGCTACCTGCCGTTTGCCGGTGCGCTCGACACCATGGTTCGAGCTATCCTCGCCTTCGCCCGAGAGTGGGTATTCAACCCCGGCCCCTGGCTGCTGATCTACCGAACCGCCGAGGCTACGGGATTACCGGGACGAGTCATCGCAAGTCTCATAGGGCTGGCGGTAACGTTGGGTCTCATCGCCTGGGCGGTACGAAGCGACGACCGATCCAACGCCCACCTCACGTCCTCGGCGTTTGCCATTCTGGGCGGCTACTTGATCTTTGGGGCGGCCGTAATGCCGTGGTATCTGCTCTGGGTGCTGCCCTTCGCCGCCCTGAGTCTACCGCCCGATGGGCGACTCAGTCGTCGCCCATGGGTCATCGCCTGGACCGCCCTGACCGGGCTGAGCCTGCTCTCGTACCAGATCTACGTCGACCAGGTAGAGCACCGCTGGTGGCTGTGGGTAGAGTACCTCGGCTTCTTCGGGATCTTTGCTGCAGCCTATGCTTACTGCCGATCAGCCCGCCTTCGCTCAGCTGCTCTTCAAAACGCGGACGCGTAGCACTTCACCGTTGACCTGGCGCTTGACCACTTTGAGCTCCTGACCGACCTTGAGATCGGCCACTTTCAGCTCTTTACGGCCTCCAAACTCTTTCTTGCTCTGGGCGGTGAACCGGGTGTTCTTGTTGATGGCCAGGGCATGCGTGGTCTCTTGCTTTTTGTCGCGAACCACCACGGTGCCGTCGGGCTTGATCTCAGTGATAACGCACTTCAGCGTTTCGGTGACCTTATA
>JBCCEE010000673.1:0-4070 GCA_039030415.1 Acidobacteriota bacterium
GCGCTCGAAGAAACCGCCCGACGCTACTTCCCTCGCGCCACGACGCAGGCCGCCAACGACGGCTCGCTCGCCCAAGGACGCAAGGCCTGCGTTCGCCCGTTCACGTGCACTGGTCTGGGCATCTTCGACGTCTCGGCCACCGCTGACGGTGGTCGAGTGGTGATCGCCTCCGGCCACAACACCGGCGGCTTTGCGCAGTCGCCGGCGGTCGCTGATGCAGTCGCCCTGACCCTCGCGGGTCAACCCCACCCCATGCAGGCGCTCTACGATCCGGAGCGCGGCATCCTGCCGGACTATCTGATGGACTGAACTATGCTGACTCTAGAGCTCGAGCGCCACCGCGAAAGACCTTTCCTATGCCTTGACGAAGATTCCGATCACCCCGCCCCGTGTCTGAGCTTTGGCGAGCTGCTGACCGCCGTCGAGCGCCTGCGGCAACGCTGGGCCGGCCTCAGCCGCCGCAGCGTCGCCCTTCGCCTCCCTTGGCCACCGCCGGCAGCGACGATCGCGGCTCTGCTGGCACTGGCAGACCTGGAGGCCGACGCCTTTCTGGTAGATACCGAATTGCCGGAAGATCTCGTTCGCGACCTGCTCTTGCGTCATGATGTCGACGACCTCGTCGACGACGAGCTTCGCGTCTTGCCGCTGCTCGGAGCTGGCGCACATCGCCCACAAGACGTTACTCCGCGCGTGACTCTACTGACCTGCGGCGCCAGCGGCACACCCAAGGCTGTAGAGCACACCTGGCGCTCGCTCACCGCCGGCATACCGGTTCAGGAGCGCCTGCTGCAGAGCCGCTGGCTGCTCACCGATTCGCTGTCGCGCTACGGCGGCCTGCAGGTGCTGCTGACCTGCTTGCTCAACGGTGCGGAGCTCGTCGTACCGCAGCAGGTGACGGCGACGAGCGTTCTCGACACCTGCCGCCGCCAGGCAGTCAGCCACGCCTACGGTACGCCGAGCTTCTGGCGCGACCTGCTGGCTTCGACATCACCGCAGGCACGATCCGAGCTGCGCCTACGTCAGATCACCCTGGGCGGTGAGATCGTCGATCAGCCGCTGCTCGAAGCCCTGTCCGAGAGCTTCCCTGAGGCGCACATCACCCACAGCTTCGCGCGGTCGGAATCTGGCAATGCCGAAGAAAGCGCCCCCAGTCTCGACATCGACCCCGCGCTCGACCGCGCCCGGGCGATCGCATGAGCCCTCAGAGGGTTTTGTAACCGACGGGCATACCCGCGAAGCATCCTTACAGCTGGCTGGCCAGGCAGCCAAGAGCCCGGCTGGAGCGCCTCCCTTGGAGCCTTACGGCTCAGCTGTGGTCCCCACAAACTGGCGTGCTGATTCGAGAAATTCTCGCGCCTGCCCTAGGATCTCCAGAACCCGTTCCTCCGTCAGCACAACTTCTGATCCATAGTCATCCTGTAATCGAGCGTCAAAAGCATTGATCAGCCACCGATGGAACTTGTAGTCCAAACGTCCCGTCTTGGCGAACTCCCTCCCGAACGCTGCATGGACTGCACTGTGCTTGCTGAACTGTAGTCCCTGTTCGTGTAACAAGGCCTCAGCAACATAGAACATTGCGTAGTAGGCGCGCCCCGCGGCGAACTCAGGACCTACCGTCTCGAGCAGAGCCTGGGCTGCGAGAACAGCACGATCCGCTTTCGCCAGTAAGTTACGCGTCCCGTCCTTCATGCGGCCTGGGCATGTTGGCGCACATGGCTGAGAAAGGGACTGTCTGCTTCTCGCCAGTCGCGAGACGACACGAAAACCCGGCTGATACTCGTATCGAGCTCGATCGACAGGGATGAAACCAAGTTACCAGTGCGCTCGATCTCCAGTCCATAGTCTTCCAGCTGTTCGAGCACAATCAAGATATCGACATCGGACTCGTCCGAAGCTTCTCCGCGCGCATAGGACCCAAATAGGAACATACCCGCCAAACGCTCCCGATAGAGCTCTTCGAGCCCCGTTCGGAGCCTATTGAGCAGCTCACCGACTTTGGAATCGACCATCGTTCTTCTCTGGAGTCTCGATAGGTATGAACGCTTTGACTAGAAGCTAGTTTCCTCGCGCCAGAGAGTAAGCCTACCATCAGCCTCTCTGCTAGCGCGTCTCCGAATCTGGTAAGGTGAAGATCCACGCAGTCAGCATGCGTCCGGATCGGGTCTCGAGGAGCATCCTCCGCCCCTGGACGGTGCCGCCTCACCTCTTCTCGCCCCAGCGCGAACTTCGACGCGGTCGACCGCTACCCGTTCGAGGCCAAGATCAGCGGTCGACAGGAACCCTACCCTTATGCCTTCCGAAACGCCATCGAGCTTTGCCGAGCTCGGTCTCTCCAAACCCCTGCTGAAAGCGATCGACGACGTCGGCTATGAGGCGCCGTCCGCGATTCAGGCCGAAGCGATTCCGCCGCTGCTTGCTGGACGCGATCTGGTCGGGCAGGCTCAGACCGGCAGCGGCAAGACCGCCGCGTTCGCTCTGCCGCTGCTGAGCCGGCTCAACATCACTCACAAGCGACCCCAAGTCCTGGTGCTGACCCCGACGCGGGAGCTGGCGATCCAGGTGGCGGAGGCGATGCAAAGCTACGCCCGACGGCTGAAAGGCTTCCGCGTCCTACCGGTCTACGGCGGTCAGAGTATCGAGACCCAGCTCCGCCAGCTGCGGCGCGGTGTCCACGTGGTAGTAGGGACTCCCGGACGGATTCAGGATCATCTCAGACGACGGACTCTAGCCCTCGACAGTCTGTCGACGGTAGTACTTGACGAAGCCGACGAGATGCTGCGCATGGGCTTCATCGAAGACGTCGAGGCGATTCTCGACCACACTCCGGACGAGAAACAGGTCGCCCTGTTCTCCGCCACCATGCCACCGCCGATCCGCCGGGTGGCCAAGAAGTATCTGCGCGATCCGGTGTCGATCGAGATTGAGACCAAAACAGCGACGGTCGACACCGTCGAGCAGCGCTACTGGCGGGTCGCCGGCGTCCACAAGCTCGACGCTCTGACCCGTATCCTGGAGGTCGAAGACTTCGACGCCATGCTGGTCTTCGTGCGCACCAAGATCGCCACCACCGAGCTGGCGGACCGCCTGGAAGCTCGCGGCTTCGCCAGCGCGGCGCTCAACGGCGACATGAATCAAGCGCTGCGCGAGCGGACCGTCGAACGGCTCAAGAGCGGGCGGCTCGATATTCTGGTGGCCACCGACGTGGCGGCCCGAGGGCTGGACGTGGAGCGCATCAGCCACGTGATCAATTTCGACATCCCTTACGATGTCGAGGCCTACGTCCACCGCATCGGCCGCACCGCCCGCGCCGGCCGCCACGGCAAGGCGATCCTCTTTGTTTCGCCCCGCGAGCGGCGCATGCTTTACGCCATCGAACGCGTGACGCGCCAGCAGATCGAGCCAATGCGACTGCCGAGCCGGGAAGACATCGCGGACCGTCGCGTCACTCAGTTCAAGCAGCTAATCACCGAAACGCTCGAGACGCAGGATCTCGATTTCTTCAACAAGGTCATCGACAGCTATCAGCGCGAGCAGGACGTCGATCTGCCGCAGGTCGCCTCAGCCCTCGCTTACCTGGTGCAGCGCGAGCGTCCGCTGCGCACGCCGCGAACGTTTCGCACCCCTCGCGACAGCTCCTCGACGTCGTCGGCCAGCCACGGTAGCCCCCACCGTAGCGAGTCCCGCCGACCGCCCCGTCACGGCGATCGCCACGATGAACGCCACGTGCGCCGCGATGCAGCTCATCGAGAGGACCGCCACCGAGGGGAACGCTACCGAGACGACCGCTACCGAGAGGATCGCCACCGAGACGAGCGCCACCGAGACGAGCGCAGCCGAGAGGAAGGTAAGCCCAGGCGACGCGAGCACTCCGACATCCCCATGGTGCGCTACCGCATCGAGGTCGGGCGTAGCCACGGCGTGCAGCCCGGCAACATCGTCGGCGCGATCTCCAACGAAGCCGAGCTCGATGGCCAGCACATCGGCCACATCACTCTGTACGACAACTTCAGCCTGGTCGAGCTGCCGGACGGCATGCCGCGAGAGACCTACAAGCACCTGCAAAGCGTCCA
>JBCCEE010000674.1:0-4045 GCA_039030415.1 Acidobacteriota bacterium
CAGCCGCCGCTTCTTGACGTCGACCACCCGTGCCGAGACGACGTCGGGATGGCCCTCGACGAAGTCCGCCAGCGCCGGTTGGAGATCGTTGCCGGTAGCGGCCGCGCCCTCGGCGCCCTGGTCGACGTCGCCGAGGGCGCGGCCGCTACCGGCAACGATCTCCAACAGGCGCTGGCGGACTTCGTCGAGGGCCATCCCGACGTCGTCTCGGCACGGGTGGTCGACGTCAAGAAGCGGCGGCTGGTGGCTTCGAGCGGCGCCTCCGACGAGGTCGGGCAGCGCCTGCAGCGCAAGAACCCGGAGCACAAGGTCTGGTTCGACACCGGCCAGGAGCTGCGCGCCGCCGTCGACACCAATCGCGAAGACGGTCGCAAGTGGAAAGACGAGATCCTGGCCGAAAGGGATGCCGACGGCCGCCTCTCGCTGGCGGCGCCGGTGCTCACCGACGGCGAGGCGACCGGCGTGGCGCTGCTCACCAGCCGCGCCCGGCCCGAGACCCTGGGCAACGCCTGGGGCGCGGCCCTCGCCGCCTGGGTCGTCGGGCTGGGGTTGTTTCTCGTCGTCGGCCGGCTGCTGGCAGAGGAGGGACGCCAGCGCGCCCTCGCCGCCGGCGCCCTCGTGCTGCTGACGCTCGGCGGCTTTGCCTATTTCATGGTCGGACAGCTGAAAGAGGATCGGCTGGCCGCTGAGACCAGCGTCGCCGCGCGCCTCACCGAAGACGCCGAGCGCTTCCGTGCCGCCGTGCAGGGCACCGCCGTCGACCCGGCGAGCTGGGACGCCGATCGCTTCCGCACTCCGCGGGCAGTGATCTCGGCCGCCGGCGACGTCGACGCCGCCGCCGTCGAATCCGGCTTCGCGGTCGCCGCCGGCCGCTTCGCCCGCATCTTTGCGCTGCTCACCGGCCTCGGGCTGGCGCTGGCCGCCTTCGTCGGCCTGGGCAGTGCACTGCGGCTGTGGCGCACCCTGGTGCAATACCGCGAAGCCTACGCCTTTGTGGCGCCAGCGCTGGTCGGCATGCTGCTGCTGGTGTTCTTCCCCTTCCTCTACGCCATCCTGCTGTCGTTCACCGAGCAAACCCTCTACAACGTCGACGACCCGCCGTGGGAAGTCTTCGTCGGTTTCGCCAACTTCGTCGACATCCTGTCCGACTTCGAGCTGGTCAAGGAGACCGACGGTCAGCAGCTGACCAACTACGACAACTTCTACTGGACGCTGGGCTTCACCATCGTCTGGACGATCACCAACGTCGCCATGGGTGTCGGCCTCGGCCTGCTGCTGGCGCTGGTGCTCAACACCAAGGGTCTGGCCTTCAAGCCGATCTACCGGGTGCTGTTGATCCTGCCCTGGGCGGTGCCCAACTACATCACCGCCCTGATGTGGAAAGGTCTGTTCCAGAAGCAGTTCGGCGTCGTCAACCAGGTGGTCCAGATCTTCGGCGGCGAGCCGATCGCCTGGTGGGACACGCCCTTCACCTCGTTCATCACCGTCTGGGCAACCAACAGCTGGCTGTCGTTTCCGTTCATGATGGTGGTCTCCTTGGGCGCCCTGCAATCGATCCCCGCCGACCTCTACGAGGCCGCCCGGGTCGACGGCGCCAACCGCTGGCAGCAGTTCCGCTCGGTGACCCTACCGTCGCTCAAGCCGGCGCTGGTGCCGGCGGTGATCCTGTCGGTGGTGTGGACCTTCAACATGTTCAACATCGTCTTCCTGGTATCAGAAGGCGATCCCGGTGGCGCCACCGAGATCCTGGTCACCCAGGCCTTCAAGCTGTTCTACGAGGAGTACCGCTACGGCTACGCCTGCGCGTACTCGACGGTGATCTTCGGCATCTTGCTGGTGTACGGCGTATGGCAGAACCGAACGACCAAGGCCTACGAGGGGGTGTGAGCCAATGAGCGATCGAGCCGCGAGACGACGTACCGGCGAGGTACCGCACTGGCTGCTGCACCTCTTCCTCGTCATGATGGTCATCGTCACCCTCTACCCCATCCTGTGGGTGGTCACCGTCGCCTTCTCCGGCCAGCAGAATCTGGCGTTCGTCGACCTGCCGGCCGATCCCACGGTGACGGATCGGCTGCGCAGTATCGTGCCCTGGCCCGAGACCTGGAGCTGGTCCAACTTCGTCTCGGTGTTCCGCGATCAGCCCTTCGGGCGCTGGATCCTCAACAGCATCGTGGTGGCGACCTCGACCACCGTGGTGGGCGTGTTCATGGCCTGCACTGCCGCCTACGCCTTTTCGCGCTTCAAGTTCCCTGGCCGCCGCGCCGGCCTGATGTCGTTCCTGGTGTCGCAGATGTTTCCCGGCACCATGACGGTGGTGACGCAGTACATCATCATCGTGCAGTGGCTGGGGCTGGGCTCGAACTACATCGGGCTGGTCCTGGTGTACTCGACCACCGCCATCCCATTCTGCGTGTGGATGCTGAAGGGCTATTTCGACACCATCCCGCGTGAGCTCGAAGAGTCGGCGTTGATGGACGGCGCCTCGACGGCGACGATCTTCTTCCGCATCATCCTGCCGCTGGCCAAGCCGGCGGTGGCGGTGACCGCGCTGTTCTCCTTCATGACCGCTTGGAACGAATTCGTGCTGGCGCTGGTGTTCCTCGACCGCGAAGACATGTACACCGCGCCGGTCGGCTTGCGTTTCTTCGTCGGAGGTTTCGCCGAGCAGCAGTGGGGCTACTTCGCGGCCGGCTCGATCGTGGTCGCGATCCCGGTGGTGGTGCTCTTCCTGTTCTTGCAGAAGTACCTGATCTCCGGCCTGACCGCCGGCGCCGTCAAGGGCTAGGACGGGCCGAGGGGAGAACGAGATGGCAAATAGCAGACCGTCCGAGGCGCCGCTGGCACTCTGCGATGCAGCGCCGGTGGGGCGCGACGCGGTCGCGGCGCGCATCTTCCTGATCGGCGACTACGCCCTGTTCCGCGAGTGTCTGGCTTCGATGCTGGCCGGTCTCGGCCACGTCCGCCTGCTCGGCCAGGCCGACGATCTTCATCAGGCCGAAGAGCACCTGGCGAGCGAATCGGCCGACGTCGTGCTGTTCGACGTCGGCCGTCCGGACGACGCGCTCTACGAAGCGATTCGCAGCTTCACCGATCGCCACCCGCAGACCCGGATCATCGTCCTGGGGCTCGACGAGATCGACCGCGAGATCCTGCGTTTCATCGAATCCGGAGCCAGTGCCTACGTGCTGAAGGAAGCCTCGGTCAACGAGCTCAGCCTGATCATCGATCGCGTGCTGCGCGGCGAAGCGGTGTGCTCGCCCAAGATCGCGTCCACCATGTTCTCGCGGCTGGCGGATCTGGCGCGGGAGCGGCGCCGCGAAGAGCAGCTCGAGGCCCTCCAGTTGACGCCGCGCGAGCTCGAGATCCTGCGCCTGATCGCCGACGGCCTCTCCAACAAGGAGATCGCCGCCCAGCTCTACCTTTCGTTCCACACCGTCAAGAACCACGTCCACAACATCTTGGAGAAGCTCAAGGTTCAGCACCGCAGCCAGGCCGTGGAGTATGCGGTTCGCAAACGCTGGTTGAAGGTGCACGAGCACGGATTGGGCGAGCCCCATGGCCGCCTGATCGATCGATGATCCAGAAATATTAAAGTAATAATTCAGACAGCCGGACCCAGGTGCGATAAGTCTCCATTGCTCGTTCTTCTTCCGCCGGCTAAAAATTGATCAATCCACGCCCCAAGGGGTGTTGGTAAGACTTCCGGGCGCCGACGATTCTCGGGCGCTCGTCGAGGGTGAATGCGATATCGGCCTCGTGAGTGAGGCTGTGCCTTCGAGCACGATTTTTGGCACAGCTTCGAGGGGATACTGTCTTCGCTCGGTTCAGCTCAGCTCGGTTCAGCTCAGCTCGGCTTCGCTCGGCGTACCTTCGTTTGGCATGCCTTCAGTTCATATCCGTTTCATCACATCGCAAATGGATACCCGTTCTTTGGCGAGCGGCTCTTCGGCAAGGCCGGCTCGATTATAAATATTTTTTTGGAAGGGAGCAGGTGGCAGAGAGAACGGTAGAAGAGTAGGTGGCAGAGAGAGAGAGAGAGAGA
>JBCCEE010000675.1:0-4032 GCA_039030415.1 Acidobacteriota bacterium
GAGAGCGGGCCAGGCGATTGGCGCTCGTATCCAGATCGCGGTAGGACAGCCGCTGGACCTGGCCTTGCGCGTCGCTCGTTTCGACTGCGGTGGCGTCGGGCGTCGACTGCGCTTGGTTCTCGAACTGCCGGTGGACGGCGGTGGTAAAGGTCGACGCGGTGTAAGTCTCGTCGGTATCGATTTCGCCGATATGGGTTTCGTCGGTACGAGTCTCGGCCTGGCTCCAGTCGTAGATCAACGCCTCTCGGGTAGCCTCGCTCAGGATCGGTAGATCAGCGAGGCGACTTTCCGGTGCTTCGAGCGCTGCGGCGAGGACGGTGAGGAAAGCACTGGCCAGGTGGCGCACGCTCGCTTCGGCCAGGGACGCGGCGTCGAAGCGGAAATCGCAGGTCCAGCCCGTGGCCAGGCGCCGCGCGGCCAGCTCGAGGTCGAAGCGCTCGAGCTGGCTGTCGAGGCGCTCGAGGTGCCAGGAGAGACCACCCTCGGTCTTGGACTGCAAGACAGCGTCTAGAGCCTCGAAGCCAAAACGCCAGGGAGTCGATGAGCCGCGCGCTCCAGCCCAGCCTTCCTGCCACTCGATGGCTTCTTCGGCCTCTTGGGCGAGCCGCGCGAGGGCTTCAGAAAAAGAGGAAGAAGGCGCCAGCTCAGCGCGCACCGGCAGAGCCTGAGCCAGCGGTCCAGGCATGGCGTCCACCTCTTCGTATTTGCGTCCGTCGACAAGCAGACCAAGCACCAGGTCTTCTTCCCCAAGAAGCCGTCCGAGAAGCGTGGCCCAGGCGGTGAGTAGGACCGTTCCGGGTGCTAGCTCGGTCGCTTCGGCTAGGGCATCGAGACGGCTGCTGAGATCCGAAGGCAACGTCTCGATCCAGATCTGCATCTGACGTTGCGCCGAGTTGCCGGCGTGCTGGAAGGGCAAAGGCTTAGGCTTGCGTTCGGCCAGCTTGCGCTGACGCCAGAATTCGAGCGCTGTCTCGCTGTCTTCCGATTCGAGAAGCTCATTCTGCCATTCGGCGAACTGGACATACTGCAGGGCTTCCTCATCGACTTCCCCCGCCTCGCCGCCGGCGGCGTAGATCTCGCTCAATTCCGCTGCGAGGCGCGGCAGGGTCGGACCGTCGGAATGCAGGATGGAGAGGCTGAAGAGCAGCAGATGATGCTCGGAGTCGAGTTTGAGCAGCTGGGCTCGCAGGGGCTCGGGGGTTCCTTCCGCGGTCCGGGTTGCAGAGTGGCCGGCGATCTCATCCCATGCCTGTTCGATCCGCAACTCGCGCTCCGCAGAGACAAGCGATTCGAGGTCGGCGGTATCGAAGATTATGCGTCCGGTCGCAGCGATGGTCTGGACGGGGTCGCTCAAGCCCGCGATCATCTCGTAGCCCGTCCGCAAGATCTCATGACGCTCTTGGAGCGCCTCGAGCGAGGCCCGTAGACGATTCGGATCGAGCGAACCCTTGATCGACACGCTGCAGCGGTTCCTCGGCACCGGAGAGCCGGGGACGAAATCACGGAACAGGCGTTTTTGCTGAGGTGAAAGTGCGTAGCCTTCAATCTGTTGTTGCTCGAGCGTGCTCATGAAGAGGCTCCTTCTAACTGGCTCAAAACGTCCGAAGCGCCGCGCAGAAGGCCACGACTTGCTTCGTCAATCCTGATTCGAATGGTCGAGCGGCGGCTCAGTCGACGCTCTCCACTGCTGTCCGGCCAGCAGCTATGGACTGCGCCTGCGTGGTGTTGATGAGCGCCGGGGTTTTCTTGGTGAACTTCTTGAGTCGGCCGCGGCTGGCTTGACGCCAACGCTCCTGACGCTCACGCCGCCAAATCTTCTCGCGCTCTTCCAGCTGCTGCCGCAGCTCTTGTAGCGACGCGTCCGGCTGCTCCTGGACGAGCTCGAGGGTGTAGTGGAAAAGGTTCAACAGGCGCTCGATCGACGGTGCTAAGAAGAGGTCGCTGCTGAACTCGACGGCAATCTGAAGTGCCCCATCCCGCTCCCAGAGGTTCCATAGCTGATCGAATTTGGCGGTCCGGGTATCGACCATGAGAGGTGTTGCGGTCAGTCCAGGAACCTCGAGCGGCGGCTGCGGCGTGTTCTGGAGCACAAACTTGACTTGAAAAAGGGGCGTGCGGTTGCGCGTTCGCGGCGGATTTATCGCCTCCACCAATTTGTCGAACGGCAGATCCTGATGAGCGTAGGCACCAAGAGTGTGGCGGCGAGTGCGCTCGAGAATCTCGCGGAACGACGGATCGCCTCCGACCGAGAAACGCAACACCAGCTGGTTGACGAAGAAGCCGATCAATCCCTCGAGCTCTACCTGTTCACGGTTGGCCACATCGGTACCGATTACCAGATCATCCTGGCCGCTGGCATAGTGCATCACCACCTCGAACGCGGCGATCAACGTCATGAAGAGCGAGGTGTTCTGGCGGCGAGCAAAGGCGCGGACCGCATCCATGAAGGCGCGGTCGAAGTTCCGGCGAACTACGCCGCCACCGGAGCTGAGCTCTTCCGGGCGGGGATGGTCAGTCGGTAGCCCGATGCTCGGCGGCGCATCCTTCAGCTGGTCCTTCCACCATCGAGCCTGACGCTCGAGCTCGCCTCCTTCGAGCCAGGCGCGCTGCCAGATGGCGAAGTCGCCGTACTGCACCGGCAGGTCCGGCAGCCCAGACGGCTCACCCAGGCGCTCGGAGCGATAGAAGGCAATCAGCTCTTGGATCAATACTCCTTGGGACCAGCCGTCCGACACCACGTGATGTAGGGTGAGGAAGAATTCGTGGTCCGCTTCGCTCGAGCGCAGCAGCATTGCCCGCAGAAGCGGACCGCGCCCGAGGTCGAACGGACGACGAACCTCCTGCGTCTCGACCCTTCGCGCTTCGGCGGACCGCGTGCTTTCAGGCAGGAAGCTCAGATCGACGATCGGCAGGCCAGGGTCGAGGTGTTCGACAATATGCTGCTCGAAGCCAGTGCCGATGGCCGTGAAATGCGTCCGCAGCGTCTCGTGCCTTGCTACGACCCGGACAAGGGCCCGGGCCAGGGCCGGGACGTCGAGCGGTCCAACGAGATGAACCGCGCCCGGTAGGTTGTACACCGGATCGCCTGGAGCCATCCGATCAATGAAGCACAGCCGCTGTTGGGCGAAGGAGAGCTGGTGGCGCTCCCCGGTGGAGACGAGCTTGGGCCGAGCCCGGCCATACCGGGCGCGCTCGACCTCCCGCGCCAGTTGTTCAATCGTTGGAGCTTCGAAGAGCCGCGCCAGGGGCAGCTCGACGTAGAACGCCTGACGCAGACGGGAGATGACTTGGGTAGCCAATAGGGAGTGACCGCCGAGAGCGTGGAAGTCGTCCTGCGAGCCGACCCGATCGATTCCCAGTACCTCGCTCCAAATACCGGCCAGAAGCTCTTCCGTGGCGCCGCTTGGCGCCACGACCTTCTGCCTCTCGGGTGCCGGATCGGGCGCGGGCAACGCCCTGATGTCGAGCTTGCCGCTCGGCGTCAAGGGCAGCTGATCCAGGACGACGAAGGCGTCAGGCAAAAACGCTGCGGGCAGACGTCCCCTCAGCGCATCGCGTAGCGTTTCGGGCACGGCCTCGAGCGAGGCCTTGGGCCGGCCGCCAGTCCCTTCCTCCGTCAAGACTATGTATGCGGCGAGCCGCGTCACACCGTCTCGATCCCACGGACGCACCGCCGCGGCCCGGATCTCCGGGCGGTCGAGGAGTGCCGCTTCGATCTCGCCGGGCTCGATGCGCATACCGCGAATCTTGAGCTGCTGGTCGCGCCGCCCGAGAATGAGAAGCTCGCCGTCTGCGCGGTAGCGTCCGAGATCGCCCGTCAGATAAAGGCGCGCCCCCTGACGATCGCTCAGCGGGTCGGGCACGAAGCGCTCGGCGGTGAACGCGGGACGGGCCAGATAGCCACGCGCCAAGCCAACGCCATGGGCCGCGATTTGCCCTTCGGCACCGAGCCGCATCGGGCGCAGCTCGCGGTCGAGGAGACGGATCGCATGATTGGCGAGCGGACGGCCGATCGGCGTCGACGTCGCCCCC
>JBCCEE010000676.1:0-4030 GCA_039030415.1 Acidobacteriota bacterium
AGGTTTTGGGGGAACCAGGGTTCAGGGAAGCAGGTGGCGGCAAGCCAGACCAGGATATCAAGTTGGTCTCTGGAGTTTACGTCTTGACAATACTGGAGTGACGTCACTCGCCCAAGTGCCTAGATGTCAATTCCCTGTCAAATTCGGCGTGACGTAGGCATCAGATTGGGTGTCGCAGCGATTCCTCCTGGACGGCACCGGCAGGGATCACCTGGCGACCGTCATCGCGCTCGCGTTTTTTGCACGAAAACGTTCCGTTCACCGCCAGCCGATGCCGCGGAACAGAGCTTCGTTCTCGATCAGGCGGCGGAGGTCGGGCGGAGCCTGCTGATAGGCGCGACGGATCCGTTCGGCGCGATCCGGCTCAGAGAGCAGGGCGCTGACCTGGGCGCGTTTGAACAGCGCCATGGGATAGCCGGGATGTGATGGCTCGACCCGGTCGAGAAGGTCGCGAGCCGCCTCGGGCTGGCGGTCGGCGAGGTAGAGGACGCCGAGCTCCAGCGAGTGGGTGAAGTCCTTACCGGTGAAACTCTGGGCCTGCTCGAAGGCGGTGATGGCAGCTCGGGTCTGACCCTTCGCCATGCGCGCCTCGCCCAGCTCGGCCCAGCGCTCACCGCCTGCCGACGGACCGCCTGACGATCGGTCCTGGAGTGCGACGATACGCTCCAAGAGCTCGGCGGTGGCGGCGGGATCGCCCTTGCGGCGCTCGATCTCGACCAGGCCCTCCAGGGTCGGCAGACGGTTGGGCATCTCGGCCAGCACCGAGGCCAGAAGCGGCTCGGCTTCGCCCCACCTGCCGGCGCGCAGCAGGTGGAGTCCGTGGTAATGACGCACGTCGACCGACCAAGGGGCGAGCTCGCGGGCCTGCTCGAACAGCTGCTCGGCACGAGCGTCCCGGCCGGCTACCGAATGGGCGACGGCGAGTCGCAGGTGGACCATCAGGTTGCCGGGGTCGCTCTCGAGCACGCGTTCGAAGACCGGGATGGCCTCTTCGTAGCGCCGCTCGACGAACAGGCCGGAACCGAGATCCAGGTCGTCGAAGAGGTGGGTCATGTGGCGGGCGCTGGGCGCGTTCTCTTGCAGCACTGGCTCCGCCCGCCAGTCGACATAGCCGAGGCTGGCGAGGCGCTGCTGATCTTGCGCGCTGAGCTCGGGCTCGGAGTCGCCCGTGCTCTCGCCACCGGTCGAGAGCTCGACGGGGTAGCTGCGCAGGGCTTGGCGCAGCGCCGGATCGATCTCGCGCTGTCCGGCGAGGTCGGTCTCCTCGTTGGGATCCGAGGCGAGGTCATAGACCTCGATCGCGCCGGATCGAATGACCTTGAGATGGTCACGGACCGCCATCACCTGCGGCTGCCAGCCGTACTGCCGAAACGGCTTGAGCGCTTCGGCCAGCACGGGATCCGAGTCGGTGTCCGCCGCCACCTCGGTCAGGGCTCTGGCGGCCGGCTCGCCGACCCAGGAGCGGATCGTGTCGTGGATTTGCCGAATGCTGACGGCCTGCTCGACGCGTTGCGCCGCGATGCCGGATCCGGCGACCAGGAGGGGAACCCGCATGACGCCCTGGTAGAGCAGGCTGCCGTGGAAACGTTCGCCATGCTCGCCCAGCCCTTCGCCGTGGTCTCCGCTGATGAGGATCCGAACGTCCCGCGCGGCGTTCTGCTGTTCGAAGGCGGCCACCAGGCGTCCCAGGTGATGGTCCATATAGGCGATCTCCCCGAGGTAGGGATCGCTGGCGAAGCGCGAGCGAAAGGGCTCCGGCGGCTCGTAGGGATGATGCGGATCGAAGTAGTGAACCCACAGGAAGTGGGGAGGCGCCGACGACTCCGCGAGCCATTGGATAGCGCGGTCGCTGGTCTCTGCGGCCGAGCGCTCGGTCGCGCCTTCGGCGGCGAAGGCGTCATCATAGTGGTCGAAGCCACGCGCCAGCCCGAAGCGGCTCGCCAGCGGCAGGCCGGAGACGAAGGCGCCGGTGGAGTAGCCGCGGCCCTGGAGCGCTTCGGCGATCAGAGGCGGGGTGTCGCCCAGCGTCCTGGCGTTCTCATGGATGCCGTGCTCCGCTGGATAGAGCCCGGTCATCATCGAGATGTGGGACGGTAGGGTCGTCGGTACCGTCGAGTAGGCTTGAGAAAAGCGTATGCCGCGCGCGGCGAGCGCGTCGAGGTGGGGCGTCGCATCACTGCCCGTCTCATAGCCCAGATAGTCGGCGCGCGTCGTGTCGAGCGTGATCAACAGGATCGACGGTAGCTCGGAGCTCGCCTCAGGGGCGTGGGAGGCCAGTGGAGCTTCGGGGCCGGGGCGGCATCCGGCAAGGCCTAACGCGACGAGCGCCGCCAGTAAGGCGCTCGACCACGGCGCCTGACGACGCGGTCTCCGTGGTCGTTGGCTGAGGCGACGGCCCATGGCCGCGACCTTATCAAGGGCGGTGTGCGCGCGTGGAGACAGAGCCGCTGGAAACAAAAATCGTGGCCCTCAGGGTGCCCCGGGCACCCTGAGAGCCACGAATCAGAAATCGACGGCGAGCCAGCGCTCGAGGCGGGGTGACTCTCGGCAGTGAGCCGCTCCCACGCGAGCGTCGCGGGCGGCTCGCTACAAACCAGTGCAATCCTTCCGATGCAGCAAGAAAACGTGCGAGGGGGCAACGATATTGATGTTGAAATCTTCCTTGCCGTAGCGCATCGGATCCTCCCGATAAGATTCGAAAAAACCGACCTTCGCAAACACCCGGGGGTCCGCTTCGACGCGTGATGTGTCGTGGTCAATCCTAGAGACACCGACCGCGGGCGTTTGTTCAGAAAAAAGTCAGATTTCTTCCGGCCGCGGGAGACAGCTCATTCCGTCGATTCGGAAGCGAGCTTCCAGCGGTAGTCGCGCACCAGCTGGCGGCCGCCTTCATCAATCCCGTAGAGCACGATGCGATACGAGCCATCCGGGAAGCTCGCCCGGTCGACGGTGAGCGAAAGGGGGACCGTCGCGTCGGTTGGGGCCTCGACCTCATGGGTCATCAGGATCTGCCCCCGATGATCCGATACCTCGAGCTCACCGCGGGGGAAATCGCCGAGATCGGCGTCGTGGAAGAGCAGCAGGATGTCTTTACTCGGTCTCGCTACCGAGGTCGAGCCGCCGCCGCGAGTCACGGAGAGGTCGACGACCTGGACGTAGCGCGGCTTCGCCGCTGAGTTCTCGCGCTGTTGCATCACGCCGGCCAAGCCGGCGCCGAGGGCGAGCACTAGGGTCGCCGCCATGGCGAAGCGTCGGAGCCTTCCGCCTGGCGAGAGGGGAGCTACCCGATAGAACGGATCGGGGGCGCCGCTCGCTGGCTCGCTGGGGGACGCCGCGGGAGATGCAGCCTTGCGGGGCGCGACCGTCCGGAGCGGAGCTGCCGGGGCCGCCTGGAGACTCTCGGAGCGTGCCGCCGGCTCCTGCTGCGAGCCTTGCGGATCCTCGTGCCCTTCGCCAGCGGTGGCTCCAGGCTCGGCCGCGACCGCGCCGCGGACCGCGCTGAGGGCGGCCGCGATGTCGTCATCACTCACCTGATGGCTTGGCGACGGCGCTTCGAGCTCGTCGAAATGCAGCAGGTCGAGATACTCCCGCGCATGCTCCGGGAACAGCGCCAGGCGGCGCTGAAGGGCCTGTCGGCTAGCGTCGTCCAGGGTGCCGTCGCGATAGGCCACGAGCTCCTCGGGAGTCGGTGGCGTCGCGTCGTGCTTCCGCCGCTCCGCGTCGGTCCAGTGCTCGAGTGCTGGGTTAGGTGGCTTCGAGTGGGTCACGCTGATTCCTATCTCGGGTCCTGATGCCAGCCCAGGCTCGGTGCCGCGTGCGACGTAACAGGGTCTGTCGACGCAATAACGCCTGTCGACGTAATAACGCCTGTCGACGTAATAACGTCTGTCGACGCAACAACGTCTTTCGACCCAATAGGCTCAAATAAGCTCGGCATGGTCTTTCAGCAAGTCCTTCAGACGCTCTTTCGCCTGATAGAGCTGGGATTTCACGGTATCGACCCGGGTGTTCATGATCTCGGCGATCTCGC
>JBCCEE010000677.1:0-4029 GCA_039030415.1 Acidobacteriota bacterium
CGCAGATCCTCGATGCGCTGCAAATGGAAGGATTGTCGCCGGTCAAGGACATGGTGGGCGAGATTCTCGGCTTCCTGCCCAATCTGCTCGGCGCGTTGGTGATCTTCGCCATTTTCTACCTAGTGGCGCGTATCGTCCAGCGCCTGGTGACCAACCTGCTGGCCTCGATCGGCTTCAACAAGCTGCCGCAGTGGCTGGGTCTCGGTGAGCCGGAAGAAGGCTCCGCCTCGGCGTCGTCGATCACCGGCTGGATCGTGATGATCGTGATCCTCTTCATGGGCTCCATCCAGGCTTTCAACACCCTTGGCCTGGCCATCGTCTCGGGCCTCGCCAACGAGCTCATGCAGGGCCTATTCTCGGTGCTGATCGCGGTCGTCATTTTCGCCATCGGCCTCTTCCTGAGCCGCCTGGCGCACAAGGCGATCACCGCCAGCGGCCACCGTCAAGCCGCCACCCTGGCCAACGTCGCCCGCTTCGCCATCCTGGTGCTGGTCGGCGCCATGGCCCTGCACAAGACCGAGCTCGCGCCCGAGATCGTCAACCTCGCCTTCGGCGCCCTCATCGTCGGCATCTCCCTGGCCGGCGGCCTCGCCTTCGGCCTCGGCGGCCGCGAGGAAGCGGCCAGGGTCATCGAGTCCTGGAGCGACGACAGCTAGCCCCACCCCCAACCGAAAAAACGGCCTCCCAAGCCGTGCCGGCGTCCATCGCCGGCACCCCCTTTGCCACGCGTCACCGCGTGGCTTTTTTTAGGGGGAGCTCGATTTACGATGCCGAGGCCAGGTCCTGCGTCAGAGATCGCGCTTTTGAGCGGGGATCACGCCCACAACTCCGCTTCGAGTGCGTTGTCTACGCTCATCTGGCAGGGTCGACGCCTGTGCAGCGCGTCTTTTTGCTCGAATCGCAGCTCGGGCCCGGTGCAGACAGCGTGGTTGAGCGATGGTCAGGCTCGGATCACTTCGCTTTAGCTGTCTTTCAGTGATGCAGCGGCGATTTTGGCGTCCGAACTGAGCTCTGCATCAGATGTTCTGGCGATTTTGGCGTCCGAGCTCGGCGCTGCATCAGGTGTTGCGACGACTCTAGTGTCCAAAGTTTCAGCGTTCAAACTGGACGATACCGGCCGCTATGCTAGCTCGGATCGAAGCCATTTCGTGGCCATGCGCCTGCTGGGCCTGGGAACGTAGGACCCCAAACCAAGAAGGCGTGTCCTCCCCGCTAGCGCTGACTTTGCGAACAAAACGACCTTCGCGGGTGTTCTTGGCTTCGATGTCAATTGACGCCTTCATGTCTCAAGTAGACTGTACTCCCAGACCGCTGTCAATTAGAGGAGCCTCATGCACCTCGTCTTGGAAGTAGGCGAGTAAGGAGCTCGGCATCATCATCAAGTTTGGTCTCGTTGTGTAGCCAGCTCCGGGATCGACGCCAGGACGGACCGCACGGGGAGGATCGAGAGGCTGTTGCCGACGAGTGGCCAGGCGCGTTTGGGGGGAAGATCGGGCGGCAGGCGGTAGGTAGTGGGGAAGCCTAGCAGGCGCAGCATCTCGGTGGGGGAGAAGCGGCGGACGCAGGTGGCCTCGCCGTCACCCGCTTCGAGGTAGGAGCCGCTGCGGACGTGGGAGCGGCCGTAGGCGGAGGTGAAGCATTCGGTGACGGCTTGCGGGTCTTCGGCGCGCACCAGGCGTAGGCCGGGGCGGTAACGCTCGACGAAGGCGGCGTCGACTTCTAGCGTCGGGTCCGGCTCGGGGTCTAGGAAGTTGGCGAGCGGTTGGGGCTGGCGCTCGATCGGCGGGATGGGCAGCAGGGGGCGGCGACCGGCGAGCAGGTAGTAGCGGCGGCGGCGGTTGGGGATGCCGAAGTCGGAGGGGCAGATCAGGCGCTCGTGACGGTGGGCGTAGCCGGCCGCTTCGAGGGTCGCGATCAGGCGCTGATGGACGCGTGAGCCCTCGAACGGCGGCACGTTCTCGAGCGCGACGTAACGCGGACGCACGGCGGCGATGCGATCGATGGCGGCCAAGAAGGTGGCGGCTCGGGGGTCGTCGGCGTCGCGCTGGCGGCCGCGCTGGGTGAAGGGCTGGCAGGGCGGCGAAAGCCACCACAAGTGGGCGTCCCAGCTGTGCAGGCGCTCGGCGCTCACGGCTTCGACCAGCGAGGCGACGGTGGGGTGCGGAAAGTTGTGCGCGTAGACGGCGAGAGCGCCGCGGTGGATGTCGACCGCGGCGACGGTCTCGGCGACAGGCCCAGGCGTAAAGGCTTCGAGGGCGACGGCACAGCCGCCGATGCCGCAGTAGAGCTCGACGACGCGAAAGGGGTCGACGACGCGAGAGGGGGCGACGACGCGAGAGGGCTCGACGGCGCGAGAGGGCTCGGCCCGGAACGGCTCTCCGGTGGCAGCTTTGGGAAGCGGCGGGTCGCCGGTCAAGCCAGGCCGAGAGCAGCGTGGAGCTGCTCGCGCAACGGCTCGACCACCGCCGGGTCTTTGACGTCGATCACCGGCGTCGAGTCGTACTGCTCGTAGAACAGACTGGCGGGAACGTTTTCCGGCACTTCGAGCGCTCGGCGGATCTTGCGGTTGTCGGGCACGAAGCCGCGCTGAACGACGCGCTGGATCGTCTGGCTGATCGTACCGGTGAGTCCACAGATCATGACGATCGCCTTGTCGGGGCGCAGTCCTTCCGGGCCCAGGCCGAGTCGCTCGTCGAGCTCGGGAAGCCGCTCGGCTTTGAAATAGTCTTCGGCGCGTCCGGCGTCACCGTCCCAATCCGGCGCCTCGTTGGGCCGGCTTACCGTGGCCATGTAGTGCAGGCCGTGCTCGACGAGCGCCGTCAGCTCTTCGCGGTAGCCGAGATCGGCGGGGTAGGAGGCGCCGTGGAGGATGGCGTATTGGCCGAGATCCTTCGTGGGGTCTTGAAGATGCAGGCTGCGCACCATGCTGATGAACGGAGCCAGCCCGGTACCGGCCGCGAGGCAGACCCGCATCCGTGAATCGTCGTCGCCCACCGCGTCGTCCACCGTGAAGCGCCCGACCGCCCGGTTGCGCATGAACATACGTTCGCCAGCCTTGGCCTTCCACAGCAGGTGGGTCAGCGGATTGTCGGACTCGGGGTAGGTGACGTAACGGATATAGAACTCGAGCGCTTCACGCTCCTCGGGCGCGGAGGCGATGGACATCGGCCGCCGGACTGAGCCGAGCTCTACCTGGGCTTCGTTGTTCATGCCGAGGGTGACGTACTGCCCGGGAATGAATTGAGGCTCGGCCTCGGAGGGTTCGTCTGGCCGAACTTTGAAGATCGCGAGCTGCTCGGTGAGGTCGATGCGCTCTACCAGCGTCGCGTTGTATTCCAGGGGCTTCGCCATCCTCGATTCCTCCTGACACCTGATCTGTAGGCCGATATGTCCGTGAGCCGACCTAGTGTAGTGCATTCAGTAGGTGTATTGCATTTAAGACAACTCGGCGCCACCTGCGCTTCGAGACTGCGAAACCGCGAGAGCGGCGGGGCGCGTCAGAATCGCCGCGGAGATTTTTTTGGGCCGTCGAGCGAGGCTGGCACGTGGCTTGCTAAATAGATGGACGTTATGAGGCAACGAGTCACACACCTGAACCTGAGTTGCCGGGCGAGCCATCGCCTTTAACCCTTCTATACGTCAGACGGGTAAGTGGCCGTCTGATCCCGCTATTACCCACCCCACATCTCGCCTCGATACCTTCCGCCGCCGTCCCGATCACTCGGGGCGGCCCCGCCATGTCTGGAAGAATTTTCTGATCGATCGAGCTCGGGATCTCGTCACCCGGACAGCGCGTCTGGTCCCACAGCCTAGACGAAGTTCTTGCGGTTTACGTAAACCCGCGACTCGCTCGAGCCGTGGCGCATAGACCGGCCGAAATGGCGCGTTGGCGCGCGGGCTAAGCCGGTTGGGGACAGGCGGAACCGCCCGCTGGCGTCGCCTCTGTGGCTAGAGGCGACGCTCGGTGCAATGAATCGCTGTCCAAAAAACAGGACTCGCTTCCGCGAAAGGTGACAGCGGTCGTCTCAC
>JBCCEE010000678.1:0-4023 GCA_039030415.1 Acidobacteriota bacterium
GCCGGGCCAGGGCCAGCTTGGGGTAGGCGATCGCGCGGTGGCCTAGCGGCAGGTTCTCGGCGATCCCAGCGGCCAGCAGGTAGTGGCTTTCCGCGGCCTTCAGATCGCCGCGCTGATGCTCGAGCTTGCCCCACGTCAAGTGGGTCTGGCCGACGTAGGGGTGGCGCGCTCCAAACAGCTGCACGCGGGTTTCGAGGACCTCGCGGAACAGGACTTCGGCCCGGTCGTAAGCGCCCTGCCGGGTCAGCATCACCGCCAGGTTGCTGGCCATGGTCGCGAAGTCGGGATGGTGGGTGCCGGCGAGGGCGCGCAGGTCGTCGACGCACTCGGTGAGCAGGCGCGTGGCCTCGTCGAGCCTGCCTTGCTGCCCGAGCAACAAGGCGAGGGAATTCTTGAGGTCGATGACCGCCTGGTGCCTGTCGCCGTAGAGCTCGCGATCGATCCGCAGCGCC
The DNA here is from genome assembly GCA_039030415.1 of Acidobacteriota bacterium. Classification (GTDB taxonomy): domain Bacteria; phylum Acidobacteriota; class Thermoanaerobaculia; order Multivoradales; family J023; genus JAAELT01. The sequence goes on from JBCCEE010000678.1 coordinate 453, forward strand.
TGGCGGTAGGCTGCCTCCGCTGCCCCGAGGTTGTCGAGCGAACGCTCGAGTTCACCGAGGTCGCGCAGGCTGCTGGCGATGTCGGGGTGGGTGTCGGCGAACAGCGATCGTCGGATGGCTAGCGCCTCGCGGGTGCTGGTGCGGGCTTCGTCGAAATCACTCTGCTCGCGCAGCAGGGTGCCGAGGGCGGCGAGAGACCGGGCGAGCTCGGGGCGTTGGCCGTCACCCGCTCGCCGACGCAGCTCGATCGCTTCGCGGAGATGGGCCTCGGATTCGCCGTAGGCGTACTGCAGGCGATGCAGGGTGGCGAGGGCTTCCAGGCTGTCGGCGAGCCTGGCGGGATCGTCGAGCTGGCGTCCATGAGCCACGGCGCGACGCAGGTGGGCCTCGCTCTCCGCCAGCTTGCCGGCCGCGCGCTGCACGTCCCCCAGCAGGGTCAGACTCTCGGTGATCTCGGCGTCCCGTCGTGGTTCCGCTTCGCCGGCCAGGGCGAGACGCTGCTGGAGTCCCTGCTCGAGCAGCGCCTCCGCCGGTTGCAGCAGGCCGATCTGAAAGTAGATCTTGCCCATGGCGTTGAGCATCATGGCGCGAACTTCGGGCTCGTCCTCGAGCTCGGTGGCGATGCGCCGCGCACCCTGGTCGAGCAGCTCGCGGGCGGTCACGGTCTCGCCGAGCGCGGTCTCGGGGTGCGACAGGGCGAAGGTCTGAGTCAAAAAGCCGAGCAGGCGCTGGGCTTTTTGCTGCTCGCGCGTGGTGTCTTCGATCTGCTCGAGCAGGGTGAAGATGAACAGGTTCACCAGGCAGAACACCAGCGCGAGGGACACCGCCGCGACCGCGACCGGTGCCCGGTGCCGCCGGCAGAACTTGGCCCAGCGGTAGTGCATGGCGTGAGGACCCGCCGACAGCGGGCGATTATCGAGATGGCGGCCGAGCTCGTCGGCCAGCTGGGCGGCGGAGGCGTAGCGGTCTTCGGGCGCTTTGCTGAGGGCGATGCGGGTGATGCGGTCGAGGTCGCCCCGCAAGCTTCGATGCAGCTGCGCCGGGGTCGCCCGACGCGCGTGCGCCAGGTCATGGACGTCCAGAGCGGGTTCAGCGGCTTCGAGCGGCGGCGACTCGGCAGGCTGCGCGCTGTGAGTCTCCGGTCGGAACGTGTGGCTGGGCGGTGCCGGAGAGGTTTCGCACACCCGGCGCAGCAGCTCGTAGTTGGAGAGCCGGGGGTCGACGAAGGGAACCGTGCCGCACAGCAGCTCGTTGAGCACCAGCCCTACACCGTAGATGTCGGTCGCGGTCGTCGCCGGCTTGCCGAGCGCCTGCTCGGGGCTGGCGTGGGAGGGGGTCAGCACGCGCTGGTCGCGGCGGCCTTCGGTGCCTTCGACGGCGGCCTCGGAGCTCAGCAGCTTGGCGATCCCGAAGTCGAGCAGCTTGGGATCGCCGTCGCGGTTGACCAGGATGTTGCTCGGCTTGAGGTCGCAGTGGATGATCAGGCTGCGGTGGGCGAAGTGCACCGCGGCGCACACCTTGCGCATCAGCTCGAGCCGCTCGGCGAGGGTCGAGCGATGGCGATCGCAGTAGGTGGTGATCGGCAGGCCCTCGACGTATTCCATCACCAGGAAGGGTTGCTGATCAGCGGTTTCGCCACCGTCATAGAGCCGCGCGATATAGGGGTGCTCGAGGCCGGCCAAGATCTGGCGCTCATGCCGGAAGCGCTCCACGGCCCGCGCGGAGGGGCGCTCGCGAACGACTTTGATGGCGACCTGGCGACTGAAGCTGTCGTCGTCTCGTACCGAGTGGTAGACGATGCCCATGCCGCCCTGGCCGAGGGGCCGGGTCACCCGGTAGGGACCTAGTCGAGTGCCGGCCACCAGGGTGCCGGCCGCCAAGGTGCCGGTCACCAGCTTGGCGACGGGTCCCGTAGGTGGGGTCCAGGTCGTGCAGACGATCGGATGATCGAGCAGTCCGGTGGCCTCCCGATCGTGCTCGAGCATGTGCTCGACCTGCTGCCGAAGGCTCGAATCGTGAGCGCAGGCGGCGCTCAGAAACGCCCTGCGTTCGACGCTCGGCTGCTCGAGCGCGGCATCGAAGAGGTCGCAGGCCTGGCGATAGGCTTCAGGGCTCATCGGCGCGATACCCCTCGGTCGTGAGCTCGGCGTGGAGCCAGGCCCGAGCTCGCCGCCACTGGCGCTTGACGGTGGTGGGCGAGATGGCGAGGGCCTCGGCGCACTCGGCCACCGACAGGCCGGCGAAGTAGCGAGCCTCGACGATGCGAGCCTGCTCTGGCGCCAGTTCCTCCAACATAGTGAGGGCGCGATCCAAGGCCAGGATCTCGACGTGGTCGACGGTCCGTTCGTGCAGATCGAGCGGCAGAGTGATGTGAGGGCGCTGGCCGCCCCGTTTGAGTGCCTTGCGTTCGCGGCTGTAGTCGACCAGAACCTGCCGCATGACGCGGGCGGCGAAGCCGAAGAAGTGGGAGCGGCTCTGCCAAGCGATCTTTGAGCCTGCGAGCAGCCGGACGCAGGCTTCATGCACCACCTCGGTGGGCTGCAGAGTGTGGCCCGAGCGCTCGTTGCGAAAGTAGCCGCCGGCGGTGCGACGCAGCTCACGATAGACGTGATCGAACACGGCCTGCTGCGCCAGCGGGTCGCCCTCGTTCCAGCGGTGCAGCCATTGCGTCACCGGTTGACGCTCAGAAAGACTTGGCATTCCCCTGCCCCTTGGTGAAGTGCTCTGCGATGCGTGACGAGATGCTCGTCGCCCCGGGGCCGTGCCGGCACGCGGCATCGGCAGCAAGATGCTAGCGGGGTCTGAGGTGGAGAGCGACCGCCCGGGGACGGCCCGGCCATCAGCGCCGACGGATTGACGCAGCCGGGTTTTGGCGGCCTCGTGAGAGGGCTGGCCGAGCTCCTAGAGTGCTTGTACTACTTCGGGGATGTCGAGATCCTTCGGCGCGAGACTGGCATGTTCTGGCGGCGTCTCGCGCGTCAAGATCAGGGACCTGTCTCGTCGGTCGAGCGGACCGTATGATTGATGGCGCTGAGACGCACAGACAAGGAGTACATCTTGAAGACACCGAATCTCCGAAGGCTTTTCCTGGGACTCGTCGGGTTGGGACTGTTGATTCCGCTGACCGCGACATCGCACGAGCGAGAGTCGCCAGTCTACGGCCGGTCCGGCTACTGGGGGTCGCCGATCGAGAGCAGGGCGTGTGCCCAAAGTCAGCGCTGCGCCGACTGGCATGACGCCACCGACGGCGGTCTCGGGCCGCAGACCAGCTGCTGCGTCGAGGTACAGCGCTTGCCGTTCAATTCTTTCAGCGACTGCCTCCAGGCCGTGCGCTACATAGGCCCGCGCGACGGAGATGGCTGAGGAACGGCAGCGGCTTCTCCAGCGCTGGTCAGGCGACGCCCGCCAGCGCTAGCGAAGTCAAGCTCGGCGCACGGATGGGTAGGGCTACCGGAGCGGAAACAGCGCTTCCAGGACCTCGGCCATGCGGCCCTGCCACATGCCCCAGCCGAAACCGTCGTCGCTTTCGATGATCTTCGGGCGATAGCCCGTCTTCTCGAGCGCCGCCACC
>JBCCEE010000679.1:0-4014 GCA_039030415.1 Acidobacteriota bacterium
CGCGCCAGGGCCGAAGGCTCGAGATGCTCGGCCATCGGGATGCCCGGAATGCCGAGGCGCCGATGGGTTGCGGATCGGCTCAAGCTCGCCGGGAAGTACCACTCGAAATGCGCTTCGGTGGCGCGTTCCGCGATCGCCTCCAGGTTAAAGTTCCGCTTCAGCCTACCGGTCTCGAACAGCTCGAGGATCGCGGGAACGCTGGCGTGGGTGTGGTTGCCAAAACCGACCAGACGATCGACCACACCGAGCAGCTCCGCGGCCCGACCGTAGCGGAAGGTGCCGAGGCTGAAGCGAGTCACCGGAACCTGCACCACCAGCGCATCGCGACGAGTTTCAGGGATTGGAGCTCCGCGCTGGACGAGCACGAGCTCGAGCTCTTCGCCCATGCCCCGCGTCTCGATCCTCGCGACTTTATAGTGGCGATGATATTCGATCTCGATCTGAGAGGCGTGGCGAAGGGTGACCTTGTTCGGAAAGTAGTCGACTTCCGGGTCGTAGTCTCGAATGGCCGCCAGCTCGAGGTTTTGCGCCGGCACGCCTTCGAACCACGGCAGCTCGTCCACCGGCGGGCTGCGCTGTCGCTCGCATCCGAGAACCCAGCCGGAAACGACGAGAGCGAGCAGCCAAGCGCTCCATCGATGGCTCGCAGACCGGGCCGGTAGCTCTGTCGGTGCCGTCATGCTTCGCTACCCGTCTTGCTCCACCACTGCCGCCGGTTGATCGTGTGGCGCTGACGCGCTCAGGCGTCCGGCTGAGGGTCGTCGGGTTGGACGAGGCACTGCCGCAGAGCCGCCTCCAGAGCATCCAGATCCGGAACCTCATCGCCTTGAACAATCACTTCGATCCGTGAATCTCTGCGGTAGGCCGTCGGCCGCCCTTCGCGCGCCCCCTGGGTGAAGTTGAAGTTGAACCAACCGTCGTCGGTCCTCAGCACCGCCTTGGTGCGCAGGGCATTCGGTAGGGCCGTCAGTTTCCCGAGAAAACGGACCACCTGCTCAGCGTCGAATTCGAGCCCTTTCCAGCATACCCAGCCGATCGTCGAGGTCGCTGGGGAGATGTGGTCCCGGCGCACGATCGGCCGCGACACATCACATTCCATTGCCTCTGCGGCGGCAGATGCCGGGCTCTCTTCTCCGGTGCCGCCTGCGGTCTCGGCATGGTGATGGTGGTCCGTGCCGTGGGCATAGTCGCCGCGCCGGGCCGTGACCTGACGATGGGTCACGAGATCGAGCCACTCGGCGGCCATTTGGCCCTGCTCGATGTACCCGATTTGCTGCTTTCGCGGGAAGAGGTCCTGCGCCCAGGCCGAGAACGCCTGACGTTGTTCGGGCGTCGCCAGATCACAGCGGTTGGCCACCAGGACGTCGGCGGCCTCGATCTGATCCGCGACCTCTTCGCGCTGCCGATCTCGTTCGACCGTAGCCGGGTCGAGCAGGCAGATCGTCGAACGCACGTCGACTTTGTCCCGCACGTGCTCGCGATCGAGCGAGTCCAGAATGCCGGACAGCGCCGCCAGCCCGGTCGGTTCGATCAGCAGGCGATCCGGGTCCTTCTGAAGCAACATGGCGAGCGAGATCTCGAACAGGAAGCCGGCGCTACAGCAGATGCATCCGCCGGCGACCTCCCGTATGTCGAGACTCTTGGGCCTGGCGGCGTCGGCGAGCAGCGCAGCATCCAAGCCGACCAGACCGAATTCGTTCACTAGGACCGCCCAACGCTCCCCCTCCGGCCGGTTCTCCAGCAGGTGGTGAATGGCCGTGGTCTTGCCAACGCCCAGCGGGCCGGAGATCAGGTTGACGGGAACCCGCTTCATGTCGTTCTCACTCTCATCGCGTCATCCTTCGCGCAGTGACTCCATGGGATCGACGCGCGTCGCACGCCACGCGGGAGCCAGGCAGGCCGCGGTGCCGGCGGCCAGCAGGGCCAAGACCGCCAGCGTGAAGCTCGCCGGATCCCACGCGCCGACGCCGAAGAGCGAGGCGGCGAGCACCGGCGCCGCCACTAGGCTCAAGGCCGTGCCTCCGACAACGCCCCACACGACGAGTCGCACGCCCCACGACAGCACCAGCCGCGCCAGCGACTGGCGGGGCGCGCCGAGCGCCGCTCGCAGACCCAGCTCCTGACGACGCTGCGCCAGATCGTGCGCCAGCAGGCCATAGACGCCGAGCGCGGCGAGCAGCAGGGCGATGGCGGCGAACAGCGGCGCCAGCTGGCCGAGCAGGCGCGACTGCCAGAGCGTTTCGTCCAGGATCGAGCGGAGGGTGCGGATCCGGAACACACCGGTCTGCGGCGCCGCCGCTTCCAAGGCCTCGCGCACGGCCGGTATCAGAGCCTCCGGGGAGCCCTCGAGCCGCACCGTGAAGCGCTGCCGCCAGGCTTTGTATTGGGTGATCGGATAGTAGAGCTCGGCGCCGAAGTCGGACTCTCGCGGATCGTAACGCACGTCTCCGGTGACGCCGATCACCCGCGCCCACGCGTCGGTGCCGACCCGCGCTTCTCTACCGATCGGCGATTGCCCCGGGAACAGCTGATCTGCGGCGCGGCGACTGAGGATAATCACCAAGCCCTCGTCACGGGTATCGGACCAGGCGAAGTCGCGCCCCGTTTCAATCGGGATACCCATCGACTCGAAGTAGCCCGGCGTGACGTCGACGGTGAGGATCGGCGCCTGGTGCTCGAGATCTTCCTCGCCTTCCCCCCCGCGCGCCAGCAGCTTCGCCACCCGCCGGTCGCGGTCGAGGTAGGGCAGATAGGTGGTGGCACCGGCGGCGGCGACGCCGGGCACCTCGAGCAGGCTCTCCTGCAGGCGCCGGTAGAGCGCCGCCAGCGCGTCGGTCTGCTCCAGGTACGAGCCCGGGTATTGGGGTGACATTTCGACCGAGACCACCCGTTCGGTGGCAAAGCCCGGGTCGATACGTGCCAGGGTGCCGAAGGAGCGCGCCAGCAGGCCGGCGGCTACCAGCAGCACGGCGGCCAGAGCCACCTCGGCGATCACCAGCAAGCGCCGCACGCGGCCACCACGGGCCGCCGCGGCAGCCCGGCCAGCGAGCAGCGAGCGCAGGTCGAGCCGCCAGCCCAAGACGAGAGGCGCCAGCCCCGCGACGACGGCCACGGCGAGCGCCGCGCCGGCGGCGAAGCCGACCTCACCGAGGCCTAGACGCACGTCGAGCCAGGCCGGTAAATCGGTGGGGACCAGCCGCGGCAGAAGGGCCAGGAGGGTCTGCGCCACCCCCAAACCGAGCAAGGCCCCCGGCACGGCCAGCAGCAAGGTCTCGAAGAGCAGCTGGCGGCCGAGCCGTGACCTGCCGGCGCCGAGCGCCAGCTGCAGGGAGAAGGTGGCGGTGCGCGCCACGCTGCGCGCCACCTGCAGGCCAGCGAGATTCACCGCGGCGAGCGCCATGAAGACCCACGTCATGACAAAGAGTGAGCGCAGGTGGGGTGCGATGCCGGAGGTCGTGTGCTCCCGGTAAGGCACGAGCCGGGGCCGCCAGTCGGCGTTGGACTCCGGGAAACGTTCGCCGAGCGAGACGGCGAGGCCGTCGATCTCTGCCTGGGCGAGCTCGAGGCTAGTGCCGGCGGCCAGGCGTCCGACCCCTCGGGTCCAGCGGAAGAATCTCTGATCCTCTCGGGTATCGCCGCTGTCCTGGGTGTCGATCCAGCTCTGGTACGGGAGCCACAGCTGGGCGCCGTCCGGGAACCCGAAACCCGCTGGCAGCACGCCGATCACCTCGAACGTGCCGAGGGACGTTTGCAAGGTCTGCCCGAGCGCCGCCGGATCGCCAGCGAAACGGCTGTGCCACAGTCCGTGGCTGATCAGCGCCTTGAAACTGTCGCCTCCCTGGCGGTCATCCTCGGTCTCGAAGATCCGACCGAGGATCGGCTGCACCCCGGTGGCATGCAGCACGCCGGCGGTGACCAGCGCCGACGGCACCGACGCAACGCGACCGTCCGGCTCGATCAGGTTGTCGCGCCGGGCGGTGTAGGCGCCAACCTCTTCGAGCAGCTTGGAGTCAG
>JBCCEE010000680.1:0-3957 GCA_039030415.1 Acidobacteriota bacterium
AGCGCCAGCACACTCAACGCGGCGATCGACCGCGGCCTGCGCTTCCAGAAGCTGGGCGAGCTGCAGGTCGCCGGCAGCACCCTGCCGGTGGTGGCTGGCGACCGGCGCGATCGCCCCCTGGCCGACCTCGAGCTGCTGCGCGAAGGACGGCTGATCCCTCTGCGCGCGGTCGCTGACGTCGAGCTGCAGAGTCAAGAGGCGCCTTGGGTCGCCCACCTCGGCGGGGTCCGCGGCGTCGTGCTGCTGATCTCGCGCGAAGAGCAGGCTTCACCGCTGGCCCTCGAGCGCTCGCTCCGCCAAGTATTCGACCGCTTCGGTCTCAGCGGGCAGGTTACGTTTCTGATCGACGAAGCAGCGCCGCTGCGCCTGCTGCTGAGTCGCCTGGCCCTAGGGTTCGTGGTGGCGCTGCTCATCACTGTGGCTCTGGCCGGGCTGCACCTTGGGCGTCGTGCAGCATTGTGGCAGGCGTTGGCTCTGCCGACGGGCCTCGCCGCCGGCCTCAATGGCCTGTGGCTCGCGGGCTATGCGCTCGACGTCACCACCCTGCCTGCACTCGCAGCCGGCCTCGGCTGTGCGCTGCTCTTCGGCGCCCTGCGGCTCGGCAAAGGGGCGGGACCGCCGCTGCGTCACGCCGTGCTCTTCCTAGCGAGCAGCCTGACGTTGCCGGTAGCGGTGACGCTCGCTGGCGGTCGCCTGGCGCCTCTGCTGGCGGCGCCGGTTCAGGCCTTTGTCATCTCCTTGGTGAGCGCGGTCGCAGCCCTGTGGGTGCTGCCTCGCCCCGAGCTCAGCTATCAGCCGGCGGGGCGAGTCACCGCGCCGCTGCGCTGGTCCTTGCGCAACGGAGCGACCGTCCTGCTCGGCCTGGGCGCCGTCACTTATCTCTTGATCGTAGTTTCCGGCAGCGCCCTCGTGCCGCGACCCGGCGACCTGGCGCCAGCGATCGCCGACCTCGCCATCTCGGTGCGCTTCGCCGAGGGCGGCACCCAGCAGCAAGCCGCCGCCCAGATCGCGGGAGTCGAACGTCACCTCGACGCGACGAAAGAGATCGAAAGCCACTGGAGCGTGTTCAACCGTCGCAACGGCACCGTATTCGCGAGCGTGCGGCGCGACGACCGCAGGCTGAGGGAGCTGCAGCCGTTGGCGCTGCGGCTACAGGCTCAGCTCAGCTCGGTCGGCGCTTCGGCGCGGGTGAGCGCTCTGGCGGCCAACAGCAGCGGCGAGGACGCTTCGGCGCGTTTCAGCGACAGTCTCGACGACGAGCCCGAGACCGATGAGGACGCGACGTTCTACCGTTTCATCCTCAGGCATACCGACTTCGAGCGCCTGCGCCAGGCCCATGCCCGCGTCATGGATGGCGTCACCCGGTTCGAGCATGCCATCTGGCGCGACCAGATCCACTCCGATTGGGGCAAGCCGACGACCCGCGTCGAGCTGGTTCCGCGTCCCGGCGTTTCGCGTGCCGAGGTCACGGCGGCGACCCAGGCCATCGCCCTCGGCTCCCAGCTGTCCAGCGGTCGAGCGATGTCGGCGGTGCACGATCTCCGCCTGCGGGTGCGGGACGCTCGTGCCCCCCGTGATCTCGACGAAGTTCCGCAGCGCCCGGACCTGCTCGGGCTGCAGACCTCCACCGACGGCGAGCCGCTGGTGCCGGCGACCTTCTTCGAATCACGGGAGGTGCTATCCGCGCCCAGCGTGCGGCGCCAGTCCGGCCGCTTCGTCGTGCCGGTCACCCTACGCCTCAATGGCACGATCCGGCCACGCCGTGAGAACCACCGAGTCACCGTCGATCGCGTGCTGCGTCAAACACCTGCGCCGCCGGGCACCAGCGTCGAGCTACCGGAGCTCAATCCCGCCATCTGGGATCGTCAGCGCCTGCGCATGCTGGCAATCGCCGGCACCCTACCCGCTCTACTCTTCGCCCTCGCCGCCTGCCGCCTCAACGCCGTCGGCGCCGGCTTCGCCGCGCTGCTGCCGCCGGCTCTCGGCCTGCTGGCGGCGTCACCGATCATCCAAACCAGCCAAGGCCACGTCGACGAGATGACCCTGGTGATGGTGGCAGCGGCCCTGGTCGGCTGCTTCCCCCTGGTGCTGGAAAGCGTCAGCGTCTCGATCTCACCACGCTCGACGACATTGGCCGGTGGCATCGTCTACCGCTGGCTGGCGCGCCGCGCCATCGGAGTCGTCATTGCCGTGGTGCCCCTGGTCGCCTTGCTGGCTGGGCCCGGCATCGGCCTCGACAACGATCGCTATCCCTGGGTCTTGCCGATGCGCGCCGCCGCCGTCGCCACCGCCACCGCCTGCCTGGTCAGCCTGCTGGGCCTGCCGGTGCTGATGCGAGCGCTGGCCCGTCGGCGAGGACTGGCGAGCCAGCTTCGACAGCTCGCTCGGCCCGCCGCCTGGGTCGCACCGGTGGAGCACGTTGCGCCAGTGAAAGACGTTGCGCCAGGGGAAGACGTGGCGCTAGAGGAAGCTATCGCGCCGCTCGCCGCTGCACGCGAAGCCCAAGCCTCAGCGGCTCCCGTCACACAGGAGCATGCTGCCTCACCCGGATCCGGCGCCCTCGAGCTGCGTGCTCGAAACCTGTCGAAAATCTACGGCGACGGCTTCCAGGCCCTCCACGCGGTCGACTTCCGTCTCGAGCCTGGAATCGTCGGCCTGCTGGGGCCAAACGGTGCCGGCAAGACGACCCTCTTGCGGCTGCTGTGCGGCCTGCTCGAGCCCACCCGTGGCCAGGTGCAGTTCCGCGGCGTGCCGTTGAGCCCGCTCAACCTGCCCGAGTATCGGAGTCGCGTCGGCTTCCTGCCCCAGGGCTTCAACGCCTACGAGGGATTCACCGGCGCCGACTTCCTCGACTACTGGGCCATCGAGCGTGGCGTGCGAGATCCCAAAGAGCGCCGTCGCGAGGTCGAGCGTGCCTTAGCTGAAGTCGGCCTCGAAGACGCCGCTAATCGCAAAGTCCGTGACTTTTCCGGCGGCATGCGACGTCGCATCGGCATTGCCCGTACCCTGCTCGGCGCGCCGCCCATCGTCATCGTCGACGAGCCCACCACCGGCCTCGACGTCCAGTCCCGCAACCGCCTGCGCGAGACCCTGCTGTCCGTCGCCGGCGAGCGCATCATCCTCTTCTCCACCCACATCGCCAGCGACGTCGCCGCCGCCGCCTCGCGCATCCTGCTGCTCAACCACGGCCGCCTGGTCTTCGACGGCCCCTCCACCGGCCTCATCGACCTCGCCCGCGGCCGCGTCTTCGAAGCCCTCATTGAAGACCACGACCTGCAGCAATTCTCCTCCCGCTTCCGCGTCACCACCCGCGTCCGCACCTTGGAAGGCCTCCGCGTCCGCGCCGTCGCCTACGGCGACCAACAGCCCGCCGGCGACCTCGTTGAGCCCAACCTCGAAGAGGCCTACCTAGCGATGATCGGCGCGCCCGGAGAGCAGAAGAGCCTGGCCGAAGCCGGTGACTTCGGTTCGCTGTTGGATTTGAGCGTGTGGGATAGCCGACGGAAGAACAGGTAACCGCAGCTGCCACTGTTCGTTCAATAACAGTTGTTGGGAAGCTTCCAGACTGTCCCCGCCGGATATTTCTTGAGAACCTCGGCGAGATTTAGTCGCCCGTCACTGCATGTAGTATCTTTGAATGGGTAGTTCCCGCCTACTTTAGGCATTGCGACGTTATCTAGTATGCGGAACTTGATTTCTTTCACGGATGCGTTGGGGTACTCGGACTTGATCAGTGCGGCCGCCCCCGCCACGAAGGCTGTAGAATAGGATGTTCCCGAGACTACGGTAGTTACATCTTTACCTTTCCAGGTCAGTACCTCAACATCGATCCCAGGAGCCGCCAGGTGTACGGTATTGTCGCCGTAATTCAAATCCTGCTTATCATCCTTGGTGCTGGCGGTCGCAACCAGCATGTTGCCGAGGCGAAATGAGGCGGGATAGAATTTTTCGTGGTCA
>JBCCEE010000681.1:0-3950 GCA_039030415.1 Acidobacteriota bacterium
CCGCCAGGTGACCCGCCTTGGCGTGCAGGAGTACCTCGACATTCAGCGACTGGTTCTGAGCCGCGAGAGCTGGCCACTCGACGAGCTCCGTCAGGCTCTCTGTGCGACCCTGGCGACCCGCCAAGAAGACCTGGCCCAGATCGAGAGCCTGTTTCAGACGTACCTGGCAGCCGAAAGCTCTCCTGAAGACGCGGACCGCTTGGCCGGGTCTGCCTCCGACGCGGACCGCAGCGACCGCTCCAGAGCGTCGCAACAGACCACGGTCCGTGTGGCGCCGCCGCGATCCGGCGCGCGGCAAAGCTTGAATGATCGCCTCCATTTTGCCTTCAGCCGCCTTTCCAGGCGAGGTGCGATGGCGGTTGCGGTGCTGCCGGTCCTCTGTCTGCTAGCCGGTGTCCATCTGCTGGGTCGGTCCGTGCCCGTGACTTCGGAACCTCGGATCGAGCAGACCGCAGCGCCTGCGCCGACGCTGGTGGCCAACGAATGGATGCTGCGCGAGATAGTACCGAGAACGTCGGTCACGATCGAAAGGGCCGTCTACGTGACGTTCGAGCCAGAGCTGCGCCACCTGCTCGCCTTCGTGCCGACTCTGCTGATGATGACTCTGGGGCTGCGCTGGTTCATGCTTCCGGGCGCCACCCGGCGTTTGCGCCAGGCGCAGGCGGCAGCCTCGAGCGAGCGCGGCCTCGAGCTTCGCCGCCAGCTCGCCACCGAAGCCGCCGAGCACGGCCAAGTGCGAACGCTGACCTACCGAGTGCCTACCTACTTACCACTATCGATCACGGCGCTCGATGACGCCGCGAGCTCACTCGGCAGGGTCTACCGCCAAGAGCGCAGCTTGGAGCTCGACATTCCGGCGACCGTTGCCGCCACCGTCGCTACCGGCGGGCGGGTGCGGACGCGTTTCGCTGCCGGCCGCGCCATCCGCGAGCTGCGGGTACTGATCGACACCGAACGGGGCGATCAGCCGTGGCTGAGCGGCTTCTTGCGGAGCCTCGACCACCTGGAGCGGCTAGGCATACGCCTGACCCGCTACACCTTCCAACACGTGCCAGCTTTTGTCACGCCAGTGGACGGTGGGCCACCGATGGCTTTCGAGACGCTGACGCGACGCTTCGGCAGCGACCCGCTGCTCGTGTTCTCTCGAAATCTCTCGCCACACAGTCGGACCGGCCGTGCCGACTGGATTCGGGAGCTGAACGCTTGGCCACTTCGCGCCTGGATCGACCCCGACCCGCGACCGCTGACGAGCCGCGGCCGTGTTACCGACCAAGCCATCTTCCAGCATCTCGGCTTGGAGCGTTTCGCTTGGACCGACGCCGGCTTCCTGGAGCTGGCGCGCTATCTGGCCTCGAATGGCGAGGACCGCACGCAGCGGAGCCGTCCCGATCTCGCCCCTCCGCTGAGCTCTGCCCTGCGCGCCTGGGCGACCTGCGCCGCGCTGGTACCCGACGCCACCTGGGACCAGCTCGAGGCAGTGCGCCGCCATCCCGATTTCCCCGAGGTTTCGACTTCCGTTCGCTTTCCCTGGCAGCTCCAGCACCTGCTCGACTGGGTGGAGGCCGAGACCGGCGCTGATCCGGTGAGCGGTGACGGAAGGAACCTCGAGCTGCCCGCCGAGCTCGTCGATCGGCTGATCCGGGATCAACGTCGCGCCGAAGCCCGCATGGGCGCTCGATCTTCGCTCGAGGAACGCGCCCGCCGCTACCTGCTCGAGCAATTAGCGGCCGAGCACCCGCCCGAGGAGCAGCAGCTGAGTCGGCTGTGGTGGGAGCTGAAGCGCGCCTCCCACCGCCTGGTGCTAGAGCCCGAGCAGGCCGCCGAGCTGCTCGAACGCTTCAGAGGCAGCGCGGTCGAGCATGAGGCTCGCGAGATGCTCACCACCGAGCTCGCCCGCCAGCGTGACGGTCTCGCTCTCGCCGACCGTCTCCCACCCTGGGCAGTGGCAGAGAAGCTACGGGCGCTGAACGGTGAGGCGCACGGGGCTCCCCTCGGCAGCCTGATCTTCGGCCAGCCCTGGCTGTGGCTGCGCGCCTTGGCATTGGCTACCGTTCTGAGCACCGCACTCGTCGGTATGACCCGATTCATTTTCTCTGATGATGAGCTGCTCAAGGGTCTCTTCGGCGGAGCTGCACAGACGCTGCGCTATGACCTTGCGGCAGAGCGCGAAGTCATTTCGAGCACGGCAGCGGACGAAGCGAGCCCCCAACCGTGAGGAATGAGCGGTCGTCCCAGGCCCCTAGGCGCCTTTGGGAGGATGTGCTGCGCCTGCCGGCAGGGCCTCATGCTGTTTCAGCTTTTGCCCTCACCGGCGGCGTTAGTTGGGCCCTGCTGGACCATCAAATGCTCCTCGAGTCATCGCTGGCTATCGACTCACCGGCGAGCCTTCAAAGAGTAATCGCTCTCCCTATTTTTTTCTTACCGCTGGTTTGGAAAGGCCCGGGGCGTTGGGTACAGGCCGTCTTGTTGGGAGCGATGCTGCCGTGGCTGATAGCCATGCTATTCGGTGGCGACAGCAGCGGTATTTGGCAGGTAGTGCTCAGCGCCTTCATGGTGCCTCTGGCAATTGGCTTGGCGTTCGATCTTCGAGCTGGCAAACACCGCATGCCTCTCGCCATAGCGGCTGGATTCACCGGCTTGATGCTCAGGATCGCTACAACAACAGCCTCGTCTGACGAATTTCCAGGCTTCCTCTCGGGAGGCCTCGCATGGGGTGCCTTGGCGCTTTGGGACTGGCTAGCGGATCGCGCCAAAGGAGTGATGCCTCCGCTCCGAAGGGATGCGGAGACTTCGTCGAGCGCACGTTGGTGGCAACGAGCGATGGCCTATGTGTTCGCGGAAGACGCTAGCCGCTGGTGGCTGCTGCCGCCGGGCTGGCGCAAAGGCTGGCGCGGCTTGCTCCTTGCAGGATTCTTGCTGGCTGCTGCGATAAGCCTCTATTCCTACTTTGTAGGCACCTTGGGCTTCCAAGACGACAGTTTCTTCTGGATTCTTGCAGCAATGATGCTTCCCCTGTGCGTTTTTCACCTCGTGGCATGGCTTCGTGGTTGGATCTTTGCTGGAAGTTTTTTGTTCTTGTTCGCACCAGCTCTAGTTGGCCCCGGACCACCGACTTTTCTAGAAACTCTGCCTTACCTCTTGGCCCCAGCACTGGGGCTGATTGCTGGTTATGGTGCTCCGTACTCATGGAGTCGGAGCTTTGGCATCCTCGTCGGCTTTGCGCTTGGGGCTACCCTTGTCTTGACAGAGCCCCTGCAATCCCAGATGCCTGATAGCCCATTGGGCTTCTTTATTTTCAGCTATCTAATCTGGGTTTCAGTTGTGTCTACAGAACAGCTCTGCCAGCCGGCCAAGGCATTCGGCACATCTCGGCACGCCAAATCCCTACTGCCGCCGGTTCGCTGGCGCTCACTTCGGGCCGCGATCGAGCTGCCCTTGCCGGAGCGCGGACTCCTTGCCGTCGGTGCCTTGATGATGGCCACTGCGCTGCCGGCCGCCATCGTGCCGTTGCGAGCGTCGGTTCAGGATCAGATCAAACCCGAAACGTATCGAGGCGAAGCTCGACCACCCATGGTTCGCGTGCCGGCGTCGCTGTTTTATACCGACAGCGACGGTCGAGGACCCACGACGTTCGCGATCTCCCAAACCGAGGTTTCTCCAGCCAACTACGCTGCGATTTACGCTAACCCACAAGAGAGCGAGGACGCTGCGGTCCAGCTCTACGAAGCCAGACACTACTGCAACCTAGTTTCCGCCCTCGAAAATCTCGAGAGCTGCTATGCAGAAGATGGTCGCCCCCCTTCGGAGCCGGGGCAGCTCAGGCGCTGTCGCGGGTATCGTCTGCCGACCCGAGAAGAGTGGCTCTATGCCGCAGCTGCAGGCCGTGTCGATGGACGAGAAGCGCAACTCGAACCCAATCCCTGGGGAATTTATGAGCTGGAAGACGGCGC
>JBCCEE010000682.1:0-3946 GCA_039030415.1 Acidobacteriota bacterium
ACAACATGCCGGCGATGGTGCGCCTCCGCGGCCGACTCGAGGTCGAGGTACTCCGCCGCGCCCTGGACGAGATCTTTCGGCGTCACGAGATCCTACGAGCGCGGTTTGCCGACGAGCGCGGCGAGCCGCGTCAAATCATCGAGCCCGCGGAGCGTCTACGGATTCCGATCCACGACCTGTCGCAGCTGCCCGCGGCACGGCGTCGGTCGGTGGCAGACGAGCTCGCTTTGCGCGAGGCTCGGCGGACGTTCGACCTCGCCGAAGGACCGCTGGCGCGGATCTCGGTGCTGCGCCTTGCTGCTGAGGAGCACCTGCTGCTCGTCGTCATGCACCATCTGGTGACCGACGGCGTTTCGACGGGGATCCTGATCCGCGAGCTCGGCCCCCTGTACGAGGCGTTCGCCGCCGGGCGGCCGTCACCGCTGGCGGAGCTCGAGATCCAGTACGCCGACTTCACCGCCTGGCAGTCGGCCCGGCTGCAGGGCGAACGGCTCGATAAAGAGCTCGCCCACTGGCGGGCTTGCCTGGCCGGCGCGCCGGAAGCGCTCGAGCTACCCTTCGACCGGCCGCGGCCGCCGGCCCGCAGCCAGCGGGGAATGGCGCTACGGTTCCCGGCTTCAGCCGAGCTCGGGGGGCGCATACGTCGTTTCAGCCAGGAGCAGGGCACGACGCAGTTCATCGTGCTGCTGGCGTGCTTCGAGGTGCTGCTGCACCTCAGCACCGGGCACCGGGATCTCGTCGTCGGGACCCCGGTGAGCGGCCGGTCCCGACGCGAGGTCGCGGGCCTGATCGGCTTCTTCGTCAACACGCTGGTGCTGCGTCTCGAGCTCGGACGTGACTCGACCTTCCGCCAGCTTCTCGAGCGCGTGAAGCAGGTCTCGGCGGAGGCCATCGCGCACCAGGAGGTGCCGTTCGAGCGCCTGGTCGAAACGCTGCAGCCCGAGCGTGCGCTCAGCCGGAGCCCGCTTTTCCAGGTGATGTTCGGTCTCGAGGGCAGTGTCGGAGTCGACGCTTCGCGAGTCTCGCTCGGTGGACTCGAAGCGCGGTTGATCAAGCTCGATCGCAAGGCGGCTCTGGTCGATCTGATGCTGGTGATCGAGGGCACCGAGAGCGGTTTCAATACGCTCTGGGAGCTCGATACCGACCTCTTCGATGCGGCCACGGTCGGCCGCCTGAACCGGCGCTATCTGGATCTCCTGGACCAGCTCCTTCGCCATCCCGACCGGCCGCTCTCGCGGCTCGAGGCGCTGGTCCGAGGCGAGCGGCAGCAGGTTCTGTACGAGTGGAACGACACCGCGGTCACGTCACGGCCGAGTCTGCTCCATCAGTTCTTCGAGCGCCAGGCTCGGCAGCGCCCCGAGGCCATCGCCGTGATCTGCGGCGAGCAGCGGTTGACCTATGGACTGATCGAGGCGCGAGCCAACCAGCTGGCGCATCTGCTGAGCCAGCAAGGGCTCGCTGCCGAGTCGCGAGTGGCTGTGCTGCTGCCGCGCACTCTCGACTGTGTGGTGGCGCTGCTCAGCGTGTTGAAGGCGGGCTGCGCCTACGTGCCGCTCGACCCCGCCTATCCGCAAGAGCGCCTGACCTACATGCTCGAAGACTCGGGTGCCGAGATCGTCCTGATGGGCCAGGACCTCGCCACGCCGTCGGTCGAGACGTCAGCCGCGAAGCCGGTGCGAGCCCTGCAGCTCGAGGGCACCCGCTGGGCGCTGTCCAGCGAGCGCCGCGGGCCCTGTGCGACCGCGGCGCGACCCGGTCATCTCGCCTATGTCATCTACACGTCAGGATCGACCGGGCGCCCCAAGGGGGTCGCGATCGAGCACCGGAGCGCAGCGGCTCTGATCGCGTGGTCGCACAACGTGTTCTCGGCTTCCGAGCTCTCCGGAGTGCTCGCTGCCACGTCCCTGTGCTTCGACCTGTCGATCTTCGAGCTGTTCGTGACTTTGGGCCGCGGTGGCACGGTGATCCTGGCGAACGGGGCTCTGGACTTGCCGAGGCTCCCCGCCAGGGACGAGGTTACGCTGATCAACACCGTACCTTCGGCGATGGCGGAGCTGGTGCGTACGGGCGGCGTACCGGCGAGCGTACGGACGGTCAATCTCGCGGGTGAGGCGTTGCGCGGTGCGCTGGTGGCGTCGATCTATCGTTTGCCGCAGGTGGAGCGGCTGCTGAATCTCTATGGGCCGTCGGAGGACACGACCTATTCGACCGGTGCGGTGATGGGGCGCCAGGCGACCCACCCTGCGATCGGTAGCCCGATCGCAGGCACCGCGGCCTATGTGCTGGATTGCGCTGGCTCGCCGGTCCCGTTGGGCGTCTCGGGCGAGCTCTACTTGGGCGGTGCGGGGCTGTCGCGCGGCTACCTGGGACGCGCGGGTTTGACCGCCGAACGTTTCGTGCCGGACGGCGTGAGCGGCTCTGAGGGAGGTCGGCTGTACCGTACCGGCGACCGCGTGCGGCACCGGCCTTCGGGCGAGCTGGACTTTCAGGGGCGCTTCGACCACCAGGTCAAACTGCGCGGCTTCCGCATCGAGCTGGGAGAGATCGAGTCGGTCCTGGAGTCGCATACCGGCGTGGGCTCGTCGGTGGTCCGGGTGGACGCGCTCGGGTCCTCGGGAGGCCGCCTGGTCGCCTACTGGGAAGACGGCGAGGGCCCGGCACCCTCGGCGGCCGCGCTGCGCTCGTACCTGGGGGCGCGTCTGCCAGAGTACATGGTGCCGGCGGTGCTCCAGCGTCTGGAGCCTCTGCCGCGGACGCCGAATGGCAAGGTGGATCGCAGCGCGCTACCCGCCGTGTCCGTGCAAGGGAGCGGTGCAGCGGTGGCGCCACGAACGCCTTACGAGGAGGTGCTGAGCCAGCTCTGGGAAGAGCTTCTCGGGGTCGAGTGCGTCGGCGTAGAGGACGACTTTTTTGCCCTCGGTGGCCACTCGCTGCTGGCCACACGGATGATCTCGCGCGTGCGGGATGACTTCGGCTGCGAGCTACCGGTGCGCCATCTCTTCGAGCATCCCACCGTCGCCGGTTTGGCGCGCGAGATCGAGGCTCGGCAAGAGCGCGGCGCGATCGCGGGCGGAACTTCGATCGAACCTGCACCCCGCACGGGCAGGATTCCCCTGTCACTGGCCCAGCGCAGGCTCTGGCTGCTCCAGCATCTGGACGGCGGGTTCGCCTACAACATGCCGGTGGCGCTCCGCTTGCGGGGTGAGCTGGATTGGGCGGCGCTGCATACGGCGGTGCGTCATATCGCCGAGCGTCACGAGTCGTTGCGAACGGTGTTTCCGGCGCGAGGCGGCGAGCCGTTTCAGCGCATCCTCGTCGCGCCGGCGGCGGTGATCTCGGTCAGGGATCTGAGCGCCTTGGCGGCGGCGGGTCGGCAGGCCGAGGCCGACCGCTGGTTGCGGGCCGAAGTGCGGCAGCCTTTCGATCTGGAGTCTGCGCCGCCTTGGCGGCTGACGCTCCTGCGCCTCGACCGCGAGGAGCACCTGCTGGTCATCAACCTGCACCACATCATTTCGGATGGCTGGTCCCTGAGCCTGTTCGCAGGCGAGATGGCCAGCTGTTACGAGGCGGCGATCGAGGGGCGTCGGCCGTCGCTGCCGCAGCTGCCCATCCAGCTCGCGGACTATGCGATCTGGCAGCAGGGCTGGCTGGCTGGCGACGCTCGAGAAGAGCTGCTGGATTTCTGGCGCCAGCGCATCGCCGGCGCCCCGCAGCATCTGGAGCTGCCAACGGATCGCCCGCGGCCCGAGCGGCCGAGCTTCCGCGGGCGCGAGCAGGCCATCGTGCTGCAGGCTGGCCTGGCAGGCCGTCTGCGCACCTTCTCCCGCGAGCGCCGTGCGACGCACTTCATGACCCTGCTGGCCGCATTTCAGGCCGTACTGTCCCGCACCACGGGGCAGCGTGACCTGCTGATCGGGTCGCCGATTGCAGGCCGTCAGCAGAGCGA
>JBCCEE010000683.1:0-3944 GCA_039030415.1 Acidobacteriota bacterium
CAAAGATGTCAGGGTAACCGGACTGGGTGATCGATGAGAGCACCTCACCGCCAAGGTCCGGCCACTCTCTTCTCTTTCTCTTTGGAGGTGCTAGGGTAACCGGACAGGGAACTCGATGAGAGCGCTTCGACGCCAAGATTCAACGCTTTCTCGGTCCTCGCCGAGAAATATCGAAGCCCCAAAGCCGGGATCCGCGCTGTCAAGGGGTTCTTCCTGAGGCTCCGCTCTATCCTGCTTGCTTTCTCTAGATGCGTGGCCTCCGGTGAATACAGCTCTCCTTGTGAGGCACAGATATCAAGAACGCCGAAGGCGATATCCGGGCCCTAAACTGCAGCTCGACGCGACGGTAACGACGTCGGTTGGGCGCGGGAGCCCAGCTAAGCCAGCGGTCGACGCCGCCGGCATCGGCCAGCGGGTCGATCAACTCGCCGAAGCGGACGAACGGCAGGTTTGGTGGGAAACTGTGCTTTGGGAAGATCGCCTCGGCGACCCGGCCGAGCTTCACCTTCAGCGACGCTTAGCGGAATATCTCGACGAAGGCGACATAGGCGTTCTTGGCGCGGTCGCGCATCGCCTTGCTAGCGGCATGGCAGAGTGGTCTTGGACGGAGCTTCTTGTGGACGGTTCACGCAAAAGGATCCCAGTTCCGGATGGCTTCCCTGCCCAGGGGCTCGATACCGAGCTCGGCGCGTTGCATGGCAGCCTCTGCCTCGATCTCTCGGACCATCTGCGTGATTCGCTTGCGACGCTCTCCGGGTGACGCGCCCTGCCAGCACGGCAGCGGAGCGAGCTTGGCCTCGTAGTGTTCCATGAAGGCGCCGCGGCCGACGTCTCCGACCGGTTTGCCGAGACGCGACGCTTTGCGCTTGGCCTGGCGAACCTTGATAGGGTCTAGAAATGGACGCGAAGTCTATGGATCTAGATTCTCGGATTTCAGGTGTAGCTGGCTGGCGTTCGGCAGGCCGGCGTGGTGGCCTGAGTCCAGGAAGTTGGCATTTTAGGAGTCTTTGGGCATCGACAATGTAGGACGCGCAACAGGGCAGGCTTATTTAGAGAGGGGAAATCGATGAGCCAGCGTATGGAGTCCGTAAGACGTTTAGTCAGCTGGGGGTTCAGAAGACTAGTTTCTTATTGCGGGTTTGATCTATCGCCCGGAACGGAAGACCGACTTGTACTGGAGAACGCGATTTTTCCGTACTTCCTCGAGCGAGACGAGTTCTCGAACATACTCTTCGTCGGGTGTCACTGGTACACACGAAGGTACAATAAAATATTTAGAGACAAGACGTATTGGACGCTAGAAATCGATCCGGAGAAGAGTCAGTACGGCGCAAAACGGCACGTTGTCGACTCGATGGAGAACTTGCGCACCCATTTCGACGAAGGTGAGCTGGATCTGATTCTTTGCAACGGAGTGTTTGGCTGGGGCTTGAATGAACCGAACGCGGTGGAAAAGGCTTTTCAGGAGTGTTTTGAATGTCTACGTGACGGCGGGGTCCTGGTCATCGGTTGGAACGATATCCCGAAGCGCTGCCCTTTTCCGTTGGAAGAAATTCAGGCACTGAAACAGTTTCATCCCTTCGTTTTTCCGCCGTTGTCGGCCGCAGAGTATTTGACGTCTGGCTCAGGTCGGCATACATATGGGTTTTATGTCAAACACCCGGATATTCAATCTTGAATTGCGCTGGGGCGCACGTCTATAGGTACCGGTTTCGCGAGGCATCGAGACGCGGCTGCTGGCCATGAGCGCACTCGATGCCTGCGCTCCCTATGAAGACGTAAAGCGCTTCCTCGATCTCACGGGGTTCGCCTAGAGCCTTGCCGGTGGCAGCGCTCTCGACAGCCCTTGCAATCGACACGGATCGAGGATCGATCGGCTGGCTCGAGGGTGTTCACGACCCGGTTCGAGGGTCTGGCGCAAACAAGGGCTGGGACAATCTTCGCTCCGGTGACACCTATTAGCTATGAGAGAATTGGGAAAGGGCGAAGGGCAAGAGCTGGAGATCGCGATGGCCTCGAGGCCGAGACGCACCACACACTTCATTCGGGCTTGGGCCGTGGGTCGCTGAGCTCATGAGCTGCCCGGGCTGTGGCTCCCTAAATCGGCCGGAAGCCAGATTTTGCCAGGATTGCGGCGTGGCGCAGGAGCAGCACTGCGGAAGCTGCGGCGCGGGGCTTCGCTTGGGCGCCAAGTTCTGCGATCAGTGCGGGGCACCCCAGAACTCGGCTCAGGCTCCGCCGAACAGCTCCGCGGCGCAATCCGTAGCGAGCGAGCCCGAGACGAGCGGAACTGAGACAAGCGAGACCGAGCGCCAGCGGCTGCCGGGGGACGGCGGCGAGCATCGCCAGCTGACGGTGATGTTCTGCGATCTGGTGGGCTCCACCGAGCTTTCGCAGCGGCTCGACGCCGAGGCGCTGCGGGTGGTGCTGCGGTCGTATCAGCGCGGGGCGGTGAGGGTTATCGAGCGCTATCGTGGGCATATCGCGCAGTATCTGGGAGACGGCCTGCTGGTCTATTTCGGCTATCCGCGAGCCTACGAGGACGACACCGAGAACGCGGTGCGGGCGGGCTGCGAGCTGCCGCTGGCGATGACGCGGGTCAACGAGCAGCTGGAGGCGGAGTACGGCGTGCGGGTGGCGGTGCGGATCGGCATCCACACCGGGCCGGTGGTGGTGTCCGAGATGGGCAGCGGCGCGCGACGCGAGACGCTCGCCCTGGGGGCCACGATCAATATCGCCGCCCGGCTCGAGGGTGTCGCCGCGCCCGACTCGGTGGTGATCAGCCAGGACACCCTCGAGCTGGTACCGGGCATGTTCATCACCCGCGATCTCGGCACGCCGCAGCTCAAAGGCGTGACGGGGTCGATGCGGGCTCATCAGGTGCTGCAGCCGAGCGGTGTCCGCAGCCGACTCGAAGCGGCTGACCGCTTGACCCCGCTGGTCGATCGCGAGCAGGAGCTGCAGCAGCTGATGGCGGTGTGGGGTCAGGTGGTGCAGGGTAACGGTCGGGCGGTGCTGATCTCGGGCGGGCCCGGGCTGGGCAAGTCTCGACTGATCCGAGCCTGGAGCGAGCGGCTGGCGAGCGAGCGCCACAGCTGGTTCGCCTGCAGCTGCTCGAGCTTGGCTCAGAACAGCGCGTTTCTGCCGATTGCCGAGGCCACCATGGAAGGCCTGGGCTTCCAGCGCCAGGATTCGCTGGAGGCCAAACGCGCTCGCCTGAAGTATGGCCTCGAGCAGGTCGGGCTGTCTGCGACGCAGTTTGCGCCGCTGATCGCTCAGATGTTGTCGTTGCCGATGGCCACCGGGCAGGCATCCACCGGGCAGGCATCCACCGGGCAGGCATCCATCGGGCAGGCACCGTTCGAGCAGGCACCGTTCGAGCAGGGCGCGGAGCTGCGGCGCCAGCTGATTCTGGAAGCGCTGTGGGCGTGGGTGCGCGCGCTGGCCCGGTCGCAGCCGTTGATCCTGGTGGTCGAGGACCTCCACTGGTGCGATCCTTCGACTCTCGCCTTTCTGGATCTGCTGCTCGCAGAGTGCCGCGGCCACCGGGTGATGGTGGTCCTCACGTCTCGACCGGAATTCGAGCCGCCGTGGACGGATCAGCCAGAGGTCGTCACGCGCATGGTTCTAAAGCGCCTCGAAAGCTCCGGGACGCGCGAGCTGGTTGCTCGCCTCAGTACCGGCCGAGAGCTGCCGGATGAGGTGGTCGATCGCATCGTCGAGCGCTCGGACGGCATCCCGCTCTATGTCGAAGAGCTGACCAAGATGGTGTTCGAGTCCGGGGCGCTGCCAAGGCCGAATGAAGCGACCGATC
This sequence comes from Acidobacteriota bacterium, assembly GCA_039030415.1. GTDB lineage: Bacteria > Acidobacteriota > Thermoanaerobaculia > Multivoradales > J023 > JAAELT01. The sequence continues at coordinate 3,815 of JBCCEE010000683.1, forward strand.
CCGCGGATCCGCTGGCCATTCCCGCGACCCTAGCCATTCCCGCGACCCTAGCCATTCCTGCGACCCTGCAGGGCTCGCTCATGGCGCGCCTCGATCGCCTGTCGGCGGCCAAGTCGGTGGCTCAGCTCGG
>JBCCEE010000684.1:0-3932 GCA_039030415.1 Acidobacteriota bacterium
ATCGAGATCTCCTTCTGGCGTGCCTCGGCGCGCGCCAGCAGCAGGCTGGCGACGTTGGCGCAGGCGATCAGCAGGACGCAGAACACCAGCACCAGCACCACCGCCGAGGACGCCTGCAGCATAGTGCTGATGTTGGGCGGAATTGGCGAGATGCCGGCGTAGACGTCGACCCGCCAGCTGTCGTCGAGGCTGGGATTGTTCTCGCGCAGCTGGGCGGCCAGGCCCGCGAGCTGCGCTTGGGACTGTTCGAGGGTGACGCCCGGGGCGAGTCGACCGAACGTCGAGAGCCAGCCCTGGCCGCGGGCCTCGAGCCAGTCAGCGTCGCTCGGCATGATCACTGGCTGCATCTGCATCGGCACCCACAGGTCGATGACGAAGCCCGGGATGTTGCCGGTGAACGAAGCCGGCACCACGCCGATGACGGTGAACGGCTGGCCGTTGATCAGCACCGGCTTGCCGACGACGTTCGGTTCGCCGCCGAACCGGCTCTGCCACAGCCTGTGATCGATCACCGCCAGCGGATGTCCGCTGCGCACCTGATCATCCTCAGCCGTGAACAGCCGCCCGCGCTCGGCGGTGATGCCGAGGGTGGCGAAGTAGTTGCCCGTCGCCAGCATCGTGTTGCTCGGCTCGCTCTCACCGTCGAAGCTGAGGTTCGACGGCCGGATCGAGTAAGCCGCGAGCTGAGAGAATACCGCGTTGTGGTCGCGCAGGTCGGCGTAGTTGGGGTAGGACAGGCTGGCGAAGTCGAAGCCAGACGTCGCGCCATACAGCCGCACCAGCTCGTCCGGCTGCTCGACGGCGGGAGGCCGCAGCACGAACGCATGGACCAGGTTGAAGATCGAGCTGTTGAGCCCGATCGCCAGGGCCGCGCACAGCACGATGATGACGCTGGTGCGGGGATCGCGGAACAGGTGGCGCAGACTGAGGCGAAGATCGTGCAGCAGAGCGTCCATCGTCGGGTCTCCTGGGTCGTCCGGGTCGTTGGGGCTGATGCCTTCTAAGACCTGAACGAACCAAGAGGCCGACTGTTACGTGCTTGGATCGAGCTAGCGTCGCGCGCGATAGGATAGGACTTGTCGGGAATCACTACCGAAAGCGAGCTCGAAATGATCCACTTACAACTCGACCGAGACATTGAAGAACGGTTGGAAGCCTTGGGCGCCACGAGCGACACCAGCAAGGTCGCCCTCGCCAAAGAGACTCTTCTCAGCGCGCTCAAGGATGACACGAGGGACTTGAAGCTAGCTGAAGAGCGCCTCGCAAAGCCCGGTAGACGTTGGAGTCAGGAGGAGCTGGAGCGCGAGCTTGACTTGGTCGATTGAGTGGGATGATCGTGCGCGTCGCGAGCTGCGCGCTCTCGATCGACAGGTTCAGCGAAGAATTCTTCGCTACACCGGTGAGCGGCTTGTCAGTGATCCCCGAAGTCACGGCAGGCTGCTGCAGGGCAGCAAGTCCAGACTTTGGCGATTCCGTGTCGGCCACTATCGTCTGGTCTGCTCACTGGAAGACGATCGCCTCGTCGTGCTCGTCTTGAGAGTGGGTCATCGGAGTCGAATCTATCGATGACGTAGAGCAGGTTGCTACGACACCTCGATCTCCGTCTCTCCACTCCGCATCGTCAATGTAGCGAGCGTCGACCCCGGCGAGTCAGGATCGAGGACATCGGCGACGACGCGGCACTGGGTGACCCATTCCTCGGGCGTGACGTCGCACAGCAGGTAGCCGCGGTGGCGGTTGTCGAAGTAGCGGGCGAAGGGGTTTTCTTCGAACTGTTGGTTGACGTGCTGGTAGCGGTCTTCGCCGCCGCCGCCGGCTGAGAGGGAGGTGGCGACGAGCTCGCGGGCGAGGGGCTCGGTGGTGGGGTCGAAGGGGTCGGTGTGGACGAGGCCGGCGTAGTAGGCGTGGATGTTGCCGCCGAGGAAGATCGGGTTGGTGGGACGGTGACGGGTGAGGAGCTCGAGAAGGCGCTTGCGGCTGGCGTCGAAGCTGTTCCAGTCGTCGAGGTCGTAGCCGACGTCCTCTCCGCTGACGTAGTCGAAGGGGGCGACCTGGGTGTTTTGGACGATGACGTTCCAGCGCGCTCCGGAGCGTCCCAGGCCACGGCTCAGCCAGATCTCCTGCGCTTCGCCGAGCAGGGAGAGCTCCGGCGCTCGGGCAGCTTCGCACTGCGGCAGGTAGCGTGGGCCCGCCTCGACCTGCTCGAGGCAGGGCGGGTCGTTGCGGTACTGGCGGCAGTCCAGCAGGTTGAGCTCCATCAGAGTGCCGACGAAGGCGCGCTGGTAGATGCGCATTTGCTCGGCGCGCAGGCGTGAGGAGAGCCGCAGCGGCAGGTGCTCGTAGTAGGCCTGGAAGGCGGCGAGCTTGCGGGCGGCGAACTGCTCGGGCGAGAGGCCCTGCTGGTTGTAGGCGCCGCCCCAATTGTCGACGACCTCGTGGTCGTCCCAGATGAACATCCAGGGACAGGCGGCGTGGGCGGCCTGCAGCTGAGGGTCGAGCTTGTAGCGGGCGTGGAGCTCGCGGTAGTCGGCCAGGCTGTAGGCCTCGGGGATGGGGATGCGGCGGATGCCGCCGATCCACTCGGACTCGTAGAAGTAGTCCCCGACGTGGACCACCATGCGCGGCGCCTGCTCGGCGAGGTCGCGCAGGGCGGGGAAGTAGGCGTCGGTGATGCTGTGGCAGGAGGTGACGGCGAGCCGCACCTGATCGACGTCGCTCGTGGGCAGCGGTGAGGTGCGGGCACGGCCGACGGCGCTCACCTCGTCGCCGGAGATGAAGCGGTAGAAGTACTGGCGGTCCGGCTCCAGGCCGTCGACCTCGACGTGCACCGCGTGGACGCGTTCGGGATGGGCGAGCGTCGTGCCCGAGCGCACGGTGCTCTGCATCGCCTCGTCGCTCGCGACTTCCCAGCGGACCTCCACCGCCGGCATCGCCTGCGCGTGCCGGTCGAACGGATCGGGCGCCAGCCGCGTCCACAGCACGAATCCGTTGGCCATTGGGTCGCCGGAAGCGACGCCGAGCTTGAACGGATAGTCATAGAAGCGCGGTTTGGACGGCGTGGCGACGGCGCGCAGCGGCTTTACCAGGCTGCCGAGGGCGGCCAGCGAAGCGGTGCGGAGCAGGTGACGGCGGGAGGTCTGGGTGCGAGATAGCCGGGAAATCATGCTCAGCACTTTACCGCCAAACAGGTCACAGGTGCGGTGAATCCGCCCCGGTAGCAACCGGAGCGGACGTTGGATCTACTGGTACTGGCAGTTGGTCTTGCACTGCACGCCGCCTACGACGTACACCTTGCAGTCGCGAACGCAGTCGGTGCACGGCTCTTCTTCGGAGCAGGTGCCGACGTAGGTGCCGCTGCCGCTGCAGAAGGCCACCGGGCAGTCGCCGGTCCAGGTGCAGGGCGGCGGGGCGAGTTTGGCGGTGGCGGTGGTGGCGCCGAAGGCGAAGACAGCGAGCAAGAGGCTGGCGAAGGCGAGGCGGGTCAAGGTCTGGTGCTTCATGGTTTCTCCATTTTCGAGAAGCGTGGAAGGAAGGCGGATGCACGTGATCCGCCGCGGAACGCGAGTTGCTGTGCAGGCGGCTAGACGCCTTTGCCGAGCTTGGCGAGGGCGCCCGTGGTGAGGACGCCGAGCCAGGCGTCGGTAACGGTGCCGTCGGTGCCGACGCGGACGGTTTCGGGAATGCGGGTCAGGCCGAGGGTTTCGGCCAGAGCGTTGGGGTCGCTGGCGCTGACGGTCGGGAAGGGCAGGCCGAGCCGCTCGACGTAGGCGGCGGTCTCGGCAGGATTGTCGAGGCTGACGCCGAGCACGTCGGTGGAGTCGCCGAGGGTGTCGTAGAGGGCACGCCAGTGGGTCTGGTTCTCGCGGCAGGCGCCGCAGCGGGTGTTGAAGAAGAACAGCAGCTGCGGTCGCTCGGAGGCGCCGACCTGGAAC
>JBCCEE010000685.1:0-3931 GCA_039030415.1 Acidobacteriota bacterium
CGCCCGCCTCACGCTGCTGATAGAGCTGCCCCAAGTCTTCGAGCAAAAGACGCCACGAAACCGCATCGACAATCAGATGGTGGGCCACCAGCAGCAGCTCGCTGGCTCCGTCGACGCCGGGGGTGAACAGGGCAACCCTGAAAACGCTGCCAGACGCCAGGTCGAGACTGGCTTGCAGGTGGTTGGAGATCGTATTCCGTACCCTGTGCCGATCTCTGGCCTCCAAGGCCTCGAGATCGATGGTGAGGGTGCGCTGCACGCCGCTCGATGGTCGTGCCTCCTGCCGCCAGCCTTCCAGGTCCTGGCGGAAGGCATGACGCAAGGCGTCATGATGCGAGACGAGGGCGTCAACGGCGGGTTCGAGGATCACCGGATCGAGGTCCTCCGCGATCGCCAACAGCACTGACTGGTTCCAATGCTCAGGCGCCGCGAAGGACTGTTCGAAGAACCAACGCTGGATTGGCGTCAAGGGCACTCGCCCCGTGACGGCTCCCTGCTCGGCTTCGATTCGCTCGGCTTCCCCAGCCACTGATGCCAGCTCAGCAAGGGTAGGATGCTCGAAAAACTGACGCGGCTCGAGACTCAAGCCTCGAGCCGCCGCCATCGAGACGACTTGAATACTGAGGACAGAGTCACCACCAAGATCGAAGAAGCTCTGATCGCGGCCGACCTTCTCCAGGCGAAAGACCTCACACCAGATATCCGCCAAGATCTCTTCTGCTCGACCGCTAGGCGCTTCTCCGCGTGAGGCGACCTGGGGCTCGGGATCCGGCAACCCAACCCGATCGACCTTACCGCTGGCAAGCCGTGGTAGCTCGTCGAGGCCCACGAACGCACTTGGCACCATGTACTCGCTGAGCCGCGCGGCGACGAAGCGTCGCAGCTCGGCCGCAGAGGGCAGCTCACCGTCGGTGACCAGATAGGCCACCAGTCGTCGTTCGCCGCCGCTCCCCCGCACATCGACCACAGCGTGTTGGACCGTCGGCATCTCGAGGAGCCGCGCCTCGATCTCACTGGGCTCGACGCGGAAGCCCCGAATCTTCACTTGCTGGTCGCTTCGGCCTAGAAAGTCGAGATTCCCATCGGCCAAGTGGCGCACGCGATCACCCGTGCGGTAGCAGCGCGAGCCGTAACGGCGCGAGAACGCATCGGGGATGAAGCGCTGTGCCGTCAACCCTGGCTGACCGACATAGCCACGGGCTAGCTGACCACCACCATGGGTCAGCTCACCCGCGCTACCGAGCGGCGACAGACGTCCCTTTCGATCGAGGACACGGGCTGTTCTCTGACCTACTGGCCGCCCAATCGGCAGGCGCCCGCCGCGGTCGTCGACTTCAAACAGGACCGATGTGATGACCGCCTCGGTCGGGCCGTAGGCGTTGATGACTCGCAAACCGCGCCACAGCTCTCCGACCAGATCGGCCCGCAGGACGTCCGCCCCGAGGATTAACAAGCGAGCCTGGCTACCCGATGCAGCGATCCAGTCTCCAGCGAGCGGTCGCCACACCGGAGGCGCAAAATTGAATACGCTCAGCCCGAAGTTCAGCGAGTCCTCGGCGAGGCGCTCGCGACTCCACAGGTCGGGACCTCGCAGCACCAGGGACGCTCCACCCGTCAGGGCGTTGAGCGTCTGTTCGATGGCGGGATCGAAGTTGGCGCTGGTGAACTGCAGCACGCGGTCCTCGACCGAGGTTCGGTAGAGACTCCGCACCGACCCCATATGACCGGCGATCGCGCCGTGGCTGACGCCAACGCCGTTGGGCCGGCCGGTCGAGCCCGACGTGTAGATGATGTAGGCGAGCTGCTGGGGGTCGACTTGAAGCTCGAGACGCTGGCTATCCAGCTCGGGCTGCTCCAGGTCCGGGGATCTGAGATCGAGCGCAGGCACCTCGGAACCGATCGGGGACGCATCGTTGACCAAGAGCCAACGAAGTCCAGCGTCACGGGCGATCGTGCGCAGTCGCTCCTCCGGCGTTTCTGGCTCGAGCGGCACGTAGACGCCGCCAGCCCTTAGAATCGCCAGCATTCCCACGACCAGCTGAACCGAGCGTTCGAGACACACGCCAACCGGTACCTCGGCTCCGACTCCCAAAGCGCGCAGGCGCCGGGCCAGCCGATTGGATCGGCGATCGAGCTCGCGATAGGTCACGTGCTCCGATTCCAGAATCACAGCAACCGCGTCAGATCGCCGATCGACCATCGCCTCGAAGGATCCGCAGATCGACACACGCTCCGACGGCGTCCTGAGCTGTCCGCGGCTCCACTCGACCAGCAGCTGCTGCCGCTCACCAGAACCGAGAATCGGGAGCTCCCACAGCGGACGATCGGGATCTGCGACAACGGCCTGAAGCAGACCGCGGAATCTCTGCGCCAGCCGCAAAATGGTGACGTGGTCGAAAAGCTCGGTGCTGTACTCCCAAAGGGTTTCTGTCGCGGCATCCGCGCCGGAGACCACCAGCGTGAGATCGAACATCGCAGTACCGGTCGGCAAATCGATGATGCGACCGCGGCAATCCGGCCCCAGATCGAAGTCGGGTAGCTCCAGATCTTGCAGAGCCAGCATCACCTGGAAGATCGGATTGAGACCTGGAGATCGTTCCGGCCGAAGATCGTCGACGAGCTTTTGAAAAGGAATCCCACGATGGCCTTGATCCGCCTTCACTCCCTGCTGAACCCGGTCTAGAAGGGACCGAAACGAAGGATCCCCGCCGCAGTCGGTGCGATGCACGACCGTGTTGACGAAGTAGCCGACCATGCCTTCGACCTCGGGCCGGTCTCGCCCGGCATCCGGGGCACCTACCAACAGGTCCTCAACGCCCGTCGTTCGCGCCAGCAGGGCCTTGAACAGAGCAAGCCAGGCCGTAAAGGCCGTCGCCCCGTGCTCGTGGCACAACCGAAGCAGCTTCGGGACCGCCTGCGAATCGACCGCCAGTCGTAGGTGACGCCCCTCACGCTTGGCTCGCTTGGGTCGCGGCCGATCCAGCGGCAGCTCGAGTGAAGGTAGCTCGCCACTGAGACGATCCCGCCAGTATTCCAGGGCTGTTTCGAGGCGTTCAGGGGTCCACCTCTGCCGCTGCCAGGTTGCAAAGTCCCGGTAGCGAATGGGTAGAGCTGCCAGTGACTCGGGCCGCCCCTCACGTCGGTACAAGGCGGCAAGCTCGCGAATCAAAATTCCGATCGACCAGCGATCACACACAATGTGGTGCACCGTCATCACCAGCAGGCTGCTGCCGCTCGACAGCTCCAGAAGGCGGACCCTGAGCGGCTCTCCCACTCCGAGGTCGAAAGCCTTGGTGACCTCAGCGACCGCCCGCTCCAAAGCCGCTCGGCGGCTCTCGGTGGGCGATGGCTCTACCTCGATTGGCTGAATCGGCACCTCGATCTGAACGGGTCGCCCGGCGCGCTCTTCGAATCGGGTTCGCAGGCTCGCGTGGCGCTCGATCAGTTGGGTCAGGCAGCTCGCCAAGCGGCACACGTCCAGAGTGCCAGCAAGCTCTAGCGCCGCCGCCATGTGGTAGACCGATTGCCCCGGCTCGAACCGCTCGATCACCCAGAGCTGCTCCTGCCCGAACGACAGCGGTGCCGGCTCATTGCCGTCGAGTCGCGGGATCGGCAGGCGGTCAGGATCGACCCCCTGCTGGATCAGCAGCTTCTCGAGCAGCTGACGCCGATCAGCGCTCAATGTCGCGAGCTCTCGCGACAGCTCGTCTAGGTTCAACTCGGGTGCCATCTTCGTGCGCTCTATTCCAGGTTCGCTCTACTCCAGGTCCTGTATCCAAGCGCGTCGCTGCTCTACCAGGAAGCGCCGAGCCGTTTCGATGTCGTCACTCATCACTCGATCCTCAGCCAGAAACGGCACGCGTTGCCGCAAGCCGCGAACGATCTCGGCGGTTACCGAGGAAAGCTCGAGGGCCTCGTTGAGCTCGATCGC
>JBCCEE010000686.1:0-3896 GCA_039030415.1 Acidobacteriota bacterium
CAGATGAAGATCTGGCACAAGGCCCTGCGCTCACAGTGGTCTGCCGCCGATATCAAGTGGGATACCCCACAGCGCATCACCAGCAAGCACCTCAAAGATCAGCTTGGGCGCATCCTGACGCCCGTCTTGATGGGTGAGCAAGCCGCACTCTACTCGGTGTCCGGCCTGATCCCGATTCTCGGCAAGATGTCGCAGGTCGAGAGCCAGTTCTACCTCACTACCTGGGCGGTCGACGAAGCGCGCCATACCGAGCTCTTCACGGTCTTCTACGACCGTCTGGATCGCGAGCCGATGCCGATCCGGCGCTTTCCCGCCGGCTACCTCTTCCAGAGTCAGATCGTCGCCGAAGAGCCTGCCGAATGGCTCGCTGGCGTGCTGGTCAGCGAGGTCATGGCAAAAAAGCTGATGGAAGAATTCCGGCGGCTCGACCTCGACCCCATTCTGAGCGATGTCGCCGACGGCATTCTGCTCGACGAAGCGCGCCATCTCGGCTTCAACCACATCTACCTCGAAGATCGCTTCAGCGACCTCCACCTCAACGCTGAGGACCAGGGGCGCGGATTTCAGGCGCAGCTCCACCGCCGCTTGGACTCCGTGCTGGAGCATCTGCAGCCGGTCCTCGACGCCCTGGCCACCGAGCTCAAGGACGTCGGCATCGACCGCATCGAGATCTTCGACAAGGTTGGCCACGAAGCGCGCCAGCGGCTCGACAAATCGATCCAGGCCGGACGCCGTCACGCTCAGGGCAAGCAGAAAGCCAGTCAGCTCGCCGAGGCTGAGCTGGTCGGCGCGTAGTTCCGGGGCGTCGTCTTTCTCGCGGCGGAATAGCCCGTCAACGCCTTGGCCAGCTCGCGCTCGGCTGCTCTTTGCACCTAGCGCCCACCTTGGAAGCGCAGGGCAATATGACCGCTCGGAAACGCCAGCAATGAACCCTCGCTTGCAGAAGGCCTGTTTCTACCTGCTGATGGCCGCGATCACTTGGGCCGGCATCGAGCTGACGGCGATCATCGCGTACGGAATCAAGTACCAGCACCTCTATTCGCCGAGCAGCGTTCACGACCTGGCCAGCTCGGTCCGCTCGGGTCGCATCGCGGTGGAGATGCCCGAGGCGCCAGCCGGGGGGCCTGAATCCGGGACCCCTTGGGTCGAGACCATTCATCCCTACGTCGGAGTCGTGCTCGATCCACGGCGTGATCCGATGGGCTCGATCTCTGAGCTGGGATTCCGCTCGGGAGCCACAGCCGACGCCATCTGGCCTGCTCCACGCGAAGAGCCTAACCAGCCGGAAGGTACCGCCCAGCAGGAGACGGCGAGCCCACAGGAGACGGTAAACCCACAGGAGACGGTAAACCTACAGGAGACCTTGGTCATCGGACTGTTTGGCGGCTCGTTTGCTCGTGGCGTCGCGTATCAGGGTACCCGCATGGCCGCCGCCAAGCTGGCACGACGGCTCGGATCCAGGGCTCCGGGGGCAGTCCTCGTCAACTTCAGCCGCAGCGGCTACAAGCAGCCGCAGCAGCTGATGGCGCTCACCTACCTGCTGTCACTCGGCGCCCGTTTCGACATTGTGATCAACCTCGACGGCTACAACGAGATCGCTCTTCCCACGTCCGAGAACATTCCCCGCGGGGTCAACCCATTCTTCCCGCGCAAGTGGCACCTGAAGGCCCGGGACACCCTCGACCCCGAGACGATTCAAGAAGTCGGCCAGTTGGCCTTTCTCGAACGCGAGCGTCAGCGGAAAGCTCATCGCTTGCTCACCTACCGCCTGTATCGCAGCGCCCTCGCGAGCCTGATCTGGCGTCTCGACGACCAGCGTCTCGCTGCCACCAGCCTCGCCTCTCGCGAAGCGATCGACCGCGTGGCGTCCGGCAACCTCAGCTTTCGACTCGTGCAGCGCTCTTGGCGATGCCTCGAAGGCGGCAGTGTCCCCAGGGATAAAGTCCCCAAGAATAAAGTCCCCAAAGATCACATCGAGAGCCTCAAGCCGCTCACCGACCGTGCCTTCCCTTCCCTCGACGACCTGCGCCGCGTCGTCACCGAACGCATCGGACCCGACGCCACTGATCGGTATTGGAAGAACCTCGTGAATTGCACCGCCAAACAGTCGACGGCCTATACCGCCCTCGGCCCCGAGTACGAGCACGCAGACGCAGAACAGCTCTACCGCGATCTGGCCGGCATGTGGCAACGTAGCTCACGCGCTATGAAGGCACTGAGCGAGGCGAACGGCGCACGGTATTACCATTTCCTGCAGCCCAACCAGTACATCAAAGGCTCCAAGCCCATGAAAGCGGCCGAGCGCGAGATCGCACTCAACCCGGCGCAGCCCTCTCGCCAGGCCATCATCGACGGCTACCCTTACCTCTGGGCCGCCGGTCAAGAGCTGGTAGACGATGGCGTCGCGTTCACGGATCTCACCATGCTGTTCGAGCAGGACGAGCGGGCGCTCTACATCGACGACTGTTGCCATCTCAATTGGGATGGCTACAAGACGGTGCTGGACGCTATCTTCGAGCGCATTCGAAGCGATGGCTGATGCGCGGGCTGCTAACCTCCCCTCATGGCGAAACGCCCCAAACTAGAAGACCGCCTCGCCGAGCTTTCGGCGCTGCGGAGCGAGCCCGACCCAGCGATCTCGCGCGCGGCACTCGCAAAGGCTCTAGCCAACCGGAACCCCTACCTGGTGGGCAAGGCCGCCAAGATCGCCGCCGAGCTCGGTCACGACGAGCTCGAAGAAGCGCTCACCACGGCATTCGACCGCTTCATGGTCAATCCGGTCCGCACCGACAAAGGCTGCGTCGCCAAGATCGCCATCGTCCAGGCTCTGGTCGAGCTCGACGCACGGGCCGAAGACACCTACCTGCTCGGCATCCGGCATCGGCAGTTCGAACCTTCCTACGGCGAGCCGGTCGACACCGCGGTTCCCCTGCGTGCGGCGAGCGCCGAAGGGCTGCTGGTGGCGCGGCATCCCGAGCTGGCGCTGGAGCTCACCGAACTGCTGGTCGACCGCGAGACCCAGGCGCGGCTGGCGGCAGCGCGAGTGCTGGCGGCCTCGGGCCTGCTCGAGGCCGAATCCCTGCTGCGGCTCAAAGTTCATCTGGGAGATGCCGAGCCCGAGATCACCACCGAGGCGATGTTGGGATTGCTGACGCTGGCACCCCGCCGCTCCCTGCCCTTCGCGGAACGGTTCCTCGACCACGACGACCCGGCCACGGTCGAGTCGGCGGCGCTGGCCCTGGGTGAGTCACGGCTCGAAGGGGCCGTGGAGCTGCTCGAGCGTCGTTATCAGCGCTGCGTCGAACATCGCCTGCAGCAGACCCTGCTGCTGTGTATTTCGATGTTGCGTCGCGAGGCCGGCTTCAAAATGCTGCTGGAGCTGGTCCGCAGCGGGTCGATAGCCCGCGCCTCGCAAGCCCTCACCGCCCTCGCGGTTCACCGCGACAACGCCTCGCTGCGTGATCGCGTCGAGGCGGCGGTCGCCGAACATTCGGACGCCGCCGAGCTCGAAACGATTTTCGTCGACGCGTTTCGCTAACGCTAAGCTTTATTCAAGCTGTCACGAATCTCACGCAGCAAGAGAATATCTTCGCTCGGCTTGGCCGGAGCAGCAGGTTTCTCTTCCTCTTTCTTTTTGGCGTTGTTGATGGCTTTCACCATCATGAAGACGACAAACGCAACAATAAGGAAGTCGAAGATATTTTGCAGGAAGTTACCGTAGTTGAGGGTTGCGGCCCCGGCTTCTTTAGCTTCCGCCAGCGTCGCGTAGCTGGTGTCCCCAAGATTAATGAACAGTTGCTTGAAGTCCACACCGCCAATCAACTTACCGATCGGCGGCAAAATCACATCGTTCACCAGCGAGCTGACAATCTTGCCAAAGGCACCACCGATGATGA
>JBCCEE010000687.1:0-3866 GCA_039030415.1 Acidobacteriota bacterium
GACCGCGGTCGATCACCACGATGCGGTCAGCCAGCGCGTCGGCCTCCTCGAGATGATGGGTGGTGAGCAGCACCGTCCGTCCAGACTCTGAGAGCTCACGGACGCGACCCCACAGCCGGCGGCGGGATTCGACGTCGAGGCCGGTGGTCGGCTCATCGAGGAACAGCAGCTCCGGGTTGCCGGCCAGCGCCAGCGCGAAGTGCAGGCGCTGCAGCTGGCCTCCCGACAGCGCCTTGGCGCGGCGGTCCATGAGCTCGCCAAGGTCCGCCGCCGCCACCAGCTGGGCGACTCCGGCGGGGGCGGGGTAGTAAGAACGGAACAGATCGATCTGTTCGCGCACCGTGAGATTGGGAGCAATGCCCGAGATCTGCAGCATCGCGCCGATCCGTCGACGCACCGCGAGCTCGCGCGGGTCGCGTCCAAAGACCGTGGCCTGCCCGGTGTCGGGGCGCAGCAGGCCGAGGAGCAGCGAGACCATGGTCGTCTTGCCGGCCCCGTTGGGGCCCAGCAGCGCCAGGACCTCGCCGCGCCGCAGCTCGAAGTCGATACCGGCCAAAGCCTGCACCTTGCCGTAGCTATGACGGACGTTGGTGAGGCGGGCGATGGAGTGATTTGAGGTGTGCATGGCGGTCTCTCCTTTCTGGTGAAAAGAGTGCCATGCGCCCCGAGACGCCGGTAGTGTGGTTCGTCAGCGGTTGCTTCTGACTTTTGTCATGTGGGGACAGAAGCCTGACGGACCCTTGACCTGTGGACTGCGCACTGTGGACTGCGCACAATGCTTCCGACGATCTCAGCCAGTTGGCGATACGTTCTCTCGAGATGCGCCGATCAGACATTCGCAGATTCAAGAACTTGTGCGATGTTACATTTGAATCGAAATCTACGCATAAAGGAATAACCGGTAAAGCGTCTCACTGCTCTCGATCGCTGAGGTACCCAGCATGTTCAAGTCCCAGTTGAATTTCCAGTTTCAACCTTGGTCTTCCGTCGTCCTGCTTTGTGGCCTGCTTTCGGCTGGCGGGCTCTGTTCCTTTCCACTCTCCGCCGAGACCGGTGTCGTCCTGATCGGTGAAGAGCTCCGAGTGAACACGTACACCAACGACAACCAGTCTTTCCCCGAAATCGCCATGGCACCCGATGGCCATGCGGTGGTCACTTGGGAAAGCATCGGCCAGGACAACAGCAATCACGCCGTGGCCGCCCAGCGCTATAGCCCCGACGGCTCCCCCCTGGGGGCGGAATTCATCGTCAATACCGAAACCATGGACACCCAAAGCCAGCCGTCGGTGGCGATGGCCGCCGACGGATCCTTCATCATTTTCTGGCGCAGCAGATTCCAGGACGGTGACGAGTTTGGCCTGTACGCCCAGCGCTATAGCTCTTCCGGAGCCACGGTCGGCGGCGAATTTCGCGTCAGTGGGGCAACGGCGGGGAACCAGGAGGACGCCCACGCCGCCTATGACTCGAACGGCAACATGTTGGTTGCGTACCAGAGTCCCGACAGCGCCTCCAGCGGCGTCTTTGCCCGCCTCTACGACTCCTCCGGCCAGCCCGGAAATGAGCTCCGGGTCAACGATACGACCCAAGAATGGCAACAAGATCCGGAGGTCATCACCACGCCGGGCGGCTTCATCATCGTCTGGGCGAGCCGCGCCGTCGACGTCGACAACCGGGCGATCATGCTCAAGCGCTACTCCTCGACCGGCACTCCCATCGGCGACGAGCAGCAGGTGAATACCACTGAGATCGGGGACCAAAAAAATCCGGGCATCGCCACGCGCCCCGACGGCACCTTCGCGATCGTCTGGGAAAGCCTCGACCAGGACGGATCCGAAGCCGCCGCCATAGCCCGGCTTTACGACCCTTCCGGCAACCCCACGACGGGGGAGATTCAGCTCAATCAAACGACCATAGACGCCCAGGAGAATCTGGCCGTCGCCTACGATGGCCAAGGAGGTTTTGTGGCGATCTGGGACGGCGACGCGTCGTCCGGCGGCAGCTTCGATGAAATCTGGGGACGCCGCCTGCTGGTCAGCGGTGCCTTGGACGGCGATGAATTCCGCATCAACACCAATACGACGAATCGCCAAGTCTTCCCCGCCATCGCCAGCAACGGCAACGGAGAGCTCATGGCCGTCTGGCACTCTTGGACCGGGGACGGCAGCGGCACCAGCGTCTTCGGCCAGCGTCTGTGGGTCACCGGCGTCTTCGAGGATGGCTTCGAGACCGGAGACGTCTCTGCCTGGAGCGGCGCCGTGCCGTAGCCCCCCCAGGCGACCCGGCGGCCGACGCCGCCCTGGACGATGTTCAGCAGACCCAGGCGTTTTCCCATGTTGAATCGGGGGGCGGCGGTCACCGACGTCACCGGCGCCGCCTCCGTGGCATAATCATCCAATGATACAGCGCACCCTTTCCACGCCCAGCCTCGCTGGACTCCTCATCGCTCCGCTGCTCTCCCTCGGGCCCCTCGCCGACGCGCCGGCCCGGGCGGGCACTATCTTCACGGTCGAGGTCGAGGACCACCGGCCGGAGACTCCGAAGACCGAGCTCATCGAAATCGCCGTCGAAGGGAGCTCTCTCAAAATGGACGTTCCCTCCCTCGACCGCGCCGATCCGGACGAGCTCATCTATCAGGGCTCGATCCCCGAGCTCATCTTCATCGACCACGACACCTTGATCTTCATGCGCATCGAGCAGGAGACGGTCGACCGCATCAGCAGCCATGCCGACGTCGCCCTGAGGCACTCACGCGCTGCCCTCACCAAGCTCCCGCCAGAACAGCGGGCTGCGGTCGAGAAAATGCTCGAGCAGAATCTGGCGCAGTCGGCAGGGCCGAAACGGCTGCAGAGCCGCCTGCGGAAAACCGAGGAAGAGGCGCGGCTGCACGGCTATCCGTGTGTGAAGTACGAAGTTCGCCAGCGCCTCCGCACGATCCGCGAAGTGTGGGTCACAGACTGGTCGAATATCGAGGGCGGCGACCAGGGGCGCGACTCCTTCGAGCGGACGGCAACCTTCTTCAGCCAGATGGTGACGTCGATCCAGGAGCTCGGCCAGGGCAAGGCGCCGCTCGAGGAATTTGCCTTCGAGCTCTTGGCGGAGATGGACGGCTTCCCCGTGGTGATCCGCGAGCTCAACCCGCAGGACGGGTCCCTCGAGCGCAAGCTGACCCTGCTCGCGGCCCGGACCGAGTCCCTCGACCGGGATCGATTCGGTCTGCCCGAGGGCTACAGTCCCAGGGAAATTTTCGCCGCGCGGCCCTGAGCCCCGCCGCCGGAGACGCCCGCTCCGGGTCCAAGATATTCAGTTTGAGGGCCTTCGCTGTTCGCCCGATAGGTATCAAAGAGTCCTTGGGCGTCCGGCCCAGGGCTCGCATGACGCCGCTCGGCGGCAGCTTCCGGCGGGGTTGATCGTTGAGGGCAGCTCAACCCAATATCCGACCCGCAACCGCCATGCCGCTCAGGAACGCTCCCTCGACGCGAGAACCGGCACACCAATCCCCACAGGCGCCAATGCGCAGCTCACCATCCCACAGGCAGCCGACGTCGAGGGCTTCTTCCGCTAGGGCGTAGCGCCAGCGGTGGGCGCGGAGGTGAAGCGGCTCGACGGGTTCTCGGCCGGTGGCCTCGAAGAACGCTTCGAGCAGCCGACCGGCAGCGTCGTCGGCACAGAGCTCCAAGTGTTCCATCGACCAGGCGGGGGAGGCATGCAGTACCCAGGAGTCGTCTCCGGGTCGGCCGGGTTTAGAGCTGTTGCGGGCGACCCAGGACAGCGGCGCGTCGTTGACGAAGGCGCCGTCGAACGGTAGCTCGAGCGGTTGATCGAAGGTGGTCATTACCGCCCAGCTCGGCTGCATGGTCACGCCGTCC
>JBCCEE010000688.1:0-3865 GCA_039030415.1 Acidobacteriota bacterium
CTGGCGGCTGAGCGCGGCGACTGCCCCAACGCCTCGAGGCGTTTCCAGGCAGCCCTCGCAGTCTTCGAAGCAGCGCTACCGCCAGACCACTGGAAGACCCGCTCGACATCGGAGGCGCTCGAAAAGCAGCGCGCCCTTTGCGGACATACGGCGCAGCCTCATGTTAGCGGCTGAGAAAGCTTGAGCCCCTTTCGGTGATTTCTCCGCGACGAGTCTCAGAAGCCCACTTTTGCCACCCACGATCAGACCTGCGGGTGGTCCAACTCGAAGCAAGCCTAAAGGAGAATCTGCCATGGCTCCAAGAACCCAACGTCTTTCCGCCCTCCTCGCCGCCCTCCTCTTCCTAATCTGCGCTGCCGGCGCCTACGCCGCGACCTATCAAGAAGGCTACATCGTGGGCTGTGAGATCGCCCAAGGTGTGTATGGACACGTCGGCGACGACGCGCTCAGGGACCGCACGATCAACCGCGCTCTGCGTTTCGGCGAGTACGCCTACGCCGATGGCGTGGCTGACGGCTTCATGGCCTGTAACGGCCAGTCGAACTAAGCAGCATGGGCGGCGCGCCTGGTGTCCGCCGCCCTAGCGTCAACCCTCCCCCACCAACGCCCGCACCGTCTCGACACGGTCTGATTCCGCGGGTGGAGCAGACAAGAGCACCCGGAAGCCGCGATCTCCGAATACGAACCACGGCCCGCCGGCAACGCGGTAGGCCGATCGGCAAAAGCGCTCCGGGCACCAGAAGCTGCCGCCGCGCATGACGCGCCAGGCGCGGACGTCTTGCGAGGGGTGCTCGCGGGCGACGGTCGGGTCGACGCGATGCGGCGCCGCAGGCCCTCGCCCCGCGTAGCGGCGCTCCTGCCACGAGCTCGCCGTCCACTCTTGGACGTTGCCGTGAACGTCGTAGAGCCCCAGCGCGTTCGCTGGCTTGCGCCCGACCCGGTGGGTACGGTCCGCGTTGCCCCCAAACCAGCCGACGTCATCGAGGTGCGCGGTCTCGTCACCCCGCCAGAATCGACTTGGGCTGCCGGCCCGGCAGGCGACCTCCCACTCCTCCTCGCTCGGCAGCCGTGGATCGCAGCCCGCGAACGCCGGCTGGCTGGCCAGCCAGCGACAGAAGCTGACGGCCTCGTACCAGGTAATGCCGACCCTGGGATGCTGATCCAAGTCCTCAGCCGCGACGCCCTCCCACGGATAGAAGGCCTTGTTCGGATCGAAAGCCCGGTACTGCGCATTGGTGACCGGCACCGCCCCGATCCAGAAGGGGTGAGCGACAGCGACCGGATGACGCGGCCCCTCTTCGAGACCGCGACCCAGCTCGTCATCGTCGCTGCCGATCCAGCTCTCACCGGCCTGTACCTGACGCCACAGCGG
This sequence comes from Acidobacteriota bacterium, assembly GCA_039030415.1. Taxonomy (GTDB): domain Bacteria; phylum Acidobacteriota; class Thermoanaerobaculia; order Multivoradales; family J023; genus JAAELT01. Next base: position 1,373 of record JBCCEE010000688.1, read on the forward strand.
TGCGCTCGACGGCTCTGTCGCGTCGAAGGTGAGCAGCAGCTCCGGATCGGTGAGCGGCGGCAGGGACTCGAAGAAATGCTCCAGCATGGCGACGGCACGGCCTTCGGGCTGCCAGCGCCGCTCGACCTCTTCGACCAGCCACCACAGCCAGAACAAATCGAAACCATTGCGATGGTCTTGGCGCAGCTCGTCGACCAGCGCCAGACAGGCGCCGGCATCGTCGAGCTGATCGGGAATGCTCTCGAAGACCCGCGCCCGTTGATCCAGGGTGCTGGTCAGCTCGAGGGTCTTGCGGACCGTGCTGCCGCGAAGGCTCTTCGCCAAGACGGCGGCGCGGGCGGCGAGCCTGGGGTTGGCCTCGCCCATGCGCAGCACCAGATCGTCGGCCTCCCCGAGATGACCCGCGAGCATCGCGAGCGGTTCGGCCCATCTGCCTTCGCCGCCTTCTTCGAGCTGCTGCGCCCACTCGATCAGGGCTTCGCCGCCAGCCGCTTCACTCTGCCGCCGCAGGTGCTCGGCGGTCAGAGCTTCGCGAAAGGTGCGATGCCAGAAGCGCCACGCTCCATCTCCGCTCAGCGTACGATCCGCGGCGCTCGTAGGCTCTGCCGGGCCGAGGATCTGGGTGCGCTCGTGGACGTCGCGCAGGAAGGCGAAGAGGTCGTCACGCCAGGCTTCGACCGTCGCGAGACGCCCGCGCAGCGCCTCGAGCTCGGGCTGGCGCAGGCGGCGTTCCAGCCGGCCCAGCGGCTCCGCCCAATGGTCGGCCTCGGTCATACCGTAGGCGAGGTGGCCGAGAGCCCGGCGAACGTCGTCGCGCGCCGGCAGCGGACGCGGCTCGGATCGGTGCTTGCCGGCGAGCAGCAGAGAGAAGATCTCGTCGTAGAGTTTCGACAGGTGCTCGGGCGGCCGAACGCCTTGCTCCCACAGCACCGCCAGTAGCGTCAGGTAGAGGGGAACGCCGGCGAGATCCCGCAGCGCGCGACTCGCCGAGATGTGGGCCATCGCCTCACCGGCTGCCGTCTGCCAATCGTCGCGCCCGGCGTGCCGCAGCCATTTCTCGAGCAGCTGGCGCTGGTGCGCCGCATCGAGCGGCAGCAGCTCGAGCCGCGGTAGCTCGTCGAGGACTTCTCCACCGCCGATCTGCCGGCTGCTCACTACCCAATTGCAGGACGCCCAGGCTTCGTCCAAGCGCAGTCGCCTGAGCAGTCGCCGTACTCTGCTGCGCCGCTCGCGCGGGACCTCGTCGTAACCGTCGAGCAGGAGCAGCAGGCGACCGTCACGGGCAGCCTGGGCCAGGCCGTCGCGCACGCGATCGGCGCCGGTGAGCACAAAGCCATCCGTGCAGTGCCGCAGCAGCTCCTGATCGGCCTCGAGCAGTCGCGGCAGCGAGACGAACACCGGGATGGCCGCCAGCGGCTCTCGCTGCGCCAGCCGCGCGGCCAGGTGACGCAGCAGCGTCGTCTTGCCCGAGCCCGGCGGGCCCTCGAGCAGCCAGTGGCCGGTGTTCCAGGCCGGCTTACCCGCCGGCAGCTCGAGCACCGCCTCCAGCGACTCCGGGCGACCGCCCAGCTCGCGCTCCAAGTCGGGCGAGACGGCGTGATCAGCGCTCGCCGGCTGAACCCTGAGCGGCACCCACGAGCGCTCGATCAGCTGCAGCTGTCCGGGACGCTCGAAGTGATCGCGCAGCCGACTGTGCTCCTGAGCGACGTGGCTGCACCAGATGGCGATCGGGTCGGGAGGCGGTGCGCTCTCAGCACGCCGCGGCCGCTCGGCCAGCTCATCCAACACATCGACGAGGGCGGAATGGTCTTCCCGCGTCGTGCCGTCCGGCAGCTGCGAGCGCACTATCGGGTAAAACAGCGCCTTGAGATGAAATCCATCCTCGATCTCCTCGCGGCGCAGCTCGACGGCCGGTAAGTCGTCCTCAGGCAATCCGATCAGGGCGATGTGACGGCGATCGGTGTGCTCGCGGGCACCGGCCTGAGACAGCGCCAGGTCGGCGAGGACCCGCAGCCAGGGATCCTCCAGGCTGAAACCGACGATCACCAGCCGCTCGCGGATCCACAGCTGCTCGAACAGCCTGCGATAGCGCGGGTCGTCACCGTAGGCCCGGCGATAGTCGTCGATATCGAGCACCAGGCTGGAGGGATCGTCGTAGCGCCCGTGGGCGTGGAGAATCTGCAGCTCGTTTCCGTCGCCGGTTGCGCTTCCCGTCGCGCTTCCTATTGCGCTGCCCTGTAGCCATCGAGCCACCCCGGGGTCTCGCCAGTCCAGCTCGCGAACGCTGCGCTGCTGATGCTCGCAGGCGAAGGTCAGGCAGCGCTCGTAGTTGGTGGTGACGAACGCACCGAAACCGAGGCGCATGAGGGCTGCATGCACCGCGGTGAAGCGCTCGTCGCCAGCCCCGGTGGCAGGGCGGAAGATCCGGCGGATCTCTTCCGCGAACGGTCCATCGCCGAGCCGCTTGCGGATCTGCCGGGCGGCCTGCAGGGC
>JBCCEE010000689.1:0-3848 GCA_039030415.1 Acidobacteriota bacterium
CTCTTGTGAGCTGCTGCTGCTCGCGGATTTTCGCATAGCGGCTTCGCGCCTGCTCGAGGCGCTCGAGGATTTCGCGCACGCCGCTGCCAAGGGTTTGCTCCAGCGTCTCACACTCGGCCGCGCTAGCGCGCTGGCGGTCCAGAGCTTCGTCGCTCGCTCGGTTGCGGCGAGCTTCTTCGCGAGCCGCCGCCTGAAAACGTTCGTCGGCGGCCTCGGCGGCGGCCAGGGCCGAGCGCAGGGCACGTAGGCTGGGCCACAACGCTGCCAGCAATCGTCGATACTCGGCGAGGCTTTGCTCGAGCCCTGGCAGGTCGTCGAGATGATCAGCGATGCCGAGGTCTCGAGCCGCGGCGTCACGCTCCTCGATGACGCCTTGAAGCTCGGAGCGTCGACGCTGCACCTCGGCCTCTGCTGCGACCAGCAGCTGGCGTGCTCGGTCGACGAAGGTCGTGGCTGCTGCGAGGTCGGCGGCGGCTCGGCGCAGTGGATCCTCAGTGGGAGCGCGCGCTACTTCCTCACGCACCCGGTCGCGTCGTCTCGCCAGCTCGGCCAAGGCCGCCGCCACCGCGTCCGCCTGCTCGCGAGTCTGGGCAATCGCCGCTTCGACCTCCGCCAGCCGTCGCTGGCGCTCGGCTTCGCGAGCGCTCTGGCCGATGTGCTGGGCGGCGGGTTTGTCCGCCCTGCCATGGAGCGGACCGGCCTGAAAGCGTCCGTCTGTCTGCACCCAGAGCTCGCTGGTGCCGCTGCCCAGGCCGATGTGCTGAAGGACTTTCGTGACGGTGTCAGCCGCCACCGTCGAAGTCTCGACCACGGTCGGATCGGGCAGAAGCAGGGCGTCCAAGGCGCTGCCCGAGCTTGGCGGGTTGCTGCGGCCGGCGACCAGTACGGTGTCAAGGTCTTCGGCCGCCAGCATATCGCCTTCGGGCGTGATCCAAGCGTCGAGCAGGCCACTGGCTTCGAGGGCGGCCTCCAGACCGGCGCGTTCGATCTCGGTGATGTTGGCCGCGAAGTCGCACAGTTGCCAAAGCGGCCCGCCACGGCGGCCTTCGCGCACGCCTTCGGCACGATGAAGCGGCGCCGCCGGCGGCCGATGAGCTCCGGCCTGCAACGCAGCTCGCTCAGTGCTCAGCTCGCCCAGCTCCTGCTCGATCCTGCGCTGCTGGATCTGTTGTCCCGCCCGAGCGGTCTCGAGTGCGCGGGTCGCGGTCAGCTCGGCGGCTCTCACGGCAGCGCTCAGCGGTGCTGGACCTTCAGCTTCGCGGCGCCACAGGGTCAACGCTTCCACCAGCTCGCCGGCGCTGGGAGGAGCCAGCTCGATCGCCTCGGTACGCCACTGGCGGTAGTCTGCAAGCAGTCGATCCTGGGCGGCTCCGACTGCCCGATGGGCATCCTGATGGCGCTCCGTCGCTTCGTCGAGCTCGGCGGCGCGGGCTGTGTGCAGCTCTTTGGCGGCGGTCAGCCGCTGCTCGACCGTTGCCACCTGTTGTTGTAGGGCTCGCACGTGTCGTACACCGCGTTGCTTGCGGCCCGCCAGCTCGTCGAGACTCTGTTCGGTTGCGGCCAGTGATGTCGCTACGATTTGAGCCGGGCCGAGATCGTCGAGCTGTTGATGATGCTCGGTGGCGCAGCCGGCGGCCTTGCTGGCGGTGGCGGTGGTGACGAGTGCGCGCTCGGCTTCATGATGACGCTGATCCGCGGCGTGGCGCTCGTCTTCGGCCTGGCGCCTGGCGTGTCCGCGCTGCTCGGTGGCACGCTCGAGCTCTTCGCCGGCTCGGCGGGCGGCCCGGAGATGATCCTGTGCTCTTTGCCGAGCGGCGTCTAGGGTCTGCTTGTCGCGCATCTCCGGTCGACGCTCGAGGGTGCGTACCTCTGCCGTCGCTCGCGTCTCGGCATCCTGTAGCTGCTCGAGCTCGGCATCGGCGTCATCCAAACCAGCGGTCGCGACCTGTTGGCGCTCGGCGGCGGCCCGCAGGCGCCGCCTGGCGTGCTCATATGCTGAGTGGCTGGTGCGAACTCCTTCGGCCCTTCGCCTGGCGCCGATCTGAGCGTAGCGGCGGTAGCCGCGCAGAAACGCTTCTGCGCCGCCAGCCGCCGAGCGTAGCGTCTCCAAGGTCTCGCGGTCGGCCTCCAGGCTGCGGAAGGCCTCGGCGATGTCGGCCAGAATGTCGCGATCCAGTGGCGGCAGCGCCTCCGACAGAGCGGCAGATAGCTTCCCGGCGTCGAGCTTGCGCGACAGCTGCGGCTGGCGCAGCTGGATCAGCAGGTCGACCAGAGCTTCGTAGCGCTGCAGGCCGAGCTGAAACAGGCGTCGGTCGACCGCGGCACGATAGTCGCGCGCGGTGGTGAAGATCTCCCCGGCCTCGCCAAGGGCCTCAGCGAGATGCGGACGGGTCAGCACTTCCTGGGCTCGACCGAGCAAGAAGAGATCGACGCCGACCCGGCGCTCGGTGAGGAAGAACCAGCGGTTGGCTAGCCCTCGCCCCTTGACCGCGTGCAGGCCACAGCCGAGAGTGAGATAGCGCTCATGGCCGGGGCCCTCTTCGTCCGCGTCGTCGGTCAGTCGCCCGAGCTCGAGCCAAGTGTAGCCGCGACGCTCATCGTATTTGCCCATCAACAGGTTCCACTCGATCCGCTTGGCAGGATCGCCATCGGGCTCAAGACGGTGGGGCGAGACTTCACCATCGAGCAGAAAGGGGAGCTGAAGGGCGAGCACTCGGGACTTGCCGGTGCCGTTGTAGCCGCGCAGCAGCAGCCGACCGTCTTCGAACCACAGCTCTTCGTTGTCGTAGCGGAACAGATTGATCAATCCACTACGCAGCGGCTGCCAGCGAGCGCGTCGCGGTTTGGGCAATCCGTTCTCGCTCGCCGACGTCACGACGTATTCTCCTGCTCGAGAGCGTAGCGGCAGATCGCGGCTAGTGGCAGCACACCGCCGTCGACTCGGCGGATCAGCCGCAGCGCTTCGAGACGTTCGAGAGTCTGGCCCAACATCACTGCCGGTGCGCCGGGCTCGCGTACGCGCTTGGCCCACCTTCGCCGATGGGTATGGATCAGGTCGGCAGTCTTTTTTTCGAGCGCGGCGAGGCCGACGAACTGGTCCAACGCATCCTCTGCGCGGTCCGAACCGGCAGCGCGCAGGTGCTCGGCCAGGAATTCGGCTAGCAGCAGCGTCAGGTGGCCGTCGGTACCTTCTTCCGGCAGCCCGATATCGCTGAATTTGCCCCGCTCATCAACCAAGGCGATACCTTCGCGGCGAATCTCGGCCCGCAGGCCGGTGGCGTCTTGGATCCGGCGTAAGATCGTCGCCCGCTGGCTGCGAAGATAGGTCGAGGTTTCTTCGTCCAGGTCGTCGAAGTAGAGCACTGGATCGTCCAGCAGTTGGCGATAAAGGCGGGTACGAATCCGCCGCATGCGGCTCTCCGAGGAATCCGGCAGCGGTTCCTCGGTGAGCAGAAGCAGGCGTCGCTCGAGCTCGGTCTCGGCGATCGTCGACGGCGCCCGGCGGATGTCGAGCAGCGATGCCAGGACCGAGCGGCGGATGTCGTAGAGCACGTCGCCCCGGCGATCAACGAATAGACGCTCGTCGCCGTCTAGGCGCACGAGCACTCCGAGGTGCAGCAGGAATCGCACCGCCGCCACCAGGTCGCGGCGCTGATCGCGGCTATCGAGGTGAAAGTTCAGACCCGCGGCAGCGAGCTGTGGATCGTTGGCCGCCAGATCCATGATGCCGTCAGCGAGAGCACCGAGCACGGTCTGGCGATCTGAGCGCTCGAGTGTCGCTAGTGCCAAGCAGAGCAGAGCGTAACGTCGGCGCGAGAAAGGCTCGGACTTGGGTGGGCGGGCGGGCC
>JBCCEE010000690.1:0-3845 GCA_039030415.1 Acidobacteriota bacterium
CGAATCCTCTCGGCCCGGCATCTTCGCCGCCGGCGACATCCGCGCCGGCGCGATGAACCGCGTGGCGTCAGCGGTCGGCGAAGGAGCGATGGCGATCAAGCTGGTGCACGACTACCTGAGCACGGTGTGAGCGCACGCTCGCCAATCGCGCGATGCTCGGTCGGCCTGCTCGCTCACGAATCCGGCAGAGTATCTTTCTCGACCTGTCGCAGCCAGTCCAAGTCAGCGAGGTCTTGAGGCCTGCCTGCATCTTCCTTGGCCTGGATTAGCTCCCTCAAGCCGAGAAAGAATACGGACTGATCTCCGTAGCGACCTTCGACACGCCCCGTCCAGGCCTGCTCGAAGCTCACGCTGCCGATTGAAGTGATGAAGTCGACTCGGTTGGGCTCGTAGCCCAATTGGATGATCTTCCCAGGACTGCTGAAGTCATCTACAGTCAGATCAAGGCTGCCGAAACCGAAGTCGCCAAGCGCCAAGAGTAGGCGTTCAGCATTGCGTACTGAAGGCTCGACAAAAATGTCGACATCTTTGGTGTAGCGTGGTTTTGCGTGGTAGGCGACGGCATGGGCTCCGACCACGAGCGCTCTGACGCTACGGCTGCTCAAGCACGCAAACAGCTCTTCGAAGTCCCGGTTCGCCATCCCCGTGATCCTGCCACCACTCTTCACGCATTTGTTCGACGATCCCAACTCGCTGGTTGGGAGTCATGCTCTGCCAGTACTCTCGATCAGCACGGTTTTCTTCTTCGAAAGACGACAGTTTCCTGAGCCAAAGGCGTCGTTCGGTTGCTGGTCGAATCACGGACTCGGATCTCCTAAATGCAGGGTTCAACCGTTCGATAATAGCACGCACGGCAGCATCCCTGATCGCGCTCGAGATCGAATCAGCACCGGTCAATTCGACGAATGAAAATGGGTTCCACCTCTAAAGGCAGGAGGGAGAACCCAGACGGCTGAGCTGCTGAGAATCCCAGATATCCGACTTCGGACCTACAGCGTCTTCTCGCAAGCAAAGCACCAGCCCCAGTCCTCGCCAGGCTCGAGCGAGCGCATGATCGGGTGACCGGTGGCGTGGTAATGGGCGGTGGCGTGCTTGCCGGGGGAGCTGTCGCAGCAGCCGACGTGACCGCAGGTCATGCAGATGCGAAGGTGTACCCATTTTTCCCCCTTGCGAAGACACTCCTCACAGCCGACGGCGCTCGGCAACACCGGGCGAATGCGGTCGACATGGGGGCAGCCAGCCTCGAGGTCCGGCTCTAGCTCGACGTAGCTTTCCGTATCGATCCCGCGCGGCGAGCCGGACGGGGACGGTGCGGGCTCGGCGCTCAGCGCTGACGGCTCGGGCTGATCGAGCTCGCCGCGACGCGCCAGCTCGCGTACCGCCTCGGCATGGGCCGTGATCTCGCCCGACTCGGTGCCGTAGAGCGCCAGGATGTCGGCGCACACCTGAAGCGTGCTCTCGAGCTCTTCGGTCACCACCTCGTTGGCTCCGGCATGCGTGAGCTCGGAGATATCCGCTGACGAGCGGGTGCGGATGGTGATGCGCAGATCGGGATTGAGACCGCGGGCGATGCTCGCGATGCGATGCGCCATCGCCGGCTCGTCGTCGGCGATCACCAGCGCGCGAGCGCGATCGAGGCCGGCATGCCGCAGCGTTTCGACCTTGGTCGAGTCGCCTCGCAGCACCGGCACGCCGAGCGCCTCGACTTCTCGAGCGCCGGTCGGGCTGAGGGTCGTGACGAGCAGCGGAATGCCGCGCTCGGCGAACACCGGCACCAGTCGACGCGCGCCCTGGGCATAGCCCGAGATGACGACGTGGTTTTCGAGCTCCGGCAGGTCGTGCCCGATCTCGGTCGCCATCGCCGCCGCTTCTTTGGCCTTGCCCCGGTCCTCCAGCCGCTGCGCCAGGCCGCTGCCGAGCCGGGTCAGGGCCGGGGTCAGCACCATCAGCACCACGGTGGCGGCAATAAACGTCTGCGAGCCGACCTCGGCCATGCCGGCGGGATAGAGCCCGAGATCGCGCCCCGCACGCTCCAGCACGAACGAGAACTCGCCGACCTGAGCGAGCATCAGCGACGAGCTGATCACGACCGGCATGCGGTACCCCAAGGCCAATGCCGCCAACGCGGTGGTGACGATCTTCAACACCAGCACCGCAGCGAGCGCGGCGAGCACCAGCGGCAGGTTGTTGATGAAGAAGCCGACGTCGAGCAGCATGCCGACCGAGACGAAAAAGATGGCGCTGAACAAGATCTGCAGCGGCATGATCTCGGCGAAGGCCTGATGGCTAAAACGGCTCTCGCTGACCACCAGACCGGCGAGAAACGCTCCCAGAGACACGCTGATGCCGGCCAAGCTGGTGAGGTAGGCGGTGCCGAAGCAGATCGCCACCACCGTCAACAAGAAGATCTCCGGCGAGCAGGTGAGGGCCACTCGCTCCAGCAGCGGCGGCATCAGGCGGCGCGCCACCGCCAGCACGATGACGATGATCAGGCCAGCTTGCCCCAGGGCCCAAGCGACGTCGAGCGACGAGCCGCCCTGGCCGGCGAGCGCCGGCACCAGCAGCACCATGGCGATGATCGCCAGGTCCTGGAAGATCAGAAAGCCGAGGCCGACCTGGCCGTGAGGCGCGCTCGTTTCACCAGTGTCTCCGAGCAGCTTGAGGACGATCGCGGTAGAGCTCAGGGCGACCAGGAAGCCGGTGAAGACTCCAACCTTCCAGTCGATACCGAAGGCCGATAGCGCCAGGGTCGTACCCAGGGTGACCAGTCCGACCTGCAGCCCGCCACCGCCGAAGATGAGCGTCTTGATCTTGGCCAGCTTGTCGAGACTGAACTCGATGCCGATAGTGTAGAGCAGCAGAATCACCCCGAGCTCGGCGGCCTCGTTGATCAGCTCCATGTTGGTGACCAGGCCGAGAGCGTTGGGACCGATCACCACTCCGGTGGCGAGGAAGCCAACGATCGGTACCAGACCGAGGCGCGAGCAGACGTAGGCGATCGCAGCTCCGGCGAGAATACATATCGTGGCTTCAGCCAAGAAGTGTGGCGCGGCAGCGGCCAGCACGACGAATTGATCGAGCATCGATGTCCTGCTCCTCGAAAATTGTGGTGGGGCAGCTAGTCTATCTGGTGAATCTCTCGTGCTTCGCAGCGATCTATAGGCGGTCACAGCTTCGTGCGATACCCTCAAACGATGCTGAGACGTCGGAAGCCAGACGCTGAGATCGAAGCAGCGCTAGCCAAGCTGCAGATTTTCTCGTCGCTGTCTTCTCAGGACTTGAGCGAGCTCGCCGCGCAGTGCCTGCGCAAGGAGTACGCCGCTGGCGTCGCCATCCTCGAGGAAGGCAGCACCGGCCTTGGCCTGTTCCTGCTGACTTCCGGCCGGGTCGAGGTCTTCAAGCAGCACGGAGATCGCCGCCTCCACCTGGCAGAGCTTGGCCGGGGCGACATACTCGGCGAGCTGGCTTTGATCGATCAGCAGCCGCGCTCGGCCAGCGCGGTGGCGCTCGAGGACACCGAGTGCCTGCTGCTCACGCGCGACCGGTTCAGGTCGCTGGCCGAGACGCGACCGCGTATCACCTGGGCACTGGTTCCGCGGCTGGCGATGCGCAACCGCGAGCTGCAGGATCAGCTCATGGCGGCGCAGCACTCTGCTCGGCTCGAAACCGCGTCGTCCGAGGCCGCGTCGTCCGAGGCCATGCCGCCCGAGATCGCGCCGTCCGAGGGCACGTCGCCCGAGACCGGCACCACTTTACCAACGGCGGCGAAACCCTCCATCCAGGAGGCTGCCACAACCCCCATGCTGGATAGCGAAGCCCCAGCTGAAGATCGCGAACCTCCGAGC
>JBCCEE010000691.1:0-3839 GCA_039030415.1 Acidobacteriota bacterium
GGCGGCGCCGCCGAGGCGCCCGGGGGAAGGGGGGGTGGCGGCGGTGGCGCGGCGGCTGGCGGGGTGGGAGCCCCGGGGATGGCGGGGGGCGGCGCCTGGGCGCCGCCTCCGAAGGCGGGTGCGGTATGTCCCGGAGCGGTATGTCCCGGGGCACCGTATCCTGCGGCGCCTTGGCCGAACGTGTTTTGGCCCAGCATGCCCTTTTTCTCGGCGAGCATGCCCGCCGCCAGGGCGGCACCACCCATGGCCAGAATCTTGCCGCCGCCGATCTTGCGGACCATCCGTCGGGCGTCGATGCCGGTGTTGTCCTTGATCAGGTCCGAGATCATTCGATCGAGAAAGCCCATGGTTTCCTCCGCTTGGGTATTCAGGTTTCGGGGCTGAAGCGCGCTCTGACCTCCGCCCTCACTTCGCCCCGCATCGCTTCGGGAGCGTAGACTCGATAGCTGTCGATACGCGACATGTGGCGGATGAAGTCGCTGGTCTCGGCCATCGGCTGCAGCGAGCCGTCGTAGCCGCGCACCAGGACGCGATTCTTCTTCAAGCTGTGGGGATCCTTCGCCGAATGGTCGACCAGCAGGTTGTCGCTGCCGAATTTTTGCTCGAGCTGCGGCACGAGCTCCGCGAACTGCTGGCGCTCGGCCGGCGACAGATGCTCTTTGGTCTCGAAGGCCAGAGCGTAGCGCTCGCGGTGGACGATAGCCCGCGCGTGGTGGTTATCGGACCGGCGCATGGTGTGGTAGACCGAGACGTCGTCATGCTCCAGGAAGATCTCCGGGTCGGAGCTCCAGCTCATGCCGGCAGCGCGCAGCCACTCGGCGTAGTGCAGCTCCATGACTTTGCCGGTGACGTTGAAGTAGACCTGGGTGAACATGTAGTACCTCGCCATCACCAGGGCTTCCAGGGCGTGGACGCCGCCGTAGTCGACCCCGAGGCGCCACTCCCCGGTCTCCGGATCCTCGATCGGAGCGACGGTGTCGATCAGTCGCTCGAGATCGTAGCTGCCATAGGCGACGCCACAGTAGAGACTGTCGCGACGCAGGTAGTCCATCTTGTCGACGTCGAGCTCCGAGGTGATGATGTCGGACAGCAGGCGGCGGGTGCCGGTGGTCTGCTTGCTCAGGACCTGCTGCACCTCGGTGCTCTCGAGGCCATCGCCTTGGGTCTCGAAGATCTCCTGGATCTCGGGAGTGTCGATCAGCCGCCGCGTCATCTCTTCGTGGTCGATGCGATCTTCGAAGAGGTCCTCGGCGCAGTGGCTGAAGGGAGCGTGGCCGATGTCGTGCAGCAGGGCGGCGACCCGCACCAGGCGGCGCTCGAGGCAGTCGACGGCGGTCGGCAGGCGACCGCCGCTCTTGGCCGCCAGGGCGTCATAGATTCGGCCCGCCAGGTGCATGGTGCCGAGTACATGACTGAAGCGACTGTGCTCGGCGCCGGGAAAGATCAGGAAGGTCAAACCGAGCTGGCGAATGAAGCGCAGGCGCTGCATCGGACGGCTCTGGATCAGAGCCGTCTCGAGCTCGTCGGCACGGATGAATCCGTGGATCGGGTCACGAAAAGAAAGCCTCACGTTACCTCCAGGAAATGCGCTCCACCCTCTGTTCGCCATCCAGCGCCGCGAGAAGGTCCGAAACCCGAGCGCCATCGGGGGGCACGCGCAGCTCGGGAGCGAGGTCGTTGAGCGGCGCCAGCACGAAGCGACGCTGACGCATGCGGGGATGCGGCAGCGTCAGATCGAGAGCCGTGTCCCCTTCGGCTGCCGCCGGCCCGGTGGTTGGGACCTGTTCACCGGTCGAGACCTGGTCACCGGTCAAGACCTGGTCACCGAAGAGCAGCAGATCGATGTCGAGCGGCCGGGGGCCGTTGCGCTCGCTCTTGCGCCGGCCGGCCAGGTGCTCGAGCCGCTTGGCCCGGGCCAGAATCGCGCGCGGATCCGCGTCCGTCGGCAGCTCCGCCAACGCGACGGTGTTCAAGAAGTCCGGCTGCGGGATGGATGAGATGGGAGCTGTCCGGTAGAGAGGCGCGACCTTTAGAGGACCATATTGGGAACGAAGCTGCTCGAGGGCCCACGATAGCAGAGCCTGGCTGTCACCGACATTGCTGCCGAGACCGAAGGCGATCGCGGAGGTGGCGCTCGTGCTCACACGTCGTCGTCTTCTTCGTCCTCGAGGTCTTCGGGAAGATCGTCGTCGTCCGGAAGCGCATCTTCGTCGTCGACCGGAGAATCCTCGTCGTCCTCGTGCTCCTCGTCTTCGTCGAGCTCGGAATCTTCTATAAGATCCTTTTCTTCTTCCTCTCCCTCTCCCTCTTCCTCTTCCGTCGTCGGCTCGTCCTCCGGCGCTTCGACTTCTTTAGGAGCTTTCTTGCTGGTGGCCGCGTCCGCATTCAGATCGAGACCACATTTGGGACATATTGCTCGCGGTTTGCCAAAGTCATAGAACTTGGCGCCGCATTCGGGACAGTCGTGTTTGGTTCCTAGCTTTAGCTGAGCCATTTCGATCCTCTTGGCGGTTCGAAGGGGCGGCGAAGGTAGCATCGTCCCGAGTCGCATGTCAAGCCAGGCGAAATCGGCAGCTCTCGAAGCGTCGGCCCGACTCGAAAACAACGATTTAGTGGGGCTCGATTCCATCAATTAGCGTGCGGAATGTCTTGATGAACAAACCGTTAAAAGAAGCGATTGTCCGAGTGAAGATTTCGGTCTTCGCTCCCCGGGGATGCGGCGCCAAATGGCTTTGAGCTTCGAAGTCCTCGCGACGTGTGGGGCGGCCCGACGCGGCCGCGTCACGACGGATCATGGCGTGATCGAGACCCCGGCCTTCATGCCGGTGGGAACCAAGGGTGCGGTCAAGGGAATGTCCGCGCAGGCGCTCGAGGACGCGGGAGCCAGCGTGATGCTTGCGAATCTCTACCACCTGAGCCTGCGTCCCGGCATCGAGGTGATCGAACAGCTCGGAGGCATCCATCGCTTCACCGGCTGGCGAGGCCCCATCCTCACCGATAGCGGCGGCTTCCAGGTCTTCAGCCTGGCCAAGCTGAGGCGCATGGACGAGGGCGGCGTCACCTTCCGCTCCCACCTCGACGGCTCCGAGGTCCGCTTCACGCCGGAGAACGTGGTCGAGGCCCAGGCCCGGCTCGGGGTCGACATCGCCATGGTGCTGGACGAATGTCCGCCCTGGCCGATCTCCCACGAGGGCGCCGCGGCTTCTCTGGATTTGACCACGCGCTGGGCCGAGCGGGCGCGCGCCGCCTGGTCCGGAGACCGACCCGGTGCCCTCTTCGGTATCGTTCAAGGGAGCGTCTTCCAGGACCTGCGGATGCAGGCGATCGAGCGTCTGCGACAGCTCGACTTCCCGGGCTATGCGGTCGGCGGCGTCAGCGTCGGCGAGAGCACCGAGCATCGCAGGCAGGTCGTCGAGTGGACGGCTCCCGAGCTGCCGGCTGAAAAGCCGCGCTACCTGATGGGATTGGGGACACCGCTAGACATCCTGCACGCGGTGCAGAACGGCATCGATCTCTTCGACTGCGTCTTGCCGGCCCGCAACGCGCGCCACGGCGTGCTGTTCACGCGGCGCGGGATCCTGCGGATCAAGAACGCCCGCTTCAGGACCGACGAGCGCCCGGTCGACGAGGACTGCTCGTGCCCGCTCTGCACCCGGCACAGCCGAGCCCTGCTGCACCATCTGGTGCGCGCCGGCGAGCTCACCGGAGCCGTCTTGGCGACTTATCACAACGTCCGCTACTATCTTGACTTTATGGCGGATCTGCGAGAGGGTGTCGGGCTTGGAACGCTATCGGAGCTGGCACAGGAGATAGTCGACCGTCACACCCGTGCTTGACGA
>JBCCEE010000692.1:0-3838 GCA_039030415.1 Acidobacteriota bacterium
CTAATCTTTCCAATCAGGGCCTTGGGTGCTTCACTGTTCAAGCACTTTAGGAGGTCTTGCACAGCTACAGAAGAACGATCAATACCAAGGTCCATCTGGATTCGTCTTGAAAGCCGTTTCCTTAGAAGTTCGCCCATGGAGCAATCGACTAAGTCTCCGGGTTCCTGGATGCAAGGAATTTCTATCGACTCATCTCGCAAAAATTTGCCCAATTCGATTCTCCTCCAATTCGACATAGTCTGAGCATACTCACAACGAGTCCTTCTGCAAATCTGTTCCAATAGCAGGCGCGGTTCATCAAACCGCCACTCAAAGTCGAATTAAAATGGGCTGAACCAAGCCATCTCTCGCTACCTCAGAGTTGAACCACATGCACGTCCTCACGACACAAGTCGACACCCGTTCGGAGACTTACCGCAGCAATCGACAGTGGTTCCTCGCTAGGCTCGACGAGCTCGACGAAGCGATGGCCAGGGTCAATGCCGCGGGCGGCCCCAAGTACGTCGAGCGCCATCGCAAGCGCGGCAAGCTGATGGCCCGAGAGCGCATCGAGCTGCTGCTCGATCGCGATGCGCCGTTTCTGGAGATCGGCACTCTGGCGGCCTGGGGCACGGATTTCGCCCTCGGCGGCAGCATGATCTGCGGCATCGGCGTGGTTTCCGGAGTCGAGTGCGTGATCGTCGCCAACGAGCCGACGATCAAGGGTGGCTCGATCAACCCCTATACCGCTCGCAAGGTCGAGCGGGCCATGGAGATATGCGCCCAGAATCGGCTGCCGATCATCAACCTCACCGAATCGGGCGGCGCCGATCTCCCCTACCAGTCCGAGCTCTTTGTTCCCGGCGGCTCCATGTTTCGCGAGCTGACCCGACGTTCGGCCGAGCGCATCCCGACGATCTGCCTAGTGTTTGGCTCATCGACCGCCGGCGGCGCCTACGTGCCCGGCATGTCCGACTACGTGGTGATGGTGAAGGAACAGGCGCGTGTCTTCCTGGGCGGTCCACCGCTGGTCAAAATGGCGATCGGTGAAGAGTCCACCGAAGAGGAGCTTGGCGGCGCCGAGATGCACAGCCGCGTCTCCGGCGTCTCCGACTACCTGGCCGAAGACGAGCTCGACGCGATCCGCCTGGGCCGCGAGATCGTCGCTCAGCTGAATTGGCGCAAGCTCGGCCCCTCGCCAGCCGGATCCGCGGAGGAGCCACGCTACGACCCGGATGAGCTGCTCGGCATCGCCAGCGCAGACATTCGCCAGCCCTTCGACGTCAAGGAAGTGATCGCGCGACTGGTCGACGGATCGCGCTTCCACGAATTCAAGGCGACCTACGGCACCACCTTGATTACCGGCTACGCCGACCTGCACGGCTATCCGATCGGGATCGTCGCCAACAACGGCGTCATCTTTTCAGAGTCCGCCGAGAAGGGCGCCCAGTTCATCCAGCTGTGCAACGCCCAGGATCGTCCTATCCTCTTCCTACAGAACATCACCGGCATGATGGTGGGACGACGCTACGAAGAGGGCGGCATGATCAAGGACGGCGCTAAGCTGATCAACGCCGTCGCCAACAGCGCCGTGCCCCACCTGACCCTGATGATCGGCGCCTCCTACGGCGCCGGCAACTACGCCATGTCCGGCCGCGCCTACAAGCCACGCTTCCTGTTCACCTGGCCCAACCACCGCATCGCCGTGATGGGTCCCGAGCAGCTGGCGGGAGTACTCTCGCTGGTCCGTCGCCACGCCGCGGCGCGCGCCGGAGTGCCGTTCGACGAAGCCAAAGACGAACAGCTTCGCAAAGCGGTCGAGCACCAGATCGACAAAGAGTCCTACGCTTTCTTCGCCTCGGGGCGCCTCTGGGACGACGGCGTCATCGATCCCCGTGACACCCGCACCGTGTTGGGTCTAGCGCTCTCTGCCGTCCATTCCGGCCCGGTCTCGGGCGCGGACGGCTATGGCGTCTTCAGGATGTGAGGAGATCTGGGATGGTCGACTTCGACAAAGTCCTCGTCGCCAATCGTGGTGAGATCGCGCGACGTGTATTCCGGACCCTGCGCGACATGGGTCTAGCGACGGTAGCCGTCTATTCTGACGCGGACAGCGACGCCCCCCACGTGGCAGAGGCGGACGAAGCGGTGCGTCTCGGGCCGGCGCCGAGCGCGCAGTCCTACCTCGATCAGGACGCCGTGTTCGCCGCCGCCCAGGCGGTGGGCGCCCACGCGATCCACCCGGGCTACGGTTTCCTGTCCGAGAATGCCGACTTCGCCGAGCGCTGTGCCCAAGAGGGTCTGGTCTTCATTGGGCCGTCACCTCAGGCGATCCGCAGCATGGGCGATAAGGCTGCCGCCAAGGAATTGGCGAACGAAGCTGGCGTGCCGATACTCGACGGTTTCCGCCTTGAAGAAAGTGCTTCGGACACGTTCCACGAGCGCGCGGCCGAGCTGGGGTTTCCGCTGCTGATCAAAGCAGCAGCCGGCGGCGGTGGCAAGGGCATGCGGGTGGTCTCTGAAGCGAGCGAGCTCGACGACGCTGCCAGCGCCGCACGGCGCGAAGCCGAGGCGGCGTTCGGCGATGGCTCGCTGCTCATTGAACGCTTTCTATCAGCGCCAAGGCACGTTGAAGTCCAGGTGCTGGGAGACGCTCATGGCAACGTCGTACACCTCTTCGAGCGCGACTGCTCGGTCCAGCGCCGCCACCAGAAGGTCTTCGAAGAATCGCCATCACCCGCGGTCGAAGAGACGCTGCGAGCCCGCATGGGCGAAGCCGCCGTTGCCTTGGCTCACGCCGTCGACTACCAGGGCGCCGGCACCGTTGAATTCCTGCTGGATGAGACCGGAGCGTTCTACTTTCTCGAGATGAACACCCGCCTGCAGGTCGAGCACCCGGTAACCGAAGCAGTAACGGGGCTGGACCTGGTTCGGCTGCAGGTCGATATCGCGCGTGACCAGCCTCTGACCTTCAACCAAGACGACGTGAAGCTCGCGGGGCACGCTATCGAAGCGCGACTCTACGCCGAGGATCCAAGCCAAGACTTCCTGCCCGCCACCGGCACCGTCTCACTGTGGGCCGTGCCCGAGCTGCCGGGCCTGCGGGTCGACAGCGGCATCGAGCAGGGCGACACGATCGGCATTCACTACGATCCGATGCTGGCCAAGGTCATCGCCCACGGCACGACGCGGGATGAGGCCGTTCGGCGCCTGCACCGCGGGCTTTCCGAGCTCGCGGTAGGCGGTCTGATCACCAATCATGATTTCCTGCTCGCCACGCTCGAGCATGAAGCGTTTCGCCAGGGGGCGGTCAATACCGGCTTCATCGCGACGCATATGCCCACCAGCGCTCGGACTCGAGACAACGCTCGACACGCGAGAGCACAGCACGCCATTGCCGCGACCCTGTATCGCTTCCGAGCGCGGCGCAAGCTCGGTGGCCCACACCCGGGTGGGATTCCTTCGGGCTGGCGCAACAACCCCTGGCGGCCTCAGGAGCAGGCTTTCGATGCTGACGGCGAGCGCCGCGTCGTGCACTACCATGCTGAAGTCGGCAACCAATTCACGATGCAAGTCACGAACGAAGGTGAGGCATCGGAGCGCCAGCCGCAGGCCTACAGGGTCCGCCTGATCGAGGCCGAGGACGGCAGGCTCGTCGCCGAGATCGACGGCGTCCGTCGGCAGTTCCACATCGGCGAGATCGGTCAACGCGTGGCCGTTCACGGTGCCGGATGCGGCAGCGAGCTCGAAGCTATTTCACGCTTCCCGCAGCAGGCCGTTTCGGCGGTCGCTGGCGGCTGCGCCGCACCCATGACCGGCCGGATAGTTGAAGTTCGTGTCGCCGCGGGCCAGCAGGTAG
>JBCCEE010000693.1:0-3826 GCA_039030415.1 Acidobacteriota bacterium
CAGTTCTGCTCGTGGTCGGCATGCAGGATCAGCAGCAGGTTGAGCGCCCGCTCGACCACCGAATTGATCTGATAGGGCTCCGCCGGCACCGCGAACATCATGTGCAGGAAGTTCTCGGTGTAGCTGAGGTCGTTGCGCGGATAGATGAACGGCTGGCCGATCGACTTCTTGTAGGACAGCGAGGCGATGGTCGTCGCCTTGGAGAGCAGGCGCACGATGTTGAGATCGATGCGGTCTTCCTGGTGGGCGTTGGGGTAGTAGGTCGCCAGCGAAGTCACCATCGAAGACAGGATCGCCATCGGGTGGGCGTTGGGCGGGTAACCTTCGAACAGCTTCTTCATGTCCTCATGAAGCATGCTGTGGTAGGTGAGTCCTTCGTTGAAGTCGTCGAGCTGCTGGCGATTGGGCAGCGCACCGTAGATCAGCAGGTAGCAAACCTCGCTGAAGCTGGCGTGCTCGGCGAGCTGCTCGATCGGATAGCCGCGATAGCGCAGGATGCCCTGCTCGCCGTTGATAAAGGTGATATCGCTGTGGCAGCTGCCGGTGTTGCCATAGCCGGAGTCGATGGTGATGGCTCGGCTCTGCGCGCGCAGCTTGGAAATGTCGACGCCGACCTCTCCTTCAGAGCCTACGACGGTGGGAAGCTCGTACTCTTTACCATCCAAAATTAGCTTGGCGGTGCCCATCCGTTATCTCCTGAAGTCAGCGCTTCAACGGCTCTCGGCTTGTATCGGAGCGGCGAGAAACGCAGTATCTATGAAGTGATTGTTGCTGATCGCAAAATCGCGCAAGTAATGTCGAGTCTATCGTTCCAGCAACCTCGCTCGCAAGCGAGCAGGGGTAGCCCTGGCGGTCGACAAATAGAGCTTTTCGCAGGAGCGCCTGAGGGTTACGCGAGCCCCTGCCACCGCGCCAAATCTTGCGGCGTATTGAGATTCGAGAACAGGCGCTCGGGAGCACCAAAGTGGGTGAGGGCTGTCCCTTCGAGGTAGCGTGACCGCAAATGATCGCTTCTCAGCAGTCGGTGCAGCGCAAAACGACCCGCCGCGACCTCCACAGACAATGCCGCCAGAGCCGAGGGAAGATAAAGAGCACACAGCGGCTCGATGCCGCGCTGCCAACGCGGCACGTGAGCGTCGAGCTCGGCTGCCGAGCCTGGGGGCCTGGCGAGGTGCCGCAGTAGCTCCGTCGTAACCGCCGGCAGATCACAGGCCAAGGCGAGCAGGCTGCGACCCGGGTAGACCTCGGCGGCCCCGAGCAGCGCGGCAGCGGGCCCCCGGCCCGGTCCGTCGGCAATTGAGCGTTCTCCAGCTACAACCCGGCGACCGCGGTCGGCGATCACGACCTCGGTGCAAACGGCGTAGAGCCGAACCGCTGCACGTTCGGCCAAGCTGGATTCCGCGACCCGCAAACGGGCCTTGTCGCGACCCATGCGTCGCGAGTCGCCGCCCGCCAGGACGACTCCGATCGGCTCATGGTTGTGGCTCGCCTGCACGATTTGCCTGCCGGGTCCTCTGCTATGATGGGAGTCTTCGGATGTCGGCGAGATCGCTGGTCCGGAGTCCTACCGGACCCAGTTCTCGAATCGTCCGGACCCCACTCATACACCAGCGGAGGAAAGCAATGTTCGCCGTCATTGAGACCGATAAGGGAGATATTCGCCTAGAGCTCACCCCGGACAAGACACCGATGACCGTCGCCAACTTCGTCAATCTGGCGCAGCGTGGCTATTACGACGGGGTCACGTTCCATCGTGTCATCCCCAACTTCATGGTCCAGGGAGGTGATCCTACCGCGACCGGTAGCGGCGGCCCAGGTTATCGTTTCGGCGACGAGATCACCGACCTCAAGCACGATAGTCCGGGCATCCTCTCCATGGCCAACGCTGGTCCCGGCACCAACGGCAGCCAGTTTTTCATCACCCACGTAGAAACCCCCTGGCTCGACGGCAAGCACACGGTCTTCGGCCGCGTCGTCTCGGGACAGGACGTGGTGAACGCCATCGCCGGCGGTGACGCCATGAAATCCGTGAAGATCGAAGGCGACACCAGCGGCCTCATGGAGCAGATGAAAGACCAGATCGACAGCTGGAACGCCAAGCTCGGCTGAGCTAGGCATCTGTTCCAAGACAGCTACCCCAGGGCGCACATAGTGCGCCCTTTTTGCTGTTGGCGAGTCGACGCCGAGAGGGGGTTCGCCGCCCGGTCTCGCCGTCTGCTGTGACACCCCTTCACGGGGTCTCGGTTCGGGTTCCGCGGTACGAGCACCGCGGGCCATGATCGCAGGCGACAGGTCAGCAGGCGACTCGGTGGGCCCGGGTGACGTTTTGGGCCTTGAGCCCCTTGGGGCTGTCGACGAGCTCGAAGCAAACGCTCTCGCCCTCGACGAGCGCTTCGCCAGCGACATCTGAATAGTGAACGAAGATGTCCTGGCCTGCACCTTCGTGCTCGCTCTCGATGAATCCGTAACCCTTGGCGAGGCTATACCACTTCACGGTACCGGTCGTGGTGGTGGGCGTGACGGTGGATTCGTGAGACATGATCGAGCTCCTTTCCGGGGCCGCTGCGCTCAGACGTCATCGCCCGCTCGCTCGAGCTCCATTAGGTAATACGAGCCCGAGGCGGCGAGGGTCCAAAGGGCGGGTCGACGCTGGCGCAGCGGCCCGCAACCCGAACGCTGGATCCAAGGCCTCTCGAGCCGCAGTCGGAAGTCGAGAGGCTGGTCTGGCAGCGTGATGTTTGAGGGAAGATATGGTGCCGAAGGCCGGACTCGAACCGGCACGGGTTTAACCCCACACGGCCCTCAACCGTGCGCGTCTACCAATTCCGCCACTTCGGCAAGGCGGGCAAGTCTACAGAAGCCGGGCGTCGAGGACAACTAGCCCGGCTCATTCTCATGCTGGCCGATCAGTTGGTGCTGCTCTCTCCCTCGCTAGCGCTGCCGTCAGCGTCCTCGCCATCGCCGCTCGTCGAGTCGGAATCTTCGAACGTCTCGGCTTCCGGTTTGACCTCGTCGGCCGACGCTTCGCCGTCAGCAGTGACTTCCGCGGCCTCAGCATCCGGGCCCTCGTCTTCCGGCAGCGCGCCTACGATCTCTTCGGCTTCCTCGCCTTCCTGTGTCGCCACCGGCTCTTCTACTACCGGCACGTCGCCCATTACCGAGCTGGCGCTGCCTCGCTTCTGCAGCACTCCGATGATCAGAGTGGTGAAAATGAAGCCGACGAAGGCGAACACCGTCATCTTGTGCAGCAGAGTCGCCGCGCCGCGGGCGCCGAACGCGGTCATCGTGCCGCCGCCTCCAAAGACCGAGAGATCCGCGCCTTTGCCCTGTTGCAGCAAAACGACGAGGATCAAAAAGAGGCAGATCAACACGTGTATCGTGGAGAACAGAAAGACCATTGTGAATAATCCTCAGAATGGGTTGGGACTGGGCGCCGCAGCTTGGCAGGAAGGACTCGATCGAGCTGGGCCTGCTAGCAGCTTTGAATAAGCGGGCTAGCGACTTTGGGCGCAAACCCTGATGATATCGAGGAATTTGCCAGAGTCAAGGCTGGCGCCGCCAACCAGGAAGCCATCGATGTCGGGTTGGGCAATGAGGTCGCCAACGTTCGAGGGGTTGGCCGATCCGCCGTAGAGAATACGAGTCGTGGCTGCCCGCGCCTCACCGACCAAGGCTCGAAGATACGGCGATGCCGCAGCACCGGCCTCCGCGAGCGCTGTCTCCAGTGAGGCAAGGGGTACAGCGACCCGCCGCGAAACGGATGGCAGTGACGGCATGACCGCCCGCCCAGCGCCTGGGCGTTCAGTGCCTTCGTCCATCCGGCTGA
>JBCCEE010000694.1:0-3800 GCA_039030415.1 Acidobacteriota bacterium
AACTCCGTCTTCGCCAAGCGCAACGGTTCCGACACTTGGAGCACCAACAACACCTGAGGTTGAGCTCGAATTTGGCGCCTGGCGTCGGCATCTCGACCGGCTCGACGACCAACCCCGCAAAGCCGGGAGGTGATCCTGCCCGGTCGAGGTTGAAAATCACCCCGACCAGAGGAGGACGGCTGGGATCTCGTTCGATGTCCAGCTCTCGGATGAGTCGAGCCAAAGGATAGCTGCGATGCTGATAGGCATCGAGAAGATTGCGGCGCTCGATGAGGAAGTAGTCACGGATGCTTTGACCCATCACGACCTGGCTGCGCAGCGGCATCAGCTGAATGCAATAGCCAACCAGCGTCTCCCCCGGCAGATCGGTCTGACCAGCTGCCGGTACGCCGACCACCAGGTCGTCGCCACCGGTCAAGCGATGCAGCAGCAGCTGAAACGACCCTAGCAGTGACATCTGGAACGTGATGCCCAGACGTCGACTGAAATCTCGCAGCGCCGTCACCAGCGGTTCCGTCAAGACCCGCTGCGCACGCTCACCGGTAAAGGTCTCGAACGCCGGACGCGGAAGGTCGGTCGGCGGCTCGAAGACCGGCAGCGGCGCTTGAAAACGCTCCAGCCAATAGGCTTCGGCCTGCTTTTGCTGCTCGGGCGCCTGCTGATCCAGGACGTAGTCGCTGAAGCGAGCTGCTGGAGGCAGCTCGGCCGCGGCTCCCGTGTGATAGACCGCGTAGAGCTGGCATAGCTCGTCGAGCACGACGTCGAGCGACCAACCGTCGATGATCAGGTGATGAAACACTAGGACCAACAGGTGCTCGTTGGCTGCCGTGCGTAGGGTCACACAGCGTGCCAAAGGACCTTGCACCAGATCGAACGGCGCGAGGCTCAAACGCCTCAGCAACCCTTGCGTTTCAGCGCCTACGCTCTCCGGCGATAGATGCCGCAGCTCCACCCGCTCGTGTCCGAACGCGCCCCGAGAGCCGATGAGCTGCTGCTCACCGCTCGGATCGAATACGGTCCGCAAGGCCTGATGCCGCTCGGCCAGCGTTTCGAGTGCGCGCTCGAGAGCCAGTGTGTCGAGCCTGCCTTTGAGCCGAAGCGCAATCACCTCGTTGTAGGCCTGTGAGGCTCCCTGCCCCATTTGGGCCGCCATCCACAGCGCCTGCTGCTCTTCGGTCAGAGGGATCGCCAGCGTGTCAGAAACCGAAACTTCCGGACTCGAAGCCACGGACGCACTGACGGCGTCGAGCGTCAGCGGCTTTTGACCGCCCGGTCCGTGCGGCATCAGGTCGCCACTGCGCATCGCGGAGATCGACGATTCGACAGCCGCCAGGATGCGCTGCAGGTCCTCATCCGTATGAGCCGTCGAGAGGAAACAGCTTCGACCGCCCATGAAGATGCCGCGCTCGATCATGTGGACCGGAAAGAGATCCGCGAACTCGAGCTCCGGCGCGAAGTTGAAGCGGAACAAGGAGGCGAAACGATCCATGTGAATCGGCAGGCCCTCGCGCTTGAACCACGCGTCCAGGGTCTCGGCCAGCTGCGCCGCACGCTCGTTCAAGCGCTGCTGGAGCTCTGATCCCTGATCCTTCAGATGCTCGAGAACCGCGACCGCAGCCGCCAGAGCGAGCGGATGCTTGCTGAACGTTCCCGCAAACACCGTCTGGTTCGCGGTCGGATAGGAGTCGTCCCCGAAGCGCCAGAAGCCGCCATCGACAGCATCCATGAGGGTCGCACTGCCGGCGACGACGCCAATGGGCAGACCGCCACCGACGACTTTGCCATAGGTCACAAGGTCGGCTTGGACATCGAACCAGGCTTGGGCACCGCCTCGGTGCACGCGAAACCCGGTGATCATCTCATCGAAGATCAGCGGTATCTCGAGCCGCCGAGTCAGCGCGCGCAGCTGCTGCAGGAACTCCTTCGGCTGTACCGTCGGCTGCGCGGCCTGGATCGGCTCGACGAGTACCGCCCCGAGCTCACGGGCCCGACGTTCCAAAATCTCGAGAGACTCGGGGTGACCGTAGTCGAGAATCAGCGAGTCATCGACCATTCTCTGAGGAATACCCGGCGCGATGGGGACGCTGCTGCGCTTCTCGCCACTTCCCCGGACCCGGGCCAGGACGGAGTCCGAGATGCCATGGTAAGAGCCGGAAAAGAACGCGATCTTGTTGCGGCCACTGACCGTCCTGGCCAGCCTCAGAGCCGCCATCACGGCTTCGGATCCCGTGTTGCAGAAGCACACGCGCTCACAGCCGGTCAACTCGCTCAACAGCCGAGCGGCTCGCCCCGCGAGCTCGGTTTGCGGACCGATCTGGATGCCCTCTCCCAGCTGCTGAGCCAGCGCTTCGGTGACGAAAGGCGGCGAGTGCCCCAAGAGATTGACACCAAAGCCCATAACTAGATCGACATACTCGTTGCCGTCGACATCCCACAGTCGCGACCCGGCAGAACGCTCTGCGGTGATCGGGTAGATCAGCTCTTTCCACAGCCGACGGAAACCCAACGGCACGCGAACATCTGCCAAGACGTCACGATGCTCCTGGGTCAGCGCCTTGGAGTGCGCGGTACGCTCACCGTATCGAGTGGTGAACGTTTCGAGATAGCGACGCTGACGGTCGTTCAGCCCGTCGTCGCGACGCTTGTTCAGCGGCCGCCAAGGCCCGAACGAAGCCGACCGCGAAGCTTTCGTGTCCCGGGGACCTGGCGGTGGCGACTCGACGACCGTCGACGCCGCCGGAGCCGGTACGGCAGAACGCGTCGTCCCGCCGCCCTGACGCTCGGCGAGCCAGCTTTGACGCAGCCAGTCGAGCTGCCGAGAAAGGCGCTCGATATGCTCTCCAACGGCTCGGTCCAGAGCCATTCCGGTCGGCAGGGCGGGCTCGGCCTCACTCAACAGCTCACCGTGAGCCACGGCCTGAACCAACGCCGCATCTTCGGTCGAGCCCAACGCGGCGGTCAGCGGAGCTTCGAGCTCCTGCTCGGGAGCATCCTCGAAATCGGGCAGTGAGCAGTGCTCTTCGAGAAAGCTCAGCAGATCGCCCGGACTCTCGACCTCTTCCAGCAGCCGCCGGAACGCGATGTCGACGCCGAAGCGCTCCTTCACGCCTTGGCTCAGCTGCATCAGAGACAACGAATCCATGCCCAGCTCTAGGAATGAGCTCTCGGTAGCGGTCGATGCCAGCTCGTTGCCGGTGATGTTGAGGTAGAGATCGCTGAGGGCCGTCCCGAGGCGGTCGCGACGGGAAACCACGCCGGGCGGCGTCTCGCGGCTCGAATTGGCTGAGGCACTAGACTCCTGAGCTACCTCCGGCGCCGGGATCGCAGGCGTTTCAGCCTTCACCTCGACCATCGGCCGGCGGTCGATCCAGTAAGTCTGGCGCTCGAACGGCGTGGTCGGCAACGTCACCCGCCGCCTGTTCTCGTCGGCATAAAAGCCCTGCCAGTCGATAGCCACCCCCGAACGCCACAGATGTCCCAGGGCGGCCAGAGCCGCTGCCCCGTCGTCCGTATTCTGGTCTTTGGGAGCCCGCATCGAGCTGACCGCGTCATGATGCTCTCCGTAGGCGGTGTGCTGACGACTGAGTGAGCTCAAGGCCCGGCCAGGACCCACCTCGAGAAGCACCGAAACCGAATCGTCGAGCAGAGTCTCAACGCCCGCTGCGAACCGCACTGTGCCCCGCAGATGGCGCGCCCAGTATCCCGGGTCCGTAGCTTCACGATCGGTGATCCAGCGCCCCGTCAGATTCGAGATGAAGGGGCGCTCGGGAGCGCTCAAGGGTACCCGGCGGACGCGCTGC